>NZ_JBSFGS010000007.1:0-216008 GCF_053596675.1 Kitasatospora sp. NPDC001664
CGGTAGGTCCGGCCGGGCTTCATGCCCTGGCCCAGGGTGTACTCCGGGCCGATCGAGGCGTAGGACGCCCAGCTGTTGGAGGGCTTGATCAGCAGTGAGTCGGTGGAGTTGTCGTGGCCGCGCACGGTGGAGCGGGTGACGTCGGCCGGGCCGGCCACGAAGCCGGTCAGGTCGGTGACCTGGCGCTGAGCGGCCGTCAGACGCTCGCCCTGGGGCTGCCAACCACGGCCGAGGCCGCGGGAGGAGTAGATGCGCTTGACCGAGCTGCCGAACTCGTCGACATCGGTGGAGCCCAGCGAGTAGTCACCGGTGAGCAGGTTGACGGAACCCACGCCGAGCGCGGCGGAGGCGGCGCCGTCGGCGTTCTGGTCCACCGTCATGGTGTTCCAGCCGGTGGCGGTGCCGGTGCCGGAGCCGTCCTCGGGGAACATCAGAGCGCGGACCTGGACCACGCCGCCGACGTTGCCGAGGGTGTCGACCACCGTCCAGTTGGCGTGCGTGCCGAGGTCGGCCAGGCGCGGCTTGGGGTCGGTGACCGGGGTGTTGTCCGCCTTGGTGAGGTTGGTCAGCGGCACGTTGTACTCGGTGGCCCCGGGGCCGCGGCGGTACTGGTAGACCACCCGCTTGAGGTCGGCCTGCGCGTCCACCGAGAGCTTCACGCGCCTGGCGCTGCGGCTGCCGTCGACCGGCGAGGTCAGACCGGCGCGGCCCACCTGGAAGGCGAAGGTGGTCGCGTCGGAGAGGTTCCCCGCCCGGTCCTTGGCCTGCACCCTGAGGGTGTGCTTGCCGTCGGTGCTCGGGGTGATCGAGGTGCTCGTGGTGCCGGTCGCGGCGACCGTCACCGGTGCCCCGCCGTCCAGGGAGTGGACGAACCCGATCAGGTCGGTGGTGTTCGCCGGCGGGGTGAAGGTGAACTGGCCCGCCTGTCCGGCCCCGCCGTGCCACAGGCCGTCGGCCGGGTAGGTCGGCGAAGTGACGAACGGCGCACCGGGTTTGACGGTGTCCACCACGAACGAGCGCCCCACCCAGCCGGACTGGGAGTTGGCGTCACTGATCCGGGCCCACACGGAGTAGGTGGCGCCCTCCTCCAGGGTGGGGAAGGAGAGGTCGGCGGAGGTGACCTGGAGGTAGCTGTTGGCCGGAACGGTGCGGTAGATGCCGTTCAGGAAGGTGGAGCCCTTCCACAGGTCGATGTTGACGCCGATGTTGCCGCCGTCGGGGTCCGCCGCCAGCACCTGGAACCGCGGCGTGGCCGAGGCCGTGTAGCTCGGGTCACCGGGCAGTGAGGGCTGGACGTCGACCGAACCGGGCGTCGCCGGAACGGAGTTGTACGTCACCGAGATGAACGGCACGGCGCCGCCCTCGGCGGAGGAGAACTTCTTCCAGGCCGCGGTGTCCGACTCGTTGTCGGCCTTCAGGCCGACGGAGCCGTAGTTGTTGCCGGTGCCGGCCCAGTCCGAGGCGAGCCGGGTGATGTCGGCCTTGACCCACCCGCTGCCGTCGCCGTTGGCGCACTGGTGGGCGTCGGTGCCGGTGTCGACGTCGCGGGTCTCGAAGGAGTACGCGTACTCGCTGCCCCAGGTGGGCTGGTTGGTCCACCGGGTCCCGGTCGAGGGGTCGGTGGTGTTCCAGACCTCCCACTCCTTGGCGGTGCAGGAGTAGGAGTGGAAGTTGAACAGGTTGAGGGTGGCTCCCAGGACCTGCTTCCCCTTGAAACCGGAGATCGGGAACTGGAGGAAGGAGCGGGCGACGGTCGATCCGCCGTCGTAGGTGCCCACCCTCAACTCGGTGGACGCGGACTGGTCGCTGCTGGTCCCGCTCTGCACGAAGGTGTCGAAGGTGGTGCCCAGGTCCACCGTCGGGTCGATGGTGACCGGGTACCGGGTCTTCGGGTCCGCGAGGAACGCGGCGTCGGCGGTGAACACCAGCTCGGCGCCGGCGCCTTCGCCGCGCAGCTCCATCGAGACCGCCCCGCGGTGCAGGTGCTCGGCCGATCCCTCGTCGACGGCGGCGTCCCACATCACCGGGGCCGGGATGCGGACCGGCGCCTTGCCCGGCTCCTGGGCCACCAGACGGATGCCGCCGTCGGCCTGGCGCTCGATCCGGTAGCCGGTGGTGTCGATCGGCAGGGTGAGGGTGCCGGCCTGGGAGACCGCCGAGCGGTCCTTGACGATCAGGTACTGCTCGAAGCCGGTCCGGGTGGCCTCCAGCACCAGGTCCACGCCCGGGCGGGCGTTGACGTAGGTGGCCTTGGAGCCGGACAGCTTGGGCTTGGGCAGCTTGCCGAGCCAGCCCAGCTCGACCTGCTCGCGGTCCTTGCCGAGCTTCACCAGCCCTTGCCCGGCGGGCTTCGCGGCGCCCGCTGCGGGCGCGGACGCCTTGGGGTCGGCAGCGGGCGCACCGCTGCCCGGCAGACCGCGGACGGCGGCCTCCGTGCCCGGGAGCGCGTCGCCGACCTTCAAGGTCGCGTCACCGCCGGCGAACTCCAGACCCTCCGGGTGGGCCTTGGGCGCGACCTTGCCGTCCGGCCGCTCCACCAGAGTGGTGTCGACCGGGACCCAGGCCTCGCCGGACCTCATCCGGAGCGGGCCGTCGGCGATCTCCTGGGTGAGGGTCCCCTCGGGATTGGCCCACAGGGTGGTGGTGGCGGTGCGGGCACCGGTCACCTCGATCCGGCGCTTGTTCAGCCGCGCCGCCAGCAGGGCCGACGCTTCGTCAGGAGCCTCGCCGACGACCCCGGTTGGCGAGGCGGAGGGCTTGGCGCCCGGCTTCGGCGTCCTCGGCGAGGACGCGACCGCGTCCACCACGGCGCCGGTCTGCACGAGCAGACCGAGCACCACGACCGTGGACACCCTTCGTAGCGTTGACACGGTGAAGGCCCTGCCCGCCGATGCGGATAGGGCCTGAGCATTCTTCGGCAAAATCGATCCTGGTGAGTGGGTGCGGATGATCATGCTCCGGAGAGCGCCGCACAACCTCTCACGCTGAGTGAGCACCCGCTGGCGCGGGAGATCTCGATCCGGCAACGATCGGGACCGGAGGGGAACCGGCCTCGGTCGTTTGCCCGTTTGGTCCGGTCGCGACGGTCCGGTGTTTCCGTACGGCTGGTCATGACTTTGGGTGATCTTGACCTTGCCGCCGGGAGATCGGATCCGTATTCGGGCCGTGCGCCGGCGAACGGTCGGGAGCCGGAATCCGGCGGGTCAACTCCCGTGCGGTGCGGACCATCGCGGCCTCGATCGCGGCGGGAGGCGGGAGCGGGCCGGTGCGGTCCCAGAGCCGGTCCATCAGCTCGACGACGGGTGCCAGCTCCTCGCAGTCGCCGTACGCGTCCGCGACGTTCTCCAGGATCAGGGCGATGCCTTCGGCCGGGTCGAGCCAGCCGTCGGCGACCTCCGCGGCCCACCAGCCGGCCAGGGCCAGGCGGCCCTCCCAGTAGCCCGGCGGCGGACGGAAGCCGAAACCGAGCTCGTCCATCACCCGGTCGAACAGGGCCGGGGCCTCGTCGCGTTCGGCACTCATCAGTGCCGCGAGGTGCAGCAGCGAGGGCGTGTAGAGGCCGGCGTCCAGGGCGCGGAGTGCCGCCTCGATCAGGAGGCGCGGCTCCTCGTGCCGGCCGTCCACCCAGGAGTGGGCGATCCGCCGCAGCTCCCGTACCGCCTCCGCCTCGGTGACGGGCACCCCGTTCGTCTCCATGGCGCGCATGCTGCCACGGGGCCCGGGGCGGCCGGTAGCGGATTCCGGGCCGTCAGGGCCGCTGCCCGGTGGCTGACCTGACGGTCTGTCGGGCGGGTTGAGTCGGGTAGCCCCGGGTGCGGCCGGTGGCGCCGGGGGCGGCCGTAGAGTCACCCACTGCCTGCCCGGCCCCGCCGCCGGACCACCCGCACCGCCCCGTCCCGTCCCACCGCGGGGCCGGGCCCGAGCACGACGAGGTGCACCACCCGTGTCTTCCCCCGCCCCCGCCCCGGCCGGCCGCCTCCGCCCCGAGTGGCTGTCGGACCCGAGGGTCTGGCGCACCGAGGTCCTGGCCGGACTGGTCGTCGCGCTGGCCCTGATCCCGGAGGCGATCTCGTTCTCGGTGATCGCCGGGGTCGAGCCGCAGGTCGGTCTGTTCGGCTCCTTCACCATGGCCGTCGTGATCGCCGTGGTCGGCGGACGCCGGGCGATGATCTCGGCCGCCACGGGCGCGGTCGCCCTGGTGATCGCCCCGCTCAACCGGGAGCACGGCCTCGGGTACCTGGTGGCGGCGGTGATCCTGGCCGGGGTGTTCCAGATCGTGCTGGGCGCGCTCGGGGTGGCGAGACTGATGCGCTTCGTGCCCCGCTCCGTGATGGTCGGCTTCGTCAACTCGCTGGCGATCCTGATCTTCCTGGCCCAGCTCCCGGAGCTGACCCACGTGCCGTGGGCGGTCTACCCGCTGCTGGCGGTGGGGCTCGTGCTGATGGTCCTCTCCCCGAAGCTCACCAAGGTGGTCCCGGCGCCGCTGGTCACCGTGGTGGCGCTCACCGCCCTCACCCTCGGCGCCGGGATCGCGGTGCCCACGGTCGGCGACAAGGGCGGGCTGCCGGACTCGCTGCCGCTGCCGGGCCTGCCCGACGTCCCGTTCACCCCGCAGACCCTCGCCACCGTCGCCCCCTACGCGCTGGCGATGGCGCTGGTCGGCCTGCTGGAGTCGCTGATGACCGCCCAGCTGGTGGACGAGCTGACCGACTCCCGGTCGGACAAGACCCGTGAGTCCGTCGGCCAGGGCGTCGCCAACGTCGTCACGGGGCTGTTCGGCGGCATGGGCGGCTGCGCGATGATCGGCCAGACGATGATCAACGTCAAGGTCTCCGGCGCCCGCACCCGGCTCTCCACCTTCCTGGCCGGTGCCTTCCTGATGGTGCTCTGCGTGCTCCTCGGTCCGGTGGTCTCCGAGATCCCGATGGCGGCCCTGGTCGCGGTCATGGTGATGGTCTCGGTCGGCACCTTCGACTGGCACTCCGTCATGCCCCGGACGCTGCGCCGGATGCCGGCCGGGGAGCTCGCCGTCATGGTGGTCACCGTCGTCGTGGTGGTCGCCACCGCCAACCTCGCGGCCGGGGTGGTGGTCGGCTCGCTCACCGCGATGGCGGTCTTCGCCCGCCGGGTGGCCCACCACGCCCGGCTCTCCGCCGTCCGCGACCCGGACGGCGGGCGGGTGGTCTACGCGGTGGACGGCGCGCTCTTCTTCGCCTCGGCCAACGAGCTGCTCACCCGCTTCGACTACGCCGGCGACCCGGACCGGATCACCATCGACCTCAGCCGCGCCCACGTCTGGGACGCCTCCTCGGTCGCCGCCCTGGACGCCGTCACCGCCAGGTACGCGCAGCGCGGCAAGACCGTCGAGCTCACCGGCCTCAACCCCCCGAGCGCCGATCTCCACGCCCGCCTCTCCGGCCAACTGACCCCCGGTCACTGACGGCTGGCCAGGGCCCGTCTGACGAATGGTCATCTGGTCGGTTCGCGAAGCCAGATGACCAGGGAGGGCAGGACGACTCCGCCCTGAACTCGGTGAGCGTGGCCAGGACGTCGGGTATCCGCCGGTTGTCGGCGAACGCGGCCAGCACAGCGACCTGACGTTCGTTGAGTCTCTGCCAGGCGTCCTCGAGTACGGCGGCGACACGGCGGGCCACCTCGTCCGCGTCGCCGGGAACCAACGGCGGCCACTCGTACACCACGGCAGCCTACCGGCCCTTGCGCGCAGGTACGGGAGCGGTCGCATCCAGGAACGGCGCCGTGCTGGCCTCCACGACCGCCTCATCTGGGCCCACCGCATCTTGGAGGGAGGCGAGTTGGCGCTGCAAAGCGGTGACGTTGCCGCTCTGCTCCAGGGTGACCACTCCGTCCACGACCAGGCGCAGTGGGTCGGCGAGCAGCCGTGCGCGCCGCTCGGCCAGGACCTCTGCGCGACGGCGCGGGCCGTGCCGAGGCGTCCGTACCGGCTGGCGAGCTCGGCGGGGTCCTGGGGGTGCTGGTTCGGGCATGCTCAACTACTCGGCGTCGGCACGAGCCTTGCGGGCCCTGGGCGCCTTGGTCTCGGGCGGGACCTCCGCTTCGACCAGCTGGTCCGGGGCGTCGGCCGGATCACTGCTGCTGGCTTCCTCCTCGGACTCCGGGGGCGGCTCCTTTCAGACATCCGGGTTAGTGATCAGCCCGGCGATCTCCGGGCCCGGTTCGTCACCGGGCTGGAGGACGATCCGCTCTCGCGAGACGGGGTGGTCCACGTGGACGGCAGCGGCAGGTCGGGCCATGTCTGAGCACCTTCGCGAGGGCGTCCGGGGTGTCCAACACGGGCATGCCGACCGCCGCGCCCTCGGTCCAGATCTGCACGGGGTCGTCCTGAACGCCGCGGGTGATGGCGATGCCCGGTGTGTCCTCCCGGTGCGTCCTCCCGGTCGATCTCGGGGTTGGAGCTCCGGGAGAGCACCAGGGCCTCGGCGGTGACGCCGAACTGGAGCTGGCCCCACTTCTGCCGGTCCGGCGGGAGGAGGATCCACTGGTCGTCCGGCAGCACCTTCGTCGGGACGCCGTCCACCCGCACCTGCCCCTTGTAGAAGGTGATGGGCGGCAGGCCGTAGTTGCCTCGAACGACGTTGATCTACTGGGGAGTCAGCGTCGCAGTCGGAGTGTTCGACGGGTTCGCCGAGCCGTAGTACGCGGCCCGGTAGGAGTTGTTCTTCGCAAGGTGGCTGACCGCGCGGCGGGAGGTGAGCACCATCGCGGGCTCGGGCACGCCGAGGTCGTCCAGGTACTGGATCCAGCCGAGCTCGTCGGCGATCGGGTCACTGGTCGGGTCGGACCAGAGCTTCGGGGCGACCGGCATGTTGCCGGCCGGCACGCCGAAGTCCACTTCGACCGTCAGGCCGTTCTCGTTGACCAGGCTGAACTTCCCGTCGAGCAGCACGTCACCGGCGGTCAGCTCCAGCCGCGAGCGGATCGCCTCGACGTGGCGCTCCGCGTCGTCGTACAGCAGCTCGATCGGCGGTCCTGGTCGGCGCCGGGGGACTGCTCCAGCAGGATCTGCTCCTGCTCGCCCACGACCAGCTTCTGGCCGAGCGGCGGCAGCGCGCCCTCCCGCGCGGACTCCCACGCCTGCCGGTCGGCGAACGGCACGCTCGCGTCGAACGCCCGGAACTTCGCGGGGTTGACGTACCGTCCGCTCTGCTTGATGCGCCATTTCACCTCGCGGGACACGAGCGTCGGGAACAGCGTGTTGCTGAGCAGGAAGTCGGCCAGTGTTGGGATGGCGCGAGCGAACGCGGTGAGGTCGTGGGCGCCGACGCCCTTGATCAGGTCCTGGATGGTCATCGGTCAACTCCTTTCAGACGAAGCGGATCTGGGGGCCGGTGGACGACGGGAGCACTTTGGTCGGGTCGATTCCGCCGGGCACCCGCGAGGTCTTCACCGCACCCGCAGGATCGGGCGGCCCTTCAACGGCACCCACGCCAGGGTGAGCACGGTGTTGCCGCACCGGACCGCAGACCGCTCGGCCTGCTGGATGGGCAGCAGTAGCTCCTTCTCCGCCCACTCCCGCAACCGGCTCTGCACCGACAGGGCCTCCACCGTGCCGGTCAGCGGTGCCTCGTCCTCCGAGTGCTCCGCCCGGGGCACCACGATGGTCTGCTCGGAGCCGAACATGTAGCCGAGAGCGGTGTCGATCAGCTTCGCGGCGTCGCCGAGCTCGCGCCGCTCCAGCCCGGTGTCGTCACCCGAGGCGGCGGCGATCTGCCCGGCTTGGTTGTTGTCGTACGCGGCGAGCAGCTTGTGCGCCTGGAGTCGGCGCAGATCCTCCGGCGGTACCCAGCCGGCGGCCAACTCCGCGAACGGGCCCGAGTCCCGGCGGATCGGGGCGGTCATCACCGGCTTGTAGTTCAGCCAGCTCCAGGCGCCGATGACGAGTTCGCGCAGGCCAACAGTGCCCCTCCGAGCAACCAGGCCCCATACCGAAGGTCAGCCTACGCGCCTGCCTCCCGAGCGAGCTCGGACAACATCTCGGAATCAGCCCTCACCTCGGCAAGGAGCTTCGGCTCGGCGGGGATTTGCTCTCCTCGGCGGTACGCACCGAGCACCGCAACGATCCGCCGGGCCCCCACGGCCACGACGGCACCAGGGTGCTTGACGCTCGCGTTGACCCCTGTCTGCCAGTCGTGCATGGTGTCCAGCGCCTTGCGCACCTCTTCGCGGGCAGTGGCGCCGTGAACCGACTCGATGATCACAGAGACCGGACCGAGCAGGGCAACCAGAGACTCACCCCAGCTGTCCCACTCGGCCTCGTCTTCCTCCTGCTTCCAGGGGTTCCACTTCCAGGTCTTGTTGGCGTGCTGCTCCAGATCCCACATCCGGGTCAGCATCGCGTCGATGGCCGCTGCCTCCTCGGCCGCGATTCGTTCAGCCCGAGCCGCCTCGCTCTGCTTGGCGAGCGACCTCAAGGTGGTCCAGGACGACGCCAGCGCACCAACGACAGCACCAACGAGTCCTACGATTGCCGGAATCCAGATATCCACGGCGAGATTCTGCCCGACGGACCAGAGCCACCGTGGCCTTCTCAGTGAACTACCCACTGGCCGCCTACTGGAGGATGCGGCTGGAGCCGAACGCGATCTTGTCGAGGCGGTCTCGCTACTCGGGCCGAAGCTTGTTCCACTCGGCGTCGCACAGGTCGCGAGAGCGTTCCTCTCCCCGCTGCACGATGGCCAGCTGCGCGAGCCGCCCGGCCACGATCGACTCTTTCTTCCAGTTGTCCCACTCCGGCGTCCCCGGCTGCGGGCGAGCGGCGGGTGACGTGGCGTCAGGCTACGCCACCCACACCACTCCCCGGCCGATCGCCAGGACTCCGGCCACGACCGCGATGACGAGCTTCCCCCTCAGCTTCATGATCGGGAACCTACCAGCGGCTGCTGGCGCTGGTTGACGGTAAACCTGTTGTGGTGATTCGGCGCATACCGGCGGCCGTCGAGGCGGGCGTCGTCCAGGCCCTTCGGCAGCATCACGAGCTGGTCCGGGTCGGCGAGTTCGGTGAGGCTGTGTACAGCTGCGTCCATCCGGTCCGGGCTGTCCATGCCAGCGACCCAGGTGACTATCTGCCCCTCCAGTTCCGGGTACTGGCCGACGTGGTGCACCCGGCCCTGTTCGTACAGCTGGGCGATCGGCGCGGCCCTGAGCCTCTTGCCGACCTTCGCGGTCACCTCCAGGATCATCGGCATCAGCAGACCGTGGGTGACGCCTTCGCGGGCCAGCTGGTCCCACGCCTGGGTGACTACCTGACGGGCCATGTCTCCGCCGTAGTTGGACTCGACCACGATGGTGTCCGCCTTCAACTCAAGCGCCAGGCGGCAGGCGGTGAGACCCCAGTCGCTGGCACCCATGGAACCGGACCGGTCGTCGAGGACGTACAGGTTCTCGTCGTAGCCGGCCGCTATGCCGACGATGCCGGTCTCGTCACCCACCAGACTCTCCAGGTGCTCGGCCTGCATCTCGCGCCTGGCGGTCAGTACGGCGGCGAGCGAGCCCGGCGAGCGGCGCATGGCCATGTCCGTCTCGGCCCGGGCCAGCTCGACGCGCAGCTTGGGCGAGGCCTTCGGGGCGATGGCTCGGCGCCGGTCGGCCGGCAACGTCCGGTACTGGGAGAGGAGTTCGGTGTGGCCCGCCATCAGCCGTCCTCGCCCTCGGTGGCTGCGATGAGCAGCGCCAGCTCGGCGGAGGTGATTGCCTCCAGCGTGATCGTCCCTTCGTCCGGGCCGAACAGCTCGGTGCGGGTCGGCTTGTCGATGCCGAGCAGCCGGGCGTCCCGCTACAGGATGCGGACAGCCAGGTCAACCGCGGGGAGGTCTCCGTCCCTGACCGCGCGGCGGAACGCGATGAAGAACAGGCGCTCCAGTCGCATGTGGTGGACCAGGCGCAGTTCGCCGACCGAGACGCCGAGGTTGGTGTACCGCTCGTTGAGGGCGTGCTGAACGTCCTTGCAGGTGTAGCGGATCAGAGTCGCGTCGTCCGGCGGCTCCTTGCCCTTGGCGTAGAGGTCTGCGCCATAGCCCTGGGGGTAAGCGATCCGGTCGGTGTTGATCGACGGGTCAGCGGCGAGCTTGCGGCCGATGGTGAGCCAGTCGACGCCGGCCAGTTGTAGTTCGACGGCGTCGGCGCGGCGCTGCGCGATGGCAGCGCGCTGCGCCTTCGTGTGGCGGGCCATGGCGCGGGTCCTCCATCCGGAGCGCCCCACGCCAGGACCCATGATCGCATCCGTCGCTGCCGACCAGGCAGCTGCCTACGACTAATGGATGGTCAAGTCGTAGAGCTGCGCGATCTCGACCAACTCGGGTGTTGCAACAGGGATGTCTATCCGCTCCGCCTCTACAAGTCCGGTGTCCTCGAAGACAGCCCAGCACTCCCAATCTCCGAGCCGGGAAATGTATCTCACACCACCGAATGCTGGACCGCCAGGCAATGAATGGACCCTCCTCGCCCACGCGCACATCTGCCGGGTAACACGTCGGTCCGGCCCTCTCACCACGGGAACATCAAGGTAGTCGATCTTCAGGGCGGCGAGCTGCTCCGCCAGCTCCGTCGTGAGGTAGTCATGGGTCCGCGCGCTCTCGACATCCAAGAACTGTGCCCGATGGTCAGCAGTGACGCGTACCGCACATCGGCGATCGCGCCACTCCGCTGAAACTGATCCAGCTTCCATGAATCCGCGTTGTCGCCATTCATCTGCCACCATTGCACGCATCTTCGCCGACACGCGAAACCGGGCAATAGTTTCAGCAAAGCACCCTTGGAGCGTGGTGGAGAAGTACAAGATTCCACATCCAAGAATGTCGAACCTATTGCCGCCCGGCTGATCAAACTGTGACTCGGATATACGACTCGGGCGTAGCGGGTCAGCGAGCGGTGCGACTCGCCAAACGCCCTGCTTTGGCATTGAGCGGGAGCAGCACCCAACTAATTCGTCAGCCGCCAACGAGATAGGATTCTGCGGCACTCCGAGTCTCCTTCAGACGTCCCCGATGGAGGGCTTCAGCCGGAGAACGATCGTTCAGCTGCGGATTGGAGCCAATCATCCATGCACGGGCCGTATGGGGGCTCTCGGCAGCTTGGACGAGCTGAAACACGTCACTTGCAACCCTCAGGCGAACCCGGACCCTTGCTGGCGGCCTCCTCTTTCCGGTTGCCCAATCAGCGACTAGGCGGGCATCCGCACTTCCTGCCACGTATGCCGTCAGGGTCTCGCCGAGATTGTCGCGTAGGAACCTTGCGGCCTCGCGCTCGTTGTCGGCAACGACTTTCGACGGTGCGACGCGAGCTCGGCGGGTTCGAGTGGGGGCCATGGTGAAGTCTCTCGGTTGAGGTACCTCATTTCTACCACTGGGCTCACCAAGCAGCGCGCCGCACCAATGATCAACTACAGCAAGGGCAGTTGATCAGCCCCGTGCCGCACTGGAGTAGCCACGGCTACGTCCGGCGCGGCACGGGGCAGGCGAAGCCACCACGCGAACTGCCAGTTGCGGCAGGTGCTGAAGCGGCGGAGCGACCGGCGTGGTTCGTTGGCGGGGATGTTGCGCGGTCCCCATTCGGTGATTGGCCGGGCACCGACCATTCGAACTTCGAGGCCGGGGATCAGGGCGATGCCTTCCCGGTGGTAGTCGGGCGCAGGCTCGAAGGCGAGGTGGGCATTCGAGGCCCAGTGCCACGGCTTCGGGAGAGCGCAGAGGTGCCAGGTGAGTGGCGGGTTCGCGGCCGGGAGCTGGAGCTTCGTGTGGGGGTGGACGGTGGGTCGGTCGGGCGGGCCGAGGGACTTCAGGCAGTGCTGGTCGTTGAGCAGGGCCATGATCAGCGGAATCCGATCGATCCGGGCGGTTCAGGCGGAGTGGCGGCGGGGCGTTCCTGAGCTGACTGAGGATTCAGCATCGGAGGGCCGTCGAACGCGCGCGGTGAAATAGCTTGGTGCGCCCAACTGTTCGCAGCTGGGCGCACCTCATGCGTGCGTCGCCGAGCTGGCTTCGGCGTAGTTGATGATCTCGTCGACGGTGATGTGGTGGCCGAGCGGGCTCGGGTTCGGGACGACGTGGTGACGAGTTCGCTCCAGTACCTGCTCAGCCAGCAGCCGGACCCCGCTGGAGGTGGTCAGCGGCCCGCCGTCGGCGGTGGCCACCCGTACCTGGTAGGCGGCCTCGGTGGACCCGGTGGACCCGGCGCCTCCGGTGAGCCGCGAGGCGACGGAGAAGACCTCGGCGGGGCCGGTGACGTCGAGGAGTTCGACCCCGGGGAAGGCGGCGATCACCACACGGTGCGGAGCGGGCATGTCCCGATCCTGCCGCCCGCCGCCCGATGTCCGCAATGACGGGCTTCTGGCACATCCGGCCATGGTCCGCAGGCGGCGTGGGCGGCACGGGTGCTGCGGGCTCAGGTGGTGATGGTGGCCACCGGGGCGAGCCCGTAGGTGCGGGCGTAGCCGTTCTCGGTGCCGACCAGGAGGTCGACGACCTCGAAGTAGCGGTCCCAGAACGGGGTCTCGCGCAGCGCGTCGACCAGGAGCTGGTACGCGTGGTGGTCGTCGGCCTCCCAGACCCAGACGTCGGTGACCCGGGAGGAGTAGAACTCGGTGTCGTAGAAGCGGGAGCGAACACCGGTGGTCCGCGCCTCGATGGCGGGCAGGACCTGGGTGGTGAAGGCGTGCAGCCGTTCCTCGACGGTCAGGGCGAGCCACTCCGGCGTGGTCTTGAGCAGCATGAACGCCGTGACCGGGGTGGTGTTGGGGTGAGTGGTCATCAGGAAGCCTCCAGGACGGCGGGTGCGAGGGTGTCGGTGCACCACTGGGCGAAGGAGAGGGTGGAGGCGGCGGAGGGGGAGCGGACGGCGCCGGAGTCCAGGCCGGCGTCCTTGGCGCGCTTCATCTCGACCACGCCCCGGACGAAGTCTTCGTCCAGGCCGTAGCCAGCCAGGGCGGCGTGCAACTCCCCGTAGGGCTGGTGCTCGTAGCGGACCGGGCGGCCGAGCCGTTCGGTCAGGATCCGGGCCCGGTCGAGCGGGGAGAGGTCCTCCGGGCCGAGCACCGGGACGCTGCCGGTGCCGCTCCAGGAGCGGTCCAGCAGCAGGGCCGCCGCGGCCGCCGCGATGCCGGCGACCGCGACCAGTGGCGCCTTCAGGTACGGGTCGACCGAGTCGGTGAAGACGCCGCGCTCGACGATCGACGGGACGTCCTCCAGCAGGTTCTCGTAGAAGGAAGGACAGGCCAGGGCGCGGTAGTTGACGCCGGACGCGCCGATCAGGTCGTCCATCGCGAGGGAGGCGGTGACCAGGCCCGCCCGGTCGGCGAGCGGGGTGCCCCGGCCGAGGGCCGAGACCCCGACCACGTGCCCGACGCCGTGGGCGGCGAGGGCGCCGACGGCGGGTCGGGTGAAGCCGACGTAGGCCTCCTCGGGCGTGCGGGAGCCGTCCGGCGGGACCAGCCAGAAGACGGCGTCCGCCCCCTCGAAGGCCCGGTCCAGGACGGCGCGGTCCCCGTGCGAGCCGGTGACCACCTCGACCCGGCCGTGCGCGGCGGCCGGCAGGCGGGCGGGGTCGCGGACGACCACCCGCACCTCCTCCTCGACGGCGGGTGCCAGGAGGAGGGGGAGCAGGTGGCGGCCGATGTTCCCGGTGGGCGCAGTGATGACGATCATGAAAACCTCGTGGGTCGGTTGGTGCCGGTCGGTACGACCCTCATCCTGCTGAGGCGCGAGGTGCTGCCACAATGGGAATCCCAGCACGTGATCATTGCCCGGAACGGAATGATGCAGGTGAGCGGTGTCTCCCCGGCCCTCGATGCCAACCTCGCCGTCGCCCTGGACGCCCTGCTCGCCGAGCAGAGCGTGACCAGGGCGGCCGCGCGGCTGCACACCTCGCCCGCCGCGATGAGCCGCACCCTGGCCCGACTGCGCCGCGTCCTCCAGGACCCCCTGCTCGTCCGGGCCGGGCAGACCATGGTCCCCACCCCACGGGCGCAGGAGCTGCGGGAGGAGGCCGCCGCCGTGGTCCGCAGCCTGGCCGCGCTGCTCAGCCCGGGCGCGGGCGTCGACCCGGCCAGGCTGAGCAACACCTTCACCCTCCAGGCCGCCGACCTGGTCGGCTCGGCGCTCGCCCCCGGGCTGCTGCGGCTCGCCGGGCGGGAGGCGCCCGGGGTCTCCTTCCGGGTCCTGGCCGAGGAGTTGGAGGCCGGGCCCGCCCTGCGCGACGGGCGGATCGACCTGGAGGTGGGATCGATCGACCACGTCGATCCGGAGACCCGGGTGGAGGAGCTGGCCGAGCTCCGGATGGTGGCGGCCGTCCGGCCCGGACATCCGCTGCTGGAAGGGGAGTTGACCCCGGCCCGGCTGGCTGCCGCGGAGCACGTGGCGGTCAGCCGGCGCGGCCGCTTCGGCGGGCCGCTCGACACGGCCCTGGCCGAGCGGGGCCTGCGGCGCAGGGTCGGCGTCGTGCTGCCCGGCCATCTGGCCGCGATGACCCTGGCCGCCCGCAGCGACCTGGTCTGCCTGGTCCCCGCCGCACTCCCCGGCGCCGCCGCCTCTCCCCTCACCCACGACGCCGAGGCCCTCGGGCTCCACCTGCTCGACATCCCGCTTCCGCTCCCGTCCCTGACCATCGGCATGGCCTGGCACCCCCGCCACACCGCTGACGGAGCCCACCACTGGCTCCGGCGCGCCGTCCGGCGCACGCTGCGCGCGGAGCCGACGGGGTGATGGGAAGGGCGGACCGTGGTGTGAACGGCGTGGTGGAGTCCGCACCGCCCGGCGCACGCTGCGCGCGGCGTCAACGGGCTGACGGGAGAGGTGGGTTGTGGCGTGGGCTGTGTCGCGCGCATGTGATCGGCTTCGCCGAGCCGCTTGCCGTCCGTGCCGTCCGCTGTTCGACGCCTGGCGTCCGGTGTGCGCTGCGCGCAGCGTCAACGGGCCGACCGGTGAGGCGGGCTGTAACTCGGCGAGTGTCGCGCGCATGTGATCGACTCCGCCGCGTCGCTTGCCGTCCGCGCTGCCTGCTGTCCGCCGCCTTGCGCTCGGCGTGCGCTGCGCGCAGCGCACGCCGGACGGACGGGCACGTCGGGTGGTGGTGCGGCCTACGCTGCGGGCGGCGTCAGGGGGCCGGCGGGGTGCCCTCCTCCCACAGGTCCGCCCACCGCCCGGCGGCCACCGCGCCGATCCGGGCGAGCAGGCCGTCCACGGACACCCCGGGGACCTGCCGACCGTCGCGAAGCCGCAGGGCCACCGCTCCGTCCGCCGCCTCCCGGGCTCCGAGCACTGCCTGGTAGGGCACCAGCCGAGCCTGCCGGATCCGCGCGCCCAGGCTCCCCAGCTCCGGACCGGCGAGCTCGGCCCGCAGCCCGGCCTCCAGGCTCCGCGCCACCAGCCGTTCGGCGTGCGGGAGTTCGGCCTCGGAGATGGGAAGCACCACCAGCTGGACGGGCGCCAGCCAGGCCGGGAAGGCCCCGCCGTGCTGCTCGATCAGGTGGGCGACGACCCGCTCCACGCTGCCGATCACCGCACGGTGCACCATCACCGGACGGTGTTTCGCGCCGTCCGGGCCGGTGTACTCCAGCCCGAACTGCTCCGGCTGGTGGAAGTCCACCTGCACGGTGGAGAGGGTGGACTCCCGCCCGGCGCCGTCGGCCACCTGGACGTCGATCTTCGGGCCGTAGAAGGCGGCCTCGCCCTCCACCGCCTCGTACTCCACCCCCGAGGCGTTCAGCACCTCGGTCAGCAGCTCGGTGGCCCGCCGCCACTTCTCCGGCGCCGCCACGTACTTGCCGCCGGGGCCGGGCAGCGAGAGCCGGTAGCGGGCGCCGGTGATGCCCAGGTCCCGGTGCGCCCGCCGGATCAGGTCGAGCGCGGCCCGGGCCTCTCCGGCGACCTGCTCCAGGGTGCAGAACACGTGCGCGTCGTTCAGCTGGATCGCCCGCACCCGGGTCAACCCGCCGAGCACGCCCGAGAGTTCGGCCCGGAACATGCCGCCGAGCTCGGCCATCCGCAGTGGTAGCTCCCGGTAACTGTGCGGCCGGGAGCGGTAGATGAGGGCATGGTGCGGACAGAGGCTGGGCCGCAGCACCACCTGTTCGCCGCCCAGCTCCATCGGCGGGAACATGTCCTCGCTGTAGTGCGCCCAGTGCCCGGAGATCTCGTAGAGCTCGCGCTTGCCCAGCACGGGGGAGTAGACGTGCCGGTACCCGGCCCGGCGCTCCGCCTCGCGGACGTACTCCTCCAGGGCGTGCCGGACCACCGCGCCGTCGGGCAGCCAGTACGGCAGCCCGGCGCCGATCAGGCGGTCGGTGTCGAACAGGTCCAGCTCACGGCCGAGTCGGCGGTGGTCGTGCACGGCGGTCTCCTCGCGGTACGGCGGAGCGAGTGACCACACGGCGAAGCCCCGGGGCACTCGCCCCGGGGCTTCGGACTCAGTCATGGGTCAGCGCGCCGGGACGTTCTCCGGCGTCGTCGTGCGGACCATGCCTGCGCGCTTCATGCCCCCGACGCTAGCAGCGCTCCGCCGCACCGGCCGAGGGGTTTTTCCCGTGACCCGCCGTCAGCGCGGTCAGACCGCCGCGGTGACGACGATCTCCACCCGGACGTCCGGGTGGTAGAGCGCGGCCTGCACGGTGGCCCGGGCCGGGACGGCCCCGGCCGGCACCCAGGCGTCCCAGGCCTCGTTCATCTGCGCGAACTCGGCGATGTCGGCCAGGAAGATCTCGGCGCGCAGGATGCGGGTCTTGTCCGAACCGGCCTCGGCCAGCAGCTTGTCGATGCTCGCCAGCACCTGCACGGTCTGCTCCGTGGTGCCCGCCGAGAGGTCACCGGCGACCTGGCCGGCCAGGTACACGGTGCCGTTGTGGACGACCGCCTCGCTCATGCGCGCGTTGCTGCCGATTCGCTGGATCATGGGGACCTCCTGGAGGTACGTGGAGCGGGGGAGCGTGGAGCTTGATCGCTCCGGCGCGCCGATCATAGGGGCGGCCCGCCCGCGGCGTCCGAGCTGTCCGAATGGAGAGCAGACCTGGATGCCGCCTCCCCGTCCTCCGGCCCGCGCGGAGCGGGGAGCGTGAGCAGCACCTCGAAGCCGCCCTCCGGGCGGGGCCCTGCGCTCACCGTGCCGCGGTAGACCCGGGCCCGTTCGCGCATCCCGATCAGTCCGTGCCCGGCCGAGGCCGCGCCGCCTGGGACGCCTGGGACGCCTGGGATGCCGGGCAGGCCGGGGAGGCCGGGGAGGCCCGCGCTGTCGCGGAGGCCCGCGCCGTCGTCGGTCACCCGGACGGTGAGGTGGTGCGGCCGGAAGCGGACCGAGACCGTCGCGGTGGCCGGGCCGGCGTGCTTCAGCACGTTGGTCAGCGCCTCCTGGATCACCCGGTAGACGCACAGGTCCATCCCCGGCGGAAGGGCGAACGGCTCGCCCTCCCAGAGGAGTTCGGCCGCGACGCCCGCGCCCCGGACCCGGGCGAGCAGCTCCTCCACCCGCCCCAGCCCCGGTGCCGGGCCCTCGTCCTCCTCCACCACCCCGTCCTCGGCGCCGACCGACCCGACCCGGAGCAGGGTCAGCATCCGCCGCAGCTCGTCCAGCGCCTCCCGGCCGGTGCCCGCGATGGTGTCCAGCGCCCCGCGCGCGGTCCTCGGGTCGCCCTCGAAGACGTACGAGGCGAGGCCGGCCTGGAGCGAGACCACCGACAGGTGGTGCGCCACCACGTCGTGCAGCTCCCGGGCGATCCGCACCCGCTCCTCCGTGAGCGCCTCGGTCACCGCCTGCGCCGCGCGGGCCTCCTGCTCGGCCCGCAGACGTCGCGTCAACTCCGCCAGCCGGACGCTCCGTTCGGCCGCGAGCCCGGCCGTCCGGCCGAGCAGCGCCACCCCGAGCGGGAACGCCACCGCCTGCACCAGGACCGAGGACATCGACCCGTGCTCCCGGTAGATCACCCCGGCCACCACCCAGGCCGCGCCCACCGCCACCGAGCACACCACCGTCGCCGCACGTCCCGTGGAGACGGCCACGGCGTACAGCGCCAGCAGTACCGCGGGGGAGTTGACGACGGGCCAGTACCCCAGGGCGATGTACACCAGCCAGACCGCCACCGTCGCGCCCAGCACCGGCACCGGCGCCATCCGCCGGGCCGCCAGCGCCACGCCGATCAGCACGGTCAGCAGCGCGCCCCGGGCGTCCGGCGCGTGCCAGTCCCCGGGCTCGGGCTCCTGCCCCAGCACCAACGCGGCCACGGTGTACGCCACCGCCAACACGGAGTCGGTCACCCGCGGCCGACGCAGCACCCGCTCCACCCGTCCGAGGAATCCCTGGTCCGCCAGCACCGGCGCAGCCTAGTGCCGCCCACCCGCCCGTTCCAAGAGCCGCCGCCCCGGTCCGCCCCGAGCGGACGCGCCACCGCCCCGGGCCCGCCGGTCCCGTCGCCGCCGTGACCGTCCGTTGCCGTGACCGTTCGCCGCGCTCGCCCGCCTGACGGCCCGTCGGGTCCGCTGTCGGTCGCGCCTGCCACCCTCTCCCCGTGACCGACATCCACGACCCCGCCCCCGGTCCGGCCGTCCTCGACGCGCTGCGCGAAGCGTTCCCCCCGGAGTGGCGCGAGCCGCCGCTGGGGCGGCGGGCCGTCGCCGCCTGGGAGACCGAGCACGGCGTCACCCTCCCCGAGCCCTACCGGTCCTTCGTCGCCGAGGTGGCCAACGGCAGCTCCCTCGGCCCGGCCGAGGACGGCGGCCTCCAGCCGCTCGGTCTGCTCCCGGCCCAGTGGCCCGATCTCGGGGCTGCCTCCTCAACGGGGCCCGGCGGCCGCCGGCCTGCCGCCCCGTTCCCGGTCGGGGCCGCCTGGTGCTGGGAGGAGGAGGACAACCCGGACGATGCGCGCATCGACGCCGCGTTCAACCACGGCTCGGTGGTGCTCGGTTCGGAGGACGGCCAGTCCTTCTGGCTGCTGGTGACCACCGGGCCGCACCGGGGCGAGGTCTGGATGGTGGCCGACGTGGGCGTGACCCCGGTGCCGACCACGGGTGCGGCGTGGGGTTTCGCCGAGTGGGTGGAGCAGTGGCGGGCGGGGCAGCGGCGCTGGTCCTGAGGACGGGACGGGGTGTGCACCCAGGGCGGTCCGGCCGCCGGGCGCGGGGTGCGTCAGGGGGCCCGGTGACCATGGAAGGTCCCGGGAGTCAGTAGGCTTCCCTCCATGACCGAGGTATCCCGTTCCGTCCGTGTCCGTTTCGCACCGAGCCCCACCGGCATGTTCCACGTCGGGGGTGCCCGCTCCGCCCTGTACAACTGGGCGACGGCGCGACAGCAGGGCGGCACGTTCGTCCTGCGGATCGAGGACACCGACGCCGCCCGCAACAAGCCCGAGTGGACCGACGGCATCATCAGCGCCCTGGCCGCCATCGGCATCCACGAGGGTGACGCGGCCTTCGAGGGCCCGTACTTCCAGTCGGCCAACGCCCCGCTGCACCGCACCGCCGCCGAGAAGCTCTACGCCGCCGGCCGCGCCTACCACTGCGACTGCACCCGCGAGCAGCTCGCCGAGCGCACCGGCTCCGCCCAGACCGGCTACGACGGCCACTGCCGCGACCGCGGCCTGGAGTACGCCGAGGGCCGCGCGCTGCGCTTCCGCACCCCGGACGAGGGCACCACGGTCGTGGTGGACCTGATCCGCGGCGAGCCCGCCTTCCCCAACTCGGCGATGGAGGACTTCGTCATCGCCCGCGGCGACGGCAGCCCGGTATTCCTGCTGGCCAACGTGGTGGACGACGTCGAGCAGGGCGTCACCCAGGTCATCCGCGGTGAGGAGCACCTCTCCAACACCCCGAAGCAGCAGCTGCTCTGGGAGGCCCTCGGCGCCACCCCGCCGGTCTGGGCGCACCTGCCGGTGATCGTCAACGAGAAGCGCCAGAAGCTCTCCAAGCGCCGCGACAAGGTCGCCCTGGAGGACTACCTGGCCGAGGGCTACCTGCCCGAAGCCCTCGTCAACTACCTGATGCTGCTGGGCTGGGGCCCCAAGGACGACGTCGAGATCCGCCCCTACGAGGAGATCGAGCAGCTCTTCCGGGTCGCCGACGTGAACGCCGCCTCGGCCTTCTTCGACGTCGCCAAGCTGCGCTCCTTCAACGGCGAGTACATCCGGGCGATGGGCGTCGAGGAGTTCACCGCGGCCTGCGCGCCGTGGCTGGCCGCCGACCGCGCCCCGTGGGCGGCCGAGGACTTCGACGCCGAGGCCTTCGCGGTGCTGGCGCCGCTGGCGCAGTCCCGGATCGCGCTGCTCTCCGAGATCACCGAGCAGGTCGACTTCCTCTTCCTGCCGGAGCCCGTCCAGGACGAGGCCTCCTGGAACAAGGCCATGAAGGCCGGCGCGGCCGACCTGCTGCGCACCGCCCGCACCCGCCTGGCCGCGGCCACCTGGCAGGCCGACGCGCTCAAGACCGAGCTGGAGGCCGTCGCCGCCGAGCACGGCCTGAAGCTCGGCAAGGCCCAGGCCCCGGTCCGCGTCGCGGTCACCGGTCGCACCGTCGGCCTCCCGCTCTTCGAGTCGATGGAGGTCCTCGGGCAGGAGCGCACCCTGGCCCGCCTGGACGCCGCCCTCGCGAAGCTCGGCTGACGCCGGGTCCAGTCCGACGGTTTGGCGCCCGGTCCGGACTGACGGCCGGTAGACCGTCGACCGGACCCATGGTCGGACGACGTGCCGCCGCGCGGTCTGACGCCTCCTCAGGGCCCGTCCTCCCCTTCCGGGGTGGGGCGGGCCCTCTGGCGTCCCGTGCTCACTACCCTCGATGGCGTGAAGACCCGACCGGACGACCTCCACGACGAGCAGCTCCGCACCGGCCTGCTCGCCTACGGCCTCACCGCCGCCTCCCTGGCCTACGCCCCCGTCGGCTTCGGCGACCACCACTGGACCGCCACCGATCCCGACGGCCGCCGCTGGTTCCTCACCGTCGCGGACCTCGCCCACAAGAGCCACTGCGGCCCCGACCCCGACTCCGCCCTCCTCGGGCTGCGCGCGGCGATGTCCACCGCCCGGTCGCTGCGCCACCTGGGCCTGCTGGTCGCCCCCTTGGCCACCCCCGACGGCGAGACCGCCCTCCGGCTCTCGCCGCGCTACGCGCTCAGCGTCTTCCCCTACGCCTCCGGCACCCCCGGCGGCTTCTTCGACCGCCTGGCCCCCGCGGACCGCCGCCTGCTCCTCGACGCCCTGTCCCGCCTCCACACCACCGCCCCGCCACCCGGCACCCCCGTCCACCACCCCGGCCTCTCCGGCCGTCCCCGCCTCGACGCCGCCCTCGCGTCCCTCACCACCCCCTGGGCCACCGGCCCGTACGCCGAGCCCGCCCGCACCCTGACGGCCACTCACCTCCCCGCCCTCCGCCGCGCCCTCGCCCACCTCGACCGCACCACCGAGGCCCTCACCTCCGTCCCCGGGGTCGTCACCCACGGCGAGCCCCACCCCGGCAACCTCCTGCGCCACCCCGACCACGTCCTCCTGGTCGACTGGGACACCGTCGCCCTTGCCACCCCCGAACGCGACCTCTGGCTGCTCGACCCCACCCCCGCCGACCTCGCCCGCTACAGCGCCACCACCGGCCACCCCGTCGACCCCGCCGCCCTCGCGCACTACCGCCTCCGCTGGGCCCTGGAGGACATCGACGCCTACCTCCATTGGTTCCGCGGCCCCCACACCGACGACACCGACACCCAGGACTCCTGGACCGCCTTCACCGGCACCCTCGCCGAGCTCGCCACCGTCCTCCCCACCGAAATCCCGTGGAGCCCGTGACCGCCCGGTTGCCACACTGGGTTCCATGACGAAGCGTCACCACGTCCCCCTCGACCCGGACGGCACGGCCGGCCGTGACTGGCTCTGCCTGGTGGTCGAGGCGGACACCCGGGTGGTCTACCACCAGCAGTACGGCGGCACCACCAACCGACAGGGCCAGGTCGAGGGCTTCCTGGTCCCGCTCGCCGGCGCGCCCCAACTCGCGGCACTGCGAGCCCTGTTCGAGCGCGAGCTGCGCGGGGCCGGGGCCGCGGACCACCGCTGGACGGCCGAGCAGCGCCTCCGCCTGGGCGCCACCGTCTCCGCCCTCCGCTACTGGACCTCCGACGGCGCCGTCGACCACCCCCACCCGCTCAGACTGGACGACAGCCGTGCCGCCGAGACGGACGAGGCCTGGGTCCCGGTCCTCACTCCGGACGGCCCGGCCGTCCTGCTGTGGTCCAACTCCGACTGAGCGGCGCCGTCTCCCGCGCACCTGCAACCTTCGGTGTACCGCGCTCTCGCCCCTGCGGAGGACGATCACGGGTCGCCGCCCGCGAGAAGCTCGATCCATGCGGATCACCATCGGATACACCATCGAGAGCATCGGCTACGTCGTGGGAGCTCAGGGGCTCCTCGGCTTCGTGTCGCGGACCTTCTTCGGGGCGGAGTGGGGCTGGGTGCACAAGCTCGTCGAGCTGCCGCCCCCGGCCCACCTCGGCGTGGTGGCCGCAGGGGCGGCGCTGGTCATCGGCGGGGTGCGGCTGCGGAGGGAGTCCAGCGCCCGGGGCGCCGCCTGACTTCGCGGAGTGCGGGTTGACGGTGGATCAGGAACGACTCGTCGGCTTGCCGTTCAACCAGTGCTCTCGGTAGCGCCGCTGCGGCGTCACCGAGAGTCGTCCTGGTGCGGATCGTGCCACCCGGGGCCGGGGCGGTGGTGTCGCCGTGACAGCCTGCGCTGGTGGAAGTTCCCATGCGAGGCAAGCTCGGTGGCGCGGCTCCACGCGGAGCCGTACCGGGCCCGCGCCGGCCTCAGCCGGTGCCCGGGCCCCCGTCCTCCACCTGCCAGGGCCGGGGCCAGTTGCCGGAGGGCGGGGGCGGCCCCGCGATCCCGAGGTCGCGCCGCGCCCGTGCGTAGAACGCGTCCCGCGCCCGGCTCATCCCCTGCTCCGCCGCCGCCCAGCCGTCCGGGTCGGTCCGCAGTCCCCGCGCGTACAGCTCGACGTTCCACACCGCCTCGTGCCACGCCCGGGCGGCCGCGACGGTCTCCGCGTCGCCCACCAGCAGCACCGACTCCCACTCCGCCGCCCGCCGCGATTCCGCCTCCGCCAGCAGCACCAGCCCCTGCACCGGATCCAGCGGATCGACCACGTTGGCGAACCCGCGGGCCGCCCCGATCCGCTGGGCTATCCGGATCTGCGCCTTCAGCGCGTTCGCGTACCCCACGTAGATCTGGAACCGCTTCTCGTCCCACCGCTCCGCCCGCGCCCGCCGCCAGCGGCTCTTCTCCGCCGCACCCGCTGCGGCGATCGACCCCACGGCCCCCACCACCACCCCGACCAACGCCGGTACCTGTTCCCACAGCCCCACCGCTCCCCCTTCCGTCCCGAGCACTCCCCGGCACACTGCCACGTCCCGGCGCCACGCGACACCCAGCGGCAGCCTCAACCTCCGTTCGGTGGGGCCGGGTTGGCGGGGCCTACCGGGGAGGGGCAGGGGCCCGTCGGGATCGTGGTGGCGTGGAGTCAGGGAAAGCCCTTGCGCAATGGTCAAGAAGTGTTGACCATTGGGGGCGTGACCAACGATGATCTTCCCGAGGCGCTCCACCTCTCCACCGACGAGCAGTTGCGCGCCGTCTCCAACCTCACCCGCCACCGCATCATGGCCGTGCTCCGCTTCGAACCCTCGACGATCACCCAGATCGCCGACCGGGTCGGCCTCGCCAAGGGAAGCTCCAGCTACCACGTGCGGATCCTCGAACGGGCCGGCCTGATCAAGGTGGTGCGGACCAGGAAGGTCCGGGGGGTCATCGAGCGGTACTACGCGATGGCCGCGCGCTCGATCGTGCTGCCGGACCCGGGGGAGGGCGGCCCCGACGTGCTGATGCGGCACGCCGTGGCCGACCTGGAGGCCTCGTCGCCCGACGGCGAGCGGCACGTGCGGATGGCCCACCTGCGCCTCACCGACGAGCAGTTCGCTGAGCTCGGCGCCCGCCTGGAGGCCCTCGCGGACGAGTACCGCGCGCTCTCCGACCCGTCGCTCCCGGACGCCTCGCTCGTCTTCGCGCTCTTCCACCCCAGCTCCCGCAACCAGGCCGACCAGGCCGAGGAGACCACCAAGTGACCCTTGCCGTACAGAAGTTGCCGACCGGTTTCGGACGGCTGTGGACCGCTCAGACGGTCTCCTCCCTCGGCGACGGAGTGCTGCACTCCGCCCTGCCGCTGATCACCCTCACCCTCACCCGCGACCCGCTCGCGATCGCCGTCGTCACCGCCGCCGGCACCCTCCCCTGGCTGCTCTTCGGCATCCTCGGCGGCGCACTGGTCGACCGCTGGGACCGCCGCCGCACCATGTGGGTGGCGGACGCGGCCCGCGCGCTGCTGCTCGCGGTACCGGCCGCCGCCCTCGCCCTCGACGCCCTGACCATCCCCCTCCTCGCGGCCGTCGCCTTCCTCCTCGGCCTCGGCGGACTCTTCTTCGACACCGCCGCCACCGCCTACCTCCCCGGCCTGCTCGGCCGTGACGCCGCCCTCCTGGAGCGCGCCAACTCCCGCATGCGCGGCACCCAGACCGCCGCCTCCGGCTTCGCCGGCCCGCCCGCCGGAAGCGCCCTGCTCGCCCTCGGCCGCGCCGTCCCGCTGCTCGCCGACGCGCTCTCCTTCGCGCTCTCCGCCCTGCTCGTGCGCTCCCTGCCGGCCGTGCCCGTACCGGCCCCGGAGGCCCGCGAGTCGCTGCTCAAGCAGGCCCGCGCCGGCGCCTCCCACGTCTTCCGGGACCGTCTGCTGCTCGGCCTCGCGCTGCGCCCCGCGGTCGGGAACGTCGCGTTCCTCGCGATGGAGACCGTGCTCGCCCTCTTCGCCCACGACCGCCTCGGCGTCGGCGCCTCCGGCTACGGCCTGCTCCTCACCGCGGAGGCCGTCGGCGGCCTGTTCGGCGCGGGCTTCGCCTCCCTCCTCGGCCGACGCCTCGGCACCGGCACCGCCCTGACCTGCACCGCGACCGTCGAGGGCCTCGCCATCCTCGCCGTCGCAGCCGCCCCGAACGCGTACGTCGCCGGCCTCGGGCTCGCCGTCTGCGGCGCGGGCATCGGCGCCACCATGGTGCTCGCCCCGTCGCTCCGTCAGGCGATCGTCCCCGCCCACCTGATGGGCCGGGTCGCCTCCACCTCCCGGATGCTCTCCATGTGCGCGGCCCCCTTCGGCGCCTTCCTCGGCGGCTGGCTGGCCACCGCCTACGACGTCCGCACCCCGATCTTCGTCGCGGCCGGCCTGCTGCTCACCATGACGGTGGTCACCGCCACCATGACGAGCAACCGCCGCGTCGAGGCGGCGCTGCGCGCCGCAGCCGCCGAGACGGACGAGCCGTCCCGCCCGGCCGCCCTCGTCTGACCTCCGTCCGCCTCCGCGCCCGGGCCTACACCGGCCCGGGTTCCAGGACGAAGACCGGGATCACCCGGCCGGCCGTCTTCTCGTACTCGGCGTACGTCGGATAGGCGGCCACCGCCCGCTCCCACCACTCGGCCTTCTCCTCACCGGTGACCTCACGGGCCGTCATGGGGCGGCGCTCCGAGCCGTCCTGAAGGACCACCAGCGGGTTCGCGCTGAGGTTGTGGTACCAGACGGGGTGGCGCGGGAAACCACCCTTGGTGGCCACCGCCGCGTACCGCCCCTCGTGCTCCACCCGCATGAGCGGCACCTTGCGGATCCGGCCGCTGCGCGCTCCGCGCATCGTCACGATGACGACCGGCAGCCCGGTGTCCCAGAGCGTGGTGCCCTCCGTGCCGCCGGACCGCTCGTACAGCTCCACCTGCTCGCGGATCCACTGCATCGGGCTCGGGTCGTACTCGCCCTCGAGAGCCATCGCGCCCTCCCTGATGTCGTACACGGACTACTCCGGGACATTCCAACCCGGACCCGGCCCGAAACCGCCCACCGCCGTGCAGACTCCGCCGCCGGTCGGGCATAACCCCTTTGACCTGCACTTCCGTCCACGTCACGATGCTCCGGTGACAGTCGAGACCACCCTGCTGAGAGTCGACGCGGACCTCCGCGCCGGCCGGATACCCGTCGCCCGCCAGCGCCTGCGGGGCCTGGTGGGCTCGTACCCGGCGGACCTGACGGCCAGGCGGCGTCTGGCCGAGGTCTACCGCCTGTACGGCGAGACCGTCGAGGCGGGTCGCTGGGCCTACCTCGAAGAGGACCGCGACCCGGACGAGACGGCGGCCTTCGAAGCCCGCCACCCGAACCCGCTCGACCGGATGGTGGCGCTCCGTTGGTACGGCTCGGAGCGCGAGGTCGCGACGGAGACCGCCCGCGCCCGGCTGGTCGGGCTCCGCGAGGCGGCTTCGGCACACCTGTGCCGGCCGGTGTACTGGCACACCGCGGGGGACCACGTCCGACAGCGCGACGAAAGCACCGCCCCGGCCGGGGACGACGACCTGAGGTGGCTGGGGTGCGCGGGCCTCTGCCTCGCCGCGCTCGCGCTCGTGGCGCTCGCCGTGGTCGGCGGCGTCACCGTCGTCCGCTGGCTGCTCTGACGGCGCTGCTCACCGCCCCGCCGCGTGGTGGACGTACTCCGGGTCGGCCGGCCACCCCGCGATGGCCGCCGAGGTTTCGATGGTGCCCCAGCCGATCGAGAGCTCGTCGAACTTCCAGTGGCAGAACTCCACTTGGACACCGTCGAAGTCCAGCACCACATGCCGGTTCGCCCGGCACCGGGGGGTCGGTGCCGGGCGAACCGGGAGGGGGAGAGGTGGTCAGCGGGTGCGGAAGGTGCGGAGGCGGAGGCTGTTGCCGACGACGAAGACCGAGGAGAAGGCCATGGCTCCGCCCGCGATCATCGGGTTGAGCAGTCCGGCGGCGGCCAGTGGGATGGCGGCGACGTTGTAGGCGAAGGCCCAGAAGAGGTTGCCCTTGATGGTGGCGAGGGTGCGGCGGGAGAGCCGGATGGCGTCGGCGGCGGAGCGCAGGTCGCCGCGGACGAGGGTGAGGTCGCCGGCTTCGATGGCGGCGTCGGTGCCGGTGCCCATGGCGAGGCCGAGGTCGGCCTGGGCGAGGGCGGCGGCGTCGTTGACCCCGTCGCCGACCATGGCGACCGAGTGGCCCTCGGTCTGGAGGCGGCGGACGGTGTCCACCTTCTCCTGCGGCAGGACCTCGGCGATGACGTCGGCGGCGTCGATGCCGACCTCGGCGGCGACGGACCGCGCGACGGCGGCGTTGTCGCCGGTCAGCAGGATCGGCCGCAGGCCGAGGGCGCGCAGGCGGGTGATGGCCTCGGCGCTGGTGGGCTTGACCGCGTCCGCGACCACCAGGACGGCACGGGCCTCGCCGTCCCAGCCGACCGCGATGGCCGTCCGACCGGCCTCCTCGGCCTCGGCCTTGGCCTTCGCCAACTCGGGGGTCAGGTACTGCGACCAGGAGGTGAGCAGCTGCTCCCGTCCGGCGACCACCGCGTGGCCGTCCACCACGCCCTGCACTCCGAGGCCCGGGACGTTCTCGAAGCCTTCGACGGGGGGCAGGGTGCCGAGGCGGTCGGTGGCGGCGGCCGCGACGGCGGCGGCGATCGGGTGCTCGGAGGCGTGCTCCAGGGCCCCGGCCAGGCGCAGGGTCTCGGTCTCCGACACGCCGTCAGCGGTGTGGACGGCGAGCAGGGTCATCTTGCCGGTGGTCACGGTGCCGGTCTTGTCGAGGACGATGGTGTCGACCTTGCGGGTGGTCTCCAGCACCTCGGGGCCCTTGATGAGGATGCCGAGCTGGGCGCCGCGTCCGGTGCCGACCATCAGGGCGGTCGGGGTGGCCAGGCCGAGGGCGCAGGGGCAGGCGATGATCAGCACCGCCACGGCGGCCGTGAAGGCGGCCGTCCAGCCCTCGCCGGTGGCGAGCCAGAAGACCAGGGTGGCCAGGGCCAGGGTGATCACGACGGGGACGAAGACCCCGGAGATGCGGTCGGCCAGGCGTTGGGCGGCGGCCTTGCCGTTCTGCGCGTCCTCCACCAGCTTGGCCATCCGGGCCAGTTGGGTGTCGGCGCCGACCCGGGTGGCGCGGACCACCAGGCGGCCGCCGGCGTTGACGGTGGCTCCGGTGACGGCGTCGCCGGCGCCGACCTCCACGGGCACGGACTCGCCGGTGAGCATCGAGGCGTCCACCGCGGAGGAGCCCTGCTCGACCACCCCGTCGGTGGCGATCTTCTCGCCGGGCCGCACCACGAACAGGTCACCGACGGCCAATTGGGCGGTCGGCACCCGGACCTCGGCGCCGTCGCGCAGGACGGTGACGTCCTTGGCCCCGAGCTGCAGCAGGGCCTTCAGGGCCGCACCGGCCGTCCGCTTGGACTTCGCCTCGAAGTAGCGCCCGGCCAGGATGAAGGCGGTGACGCCGGCCGCCGCCTCCAGGTAGATGTTCGACGCACCGTCGGAGCGGGCGATGGTGAGCTCGAAGCCGTGCCGCATCCC
The DNA here is from genome assembly GCF_053596675.1 of Kitasatospora sp. NPDC001664. Taxonomy (NCBI): domain Bacteria; kingdom Bacillati; phylum Actinomycetota; class Actinomycetes; order Kitasatosporales; family Streptomycetaceae; genus Kitasatospora; species Kitasatospora sp. NPDC001664. The sequence continues at coordinate 28,431 of NZ_JBSFGS010000007.1, forward strand.
GGGCATCCCCGCGTGCCCGAAGAACAGCGCCCACAGCGACCAGAGGAACGCGGCGCCGGTGCCGAGCGAGACCAGGGTGTCCATGGTCGCGGCGCCGTGCTTGGCGTTGGTCCAGGCGGCCCGGTGGAACGGCCAGGCCGCGTAGGTCACCACCGGCGCGGTCAGGGTGAGGGAGAGCCACTGCCAGTTGTCGAACTGCAGCGCCGGGATCATCGCCACCGCGATCACCGGCAGGCTGAGCACCACGGAGGTGACCAGCCGCTGCCGCAGCGGGGTCAGTGGGTCGGGCTCACCGGTCGCCCCCGCCCCCGCCCCCGCCCCTGCCTCCGGCTCGGCGTCCGCCGGCCGGGGGACGGCCGCGGTGTAGCCGGTCGCCTCGACGGTGGCGATCAGGTCGGCGACCTCCACCGAGTCGGCGGCGAAGGAGACCTTCGCCTTCTCGGTGGCGTAGTTGACGATCGCTTCGACGCCGTCCATCCGGTTGAGCTTCTTCTCGACCCGGGCGGCGCACGACGCACAGGTCATGCCACCGATCTCGAGTTCCACCTCGTGGGAGGCGGGTGCCTGCGTGCTCATGGGTGCTCCTCGCTGGGTCGTGAAGGCTCGTGGACGAGGGGTGAACCCTCAGGCGCGGCCGGTGAGTTCGTAACCGGCCTCGTCGACGGCGGCGCGCACGGCCGCGTCCTCGGGCTCGCCCTCCGACGCGACGGTGACCAGGCCGGCCGCGACGTCGACGGAGACGGAGGTGACGCCCGGGAGGGCGGAGACGGCGGCGCCGACCGACTTCTCGCAGTGGCCGCAGGTCATCCCGGCGACGGCGTAGACGGTGGTGACGCTGTCGGCGGCGACGGGGGGCTCGATGGTGAGGGTGGTCGAGTCGGTCGAGCAGGTGCCGGCGGGGGAGCAGCAGGACATGGCGGTCTCCTCTTGATGGTCCGTCAGATACCCATGGGGGGTATCTCCTTGTGGAGATATTTATACCCCCGGGGGGTACCAGGCGCAAGGGGATCCCGACGGACCGTCAGCCGATCGGCGGTGTGTTCGTGCGGGGCGGTGGGGCGAGCGCGGTGTTACGTTCGCGCCACGGGCCGCGGCGGCCGTGGCCGGACCGGGACGTGAGGCAGTGGACCGACCAGACGACGCCGGCCTCGACCGGGTCACCGACTTCCTGCGCCGGCTGACCGGGCTGCTGCTCGACACCAGTGGCGAAGGCGCCGAGCTGATCGAGCATCACGTGCGGGCTACGGCCGAGGTGCTGGGGGCCGAGACCGATGTGCTCCTGGTGCCGGACGGGGCGACGCTCACGGTCACGGTCCGCGGGAGGTCCAGGACCGTCACCGTCCACGGGGTCCCCGAGGTCTTCCGCCTCGACCGGCTCACCGCGCTCAAGCCGCTGCTCACCGACCTCGCCGAGGGCCGTACCGACCTGACCGAGGCGGAGCGGCGACTGGAGCGGATCCGGACCTCCCCGGCCCCGTACCCCTGGTGGCTGAAGCTCCTCGGCATCGTGCTGTTCTCGGTCGGCTTCGCCCCGCTGATGCAGCCGACCTGGCACGAGATCGGCACGACCGCCGCCCTGAGCACCTTCGTCGCCGTCCTCGCCGTCGCGGCCGACCGGAGGCCACGCCTCACCAAGGTCCTGCCGCTGGTGGTCGCGGTCGCGGTCTCCGTGCTCACCCTCGAACTGTTCGCCGACGACCCGGCGCGCGGCGGCCCCGTCCTGCTGATGCTCCCGGCGCTGTTCTTCTTCGTTCCCGGCGACTACCTGAGCGCGGCCTCGGCCGAGCTCGCCGCCGGCCACATCACCACCGGTGCCGTCCGCCTGGTCTACTCCGCCTTCCTGCTCCTGCAGTTGTACGTCGGCGTGCTGATCGGCGTCCTCGTCACCGGAACCTCCACCCGGGCCCTGTTCGACCAGGCGGCCACCTCCGACCTGCCGCGCTGGTCACTGTTCCTCAGTTGGATCGTCTTCACCGTCGGGACCGTCCTCGCCTTCGCGATCCCGCTCCGGCTCCTGGGCCCACTGCTGCTCCTGGTCTACCTCACCGTCGGCGTGCAGTCGCTCGGCACGAAACTCATCGGCGAGGTCGGCGGGACGTTCGTCGCCGCCACCATCCTCGCGGCGGTGGCCACCGCCCTCGCCCGCGCACCGCGGCACCCGCCCCGGCTCGTCCTGCTGCTCCCGGGCTTCTTCACCCTCACCGTCGGCTCGCTCGGCATGCGCGGCCTCACCACGCTCGCCGGCGGCTACGTGATCGAGGGGTTCCAGGACCTGCTCAAGCTGGTGACCATCGTCGTCAGCATCGCCGTCGGCATGGTCCTCGGCGCCGCCCTGGCCACCCCCGAGCGGCCCCGGTCCCGGCCGCTCTGACGCTCCGACAGGATTCGGGCCCGGTCCTCCGGGCCGTCCGGGGTCACCCGTGCGGAGGGCAGCGGGGCGAAGGGTCGTTCGTCCATGATCGGTCCATGATGAAGAACACCTCGGCCGCACTGGCCCTCGCTGTGGCGGCGGTCCTCCTCCTTCCCGCCTCCGCCTCCGCCGCTCCCCTTCCGGGCACGGCCGACGTCGGAACGGCCCGAGTCGCCAGGGCCGGCGAATTCTGGGCCTACGTGCCGATCCAGTTCGTCGAAGAGCTGATCGGTGAGTGGACCGAGATCCCGGAGGAGCTCGTGCACCCCGGCAGAGGCTGATCGGGCTCGCCCGTGCACCGGGTGCGGCTCGACCGGGGGAGCGTGACACCCGGTCGAGCCGCACCCTGTTCGTCCCCGCCGGGGAGGCGGGCCCGGACTACCGCGCGGGGTGCGCGCGGAGCGCCTCGCCGAACCAGGCGAACACCGGGCCCAGGCTCTCCGGGACGGGCCAGCCGTTGACCGTCGCCAGCAGGTGCCAGTACCGCTCGGCCCGCGGATCGCCCGCGACCTCCAGCCTGTTCAGCAGCCAGCCGCGCAGCACCGCGTCGTCGGCCCTTCCGAAGGTCTCGGCGTAACGGGCCGTCAGCCCGGCCACCACCTCGGCCGCCGCTGCCGACCCCGGCGCCGTGCCGGCCTCCAACGCCCGGCCGACCCCCTCGCGCACCGCCTCGGTGAGCTCGTGGTGCAGCCCCGTGTCGTCGCCCCGCTCGCGCTCGTCGGCCTGGTACCGCGCCATCCGGCGCACCGCCGCCCGGAAGTCCGGATCCCGGGTCAGCTCGGCGAGCTCCACCCAGGCCTCGACCTGTGCGGGCTCGGGGTCCTCCGGCAGCACCGGCGCGGCCGCGCGCATCATCGCGACGAGCTCCGGGTTGGCGTCGTAGCGGCCGAAGGTGTCGTCGATGAACTCGGCGACGAGGCGCCCGCGTTCCTCGTCGGTCAATTTCGCCAGTCGGTGCATCAGGGTCATCTCCTCGGTGGTGGAGCCTCGTTCGGCCACCGCGCGCAGTACGGCGCGCCGCAGTCGGAGCGTGCGGATCTGCACCTCCAACGCGTCCGCGTGCGCCGCCGCCACCTCGGACACCGACACCTCCCGGTCCAACACCAGCCGGATCACGGCGAGTTCGACCCCGAGGTCGCGCAGCGTGCGCACCAGGTCCAGACGGGCCAGCGCACCGACGTCGTACAGCCGGTAGCCGGACGGACTCCGGTCCGTCGGCGGCACGATCCCCTCGTCCGAGTAGAACCTGATGGTCTTGACCGTCAGCCCGGTCCGCCGAGCCAGGTCCCCGATCGTGAAGAGCGCGTCGCCGTCCATACCCCGTACCCTCCCGTCTCCCCCCACTGGAGACTCAAGTGCCTTCCGTCCCGGGGCGTGTCGGTGGCCCCTGAGAAGACCCCCATTCACCCACGGCGATATTCGACTGTCCCGGCAACGGCTAGGCTCGCCGCCATGGAGTTCGCTGCTGGAGTTCCCTCCGCTTGGCACGTGACGTTGCGGAGCGGCGCGTTGATCGAACTGTGGGCCGACGCCTACGCCGTGGAGAAGGACTCTTACGTCTTCTCGGTCCTGGTCCGAGCGGCGGCGGCCGAGCGGGCCGAGCTCGAGGTGAGTGCGAGGACTCCCACCGATCCCGATCGGATCGCCATCGTGGTCGCCCGCCTCCCCTGCAGGGAGGTCCGGCAGCTGCACACCGCTGCCGAGCGTGCCGTGGACGGGCTCTGCGTCTGCCCGGGGGAGGAGTCCGGGCTCTGAGGGATGCCCAGGCTGCTCCTCGTTGCGATGGCTGGTTCGCGCGGGCCGTTCAGGCGGGGCGGACGGTGCGCGGGCCGGCTACCTCGGCGCCCAAGGCGGTGACCCGGGTGCGGAGTTCGCGATCCGCGGTGACGACCAGGCAGGCGCGGTCCGGAACGGCGGAACGGGCTGCGGCGACCAGCTCGACGATGCAGTCGTCACCGCTCCCCGACGCCGCCACCACCCGTACCCGAGGAACCCCCGACACCCCGCGAGCGGCTCCCTCCACCACCAGGACCACCTCCAGCGGGCCACCGTGCCACCACCCCGGGGCGCGATCAGCGGCCAGCGCCAACCCGTCCTCCGCGACCGGCACCAGCGCGTCGCGCAGCCGCTCCGCCGCACCCCGCCGGTCGCGCCACCAGCCGTCCGGCACCGAGCCCACCACGTTCGCGCCGTCCACCACGAGGAGCGGTGGCCGCTCTGTGTCGCTGTCCATGCTGTCCGTACCCATGACCCGCAAGCCTGCCACGTGCGCCGGCGCGGGATGTGACGCCGGGTCGGGGACGCGCCCGTGACGCCGGGCCGACCGAGGCCGCCGCACAGTCAACCCTGCGGCCGCCGAGCGCACCGACAACCGAGGGCTCGGGCTGGCCGGGTGTCTGGCGGAAGACGGCTGCCATGCCCGAGCGGCTGGGGCGCTCCTTCTGGCCCGCGCTGCTGACCGACCGCCTCGCCGACCTGCACCGCCGCGCCCGCGGTCGCCCAGCGCAACAGCCGCTTCTTCAGCACCCGCTGATCCGGCCCGTCAGCTCGCCGCTGTGCCGGCACGCACGCGATCTGCGTCCAGGTGCAGTTCGTAGACCGTGGTGCAGTCGGCGGCCAGTGTCGCGACGGGCTGCCCGCACCGGCACGCGCGGTTGAGGCGCTGGTTGCCGGACGGGCCACCGCAGCACCCCATGCTCGCGTCCACCAGCATGATCAGGTCCACCGCGTCCTCGGGGTTCAGGACGATGTTGCCCCGGGGGCCTGCGGACCTCAGGAGGCCACGCATGTCGGACATCCAGCCCGCCCGGCGTTGGGCGGGGCCTTCCTCGTCGTCGGGGTAGGGCTCGTACGGAGCCCCCCAGGGCTCGGTCTCGATCGCGTAGTGCCCCCGGGGGATCGTCGCTTCGGGCCCCCGGGCCCCCGGCCTGGGCCGTTCGAAGGGTGGGGGCTCCGGTACGGCGTGCAGGGGCGTGAGCGTAGGTGTCAGGGCATCGCCGCACCCGGAGCAGTGGAAGATCGTCATCAGGTCAGTTCTAGCCGTACGGGTGGGGGCGCGCATCCGAATTCCGGCGTGTGAGCTCTCCGCGGTGGCCAAGTCCCACGTTGCTGGGGTCAGTTGGTGTGGGTGTTCGTCAGGTGGGGGCCGATGTCGCTGATGATGATCTGCCCGGTCGGCCCGCGGGTGTCGTCGAGGTAGTACAGGCGGGGTGCGATACCGTTGCGGTCGATCTTCAGATGGTGGGTCATCTCGGCCCGCCCGTCGGGGTGGACCTGCTTGGGGACGTGGAAGATGCGTTCCCGGCCCCAGCGGGCCATCGTGCTGCCGGTCTCCCCGTTGGCGATCGCCCGTACCGGCCATTTCGCGCCGGGAGCGGAGCCGGAGCAGTAGCGCTTGAAGTCACCGACGAACCCGCTCCGCACGGTTTGGGCGTAGTCGCTCAGCGCCCGCAGACCGCTCCAGCTCCGGCTGGCCCAGGAACGGACCCGGTAGTAGATACCTCCGCAGGTAGATGTGCGCAGGAGAGTGGTGTGTGCGTGAGCCCGCTGCCTCGGTTCGAACATTCGCCCCGTACTCTGCAGGCATGGTCGATGATCCATTCCAGTGCCGCTGTGTCCTGTGCCATGACTACGGTGACCGAGACGAAGTCGGCCAGGTTGAGCGGGCGATCATCGGCAATGTGCAGGAGCACGGCTGGCACGTCGTAATGGTGCCGGAGGATGAGATCGGCCCAGGGTTCGCCTACACGATCGGGCTGGCCCACACGTACGGCACGCCTGAGCTCGCGATGTTCGGGCTCGATGTGCACCTCATGCACCGCATGCTCAATACGCTCGGCGAGAGGGCCGTGTTGGGTACGGCCCTGGCTGACGGCCAGGAGCATCACAGCATCGCCCGCGGTCTGCCGGTGAGGCTCAGGCGGGCGGATCCACGTTGGTACAGGACCTTCCTCGGACAGGCCATCAGGTTCTACCGGCGTCCGCCCCTTCCGGTTTTGCAGGTGGCCTGGCCTGACGCGAGCGGGCGCTTCCACTGGGAGGAAGGCGTCGAGCCGGGGCATCGGGACTCGCAACCTCAGCTGTGGCGGTCGCCGGACGGGCACCCGGCCGGAGTCTGGACGGCCGAGTTCTGACCTCAACCGCAGGTATCTACCGGAGCATGATCGTCTTGCGAAGCAGCTCGAAACCAGCTCGCCCATAGAGCTGATTTCACAGAATGGTTCGGTTCACGACGCGTTCGACGCTGCCAGAACTCCACTCCGGGGTGAGGCCGGCCATGACGGCGTCGAGGTATGAGGGCAGGTGGACGGCGAAGCCAGTTAGGTCTGGCAGTCGGCTGGCGTCGACTTCCTTGATCCAGTTCGGCAGCCGTCGCCGAGCCGGCTGGTAAGGATCTCTGAAGTCCCCCCATGATCCTGGACGCTCGTTCTCATGCTGCGAGGGTGTGTCGTTGTCGTAGCACGAGCCGGTGCGTCCGGTTCTCGCTCGGATCCCCAATTCTTATGCCGTGGTGCGGAATTGAGTGGAGGTGTACTCGTTGCCGCGGTCGCTGTGCACGATGCAGCCCGGCTCCAGGCGGCCTCGCGCGTGGGCCATGCGCAGGGCGTCGACGACCAGGTCGGCGCGGTGGTGCTCGGCCATCGCGTAGCCGACGACCTCGCGGGTGGCGAGGTCGAGCCAGCAGGCGAGGTAGAGCCAGCCCTCGCCGGTGGGCAGGTAGGTGATGTCGCCGACCAGGCGGGTTCCGGGCCGGGTGGCGGTGAAGTCACGGCCGATCAGGTCCGTTGTGGGGCAGGCCTGTTTGTCCGGGCGGGTCAGCGAGCGGCGCCGGCGGCGGCGGGTGATTCCCGCGATGCCGCGTTCGCGCATCAGTCGCTCGATCCGCTTGTGGTTCACCGCGTGTCCCTGGCGCTGGAGTTCGGCGTGCACGCGCGGTACGCCGTAGGCGCCCTTGGAGGCGAGGTGGACCACGGTGATCTCGTGGACGGGAGCGTCGTCGGCCCGCTCACGGGCCCGCCGTGCTTCCGGGCCGCCGGCCCAGGCGTAGTACGAGGAGCGGGGGATGATCTTCCCCCTTTGACACCACCCGGTGCGACGCTCAGGTCGTGTCGGGCTCGGCGGCCGACGGGGAGGGCGGGAGCTCGTCGCGGCTCTCCGGGGTGAAGGCGTCGCGGCGGGCGAGGGTCACCGACAAAGGCAGGCCCAGCCGCTCGGCCGCGCGTCGGCGGACACGCACCTGTGATGGGGTCCGGGGGCGGAACGAAGGGAGCCGTGAGCAGCCACAGCCGGGGCGGTGGTCGTAGGTCAGCCCCTCCGCGAGCACGGTAGCCACGACGGACCACGCCTTCGCGTCGCGTCGCCGAGGCGCGGCGAAGTCGTAGCCTGCGAAGACGAGCTCCTGACGACAGCCAGGACAGATGCGCTTCCGGATCGGCCACGTGCTGCCCTTGAAGGAGAGCCGGCACCCGACGCACACGTAGTGCCGGAAGGCGCCGTTGAATGCGTGGTAGCACATGGCCAAGAGGCTACGCGTCGCCCACCGGCGGGCCCAAGCGGATTCGTGGCGCCCCAGTCTGGCCAGTCAGCCGCGCATCCGCCGTCGTAGCGCGAGCGAATAGCGGGACAGCCCTTAGGAGGCTGTTGAGGCGCTCCGCGAGCTCTCGCGAAGCCACGACTATCGTGACCGGGCGGATGCCGGTCGCGCCCTGGCAGGCTTCGCCGAGAGGCAGGAGGCCCGCGGGCCGCTGCTGGCGCTCGTGCTCGACCCGGGTGACACCTTCGTCACCCGGGTGACCGCGGAAGCGGTGCTCCGGTGAAAGGACAGGATCGGGTTGGCGGTAGCCGCCTCCGCACTGGCCGTCGCCGACTCGAATCAGAGCGACTGGATCCATACCGCGATCCTCGATGTGTTCAGCACCTTCTCCGAGGACCGGGACAACGCGATGCGGCTGTGCGAGGAGATGTTTCGGGACGCTGACGACCGCGTGGTTCTGGGGGCTCGTCAGCTGAACGAGATCCTGGCCGAGATCGACCCTGTTCTTCGCACCGTGTAGCGCTGGGCTGACACTGCGACAATCCCGCGCCAGTCAATCTTCGATGAGACGGGTCATGCGGACCCGGCTGAGGCGAGAGCGCGAGAGGTCAGTCGCGAGCCGTGGAGGCGTGCCGTCGGGAGAGGGACAGCCTGCGTCGTTCTCGATCGATCTCAGTGACGACGACCGTGATGTCGTCGCCGACTTGGACGACCATCTCTGGAGCCTCGACAGGCGGCCAGGTGAGTTCCTGCAGATGGAGCAGGCCCTCGAGGTCGCTGGTGACCTGCACGAACACGCCGAAGGGAACCAGCTTGGTGACTCGTCCCTGCAGCGCCTGCCCCACCGCGGTGGTCTCGGCGAAGGCCTGGAACGGGTCGGGCTGCGTCGCTCGCAGGGAGAGCCTGGCCTCTCCGTTCGTCGTGTCGAACTGGAGGAACTCGCACCTGACGCGCTGGCCCACCTGAACGACCTCCGAGGCCGCCTCGAAGTGCCGCCAGGACAGCTCGGGGATCGTGATGAACCCGACGCCGGGGAAGACCGGATGGTCCGGGCCGTCGTCCAGGGTGACGAACACTCCGAACCGTTCGATCGACCCGATCCGGCCCGACAGTACTTCTCCGGTGCGGAGGGATTTCAGGAACGCCCAGAGTTCGGGGTTCTCCGTGGCGGCCGTGGACATCCAGGCCCGACCTTGCTCAAGGTCGATGGCCGTCACCTCGGCGGTGATCCGGTCGCCGACCTCCACGGCCGCTCCCGAGGACCGGACCCAGGACCGGTCCAGCGGCCCCACGAACCCCAAGGGACGTGCAGCGAAGCCGTCCAGGATCACCGACACACCCCGTGGAGTCAGTTCTGCCACGATCCCGCTGCAGACATCACCGACCTGGATCGAGGCCAGGAACCTCCGGGAAAACTCATCGTTCGACGCCCCGCCCATGCCGCCCAGCCTCTCACGCCTAACCGTCTGTCAGGTCATCAGGTCAGGGGAGGGGTTCGTGCCCGGTGGCCGGGACGGCGACGGCGGTCGTCGCCCTGACCGACGCGCTCGACGAGTGCTCGGGACCACGAAGTCGCTGGTCGTCAGTGGTGGATCGTCGGTATCGTCCGGGCACCGACGAGTGGGGGTGGGCCGGTGCGGCCGTTGTTGATGGTGGATGTGGACGGGCCGTTGAATCCCTTCGCGTCGAAGCCGTACCGGCGGCCCGAGGGGTACGGGACGCACCGGTTGATGACGCCTCGGTGGGAGGCGATGGAGCGGCGGCGGCTCCGGGAGTACGGGCTGCCCCACAAGGCGCCGAAGCCGCTGCGGGTCTGGCTCAACGAGGAGCACGGGGCGGCACTCGCCGGGCTGCCGTTCGAGCTGGTCTGGGCGACGACCTGGGAGGAGGAGGCGAACGCGTTCGTCGCGCCGCTGCTCGGCCTTCCCGAACTGCCGTACGTCGCCTGGGCGGAGCCCCGCCCCGAGCCCGGGGGCGGGGTGTTCTGGAAGACGCCGCAGATCGTGGCCTGGGCCCGGGGGCGTCCGTTCGCGTGGGTCGACGACCTGATCACGGAGGCGGACCGGGCTTGGGTCCGGGCCAACCACCCGGGCCCGGCGCTGCTGCACCACGTGGACCCGAAGACCGGCCTGACGCCGGACGACTTCGCGCGCCTGGCGGACTGGGCGGAGCAGCTGGGCCGGAAGGCCTGACGGTGGCTCAGGCCGGCAGGCCCGCCGCGTAGAGCTCGATCGCGGCCTGCTGGTACTCGGCCAGCCCGGGAGCGATCGCCTCGTACGCGGCGCGCCACTCGGGCTGCCGCACACAGGCCCGCCCCATCGCACGGAACTCGTCCGCCGTCACCGGGTGGAGCTCCGTCAGGGACCGGAACTGCGCGTCGACTTCCGCCTGTACGGCCGCGTCGGCCACCGGAACGCCGGCCGCCATCAGCTCGGCGAGCCGGATCATCACGGCCGTGCGCTCCCGCTGGCCCCGCTCGACCTCGGCGGGGTCCATGCCGTCGGTGCGGCGCGCGGTCGCCTCGGCGAGTTCGGGGAAGTCGCCCAGGCCGCCCTGGTAGCGGGCGGGGTGGATGCCTTCGAAGAGGTTCTCCGGGCGGTTGATGGTCATGGGGTGGCCTTCCTCTCTGGAGCGTTCCAGGTCGGCGAGGGTGCGGGCGACGGTGGCGGCCAGCGCGTCGAGCCGGTCGCGTTCGGCCAGCAGGCGACGGTGGTGGCCGCGCAGGGCCTCCACCTCGTCGACCTGCTCGCCGACGATCCGGCCGATCTCCGGGAGGCCGAGGCCGAGCGTCCGCAGCACGAGGATCTGCTGCAGCCGCAGGAGCTGCCTCTCCCCGTAGTGGCGGTGCCCGTTGGCGGCGATCCGGGCCGGCGGGAGCAGGCCGATCTCGTCGTAGTGCCGCAGCGTCCGGGCGGTCACGCCCGACATCCGGGCGACCTCCGCGATCGGCAGGTCCATCGCCCCTCCTCGTCGGGCCGGTCCGTCCGGCCCTGGTCACGACCGTAGGAGCTGCCGCAGCGTCAACGTCAAGCGCGGTGCGTCCGGGCCGGGCCGCCACGCCTCCGGCGGGGCGGGGCAGATCGGTGCGGACCGGCGCTCAGGCCGCGGCGCGGAGGACGTACGCCGTCATCGGGGCCGTCACAGGCCCCGGCCCCAGCCGGGCCGTCATCTCCTCGACCACGAGGGCCCGGACCTCCGGCGTGTCCCCGCGTTCCAGCACGCCCGCGCGGACGGGCGTGCCGGTGAGGAAGCCGATCGCGACGTCGGCGGTGGAGGCGGCCCGGCCGTCCAGCGTCAGCTCCCGCTGCTCCTCGACGGTGAGACCGGCGGCGGTCAGATCGGCGGCCACGGCGGCGGGATCGGCGTAGCCGTGCGGGACGGTGCGGAGGAACGGCGGTGCGTCGCCGGGGAAGGCCCGCTCCAACCCGGCCTGCAGCGCCGCGCCGTAGGCGTGGGTGGGGAGCGGCCCCCAGGTGGTGAGGAGTGCCCGACTGCCGGGAGCCAGCACCCGGCGGATCTCCCGGTAGGCCGCCACCCGGTCGGGGAAGAACATCACGCCGAACTGACAGACCACCAGATCGAACGCTCCGTCCGGGAACGGCAGGTGCTGCGCGTCGGCCTGCCGCCACACCGCCCCCGGGACCCGGGCGGAGCCATAGGTGACCATCGCCTCGTTGAGGTCGGTGGCCGTCACTTCGGCGGCGGGGAGGGCGGCCAGCAGCGCGGAGGTCAACACCCCTGTACCCGCCGCGAGTTCGAGTACCCGCCGGGGTCGGAGCGCCGCCGCCCGGGCGGCCAGGTCCTCGGCGAACGGCCGGAAGACCACCGGCACCAGGTACCGCTCGTACGCCTCCGGCATGGACTCGGACCACCGGCGGTCCGCGCTGTCTCCGGTCATGCCGCGATGCTAGTGCCGCGAGGGGGCGGTTCGCCGGTTCCGCCTCGCCGGGTGCGGTCGGGTGCGGCCGGGTGCGGTCGGGGGCTCGGCCGGTCGTCGAGCGCATGGCGGAGGATCAGCAGACGGAGCTCCTCCAGGTGCTCGGCGAACTGCACACCGTGGAGGACGATTCCGACCGGGCCGGCTTCCTGCGCGCGTTCCCCGAGTGCTACGGGCTGGTGGACTGACCGCTCCGCACGGGCCGACCCGCGCGGTGGCCGCGCGGGTCGGCCCGGGCGGGGTCATTCCGTGGTGGGCAGGCACTCGGTGAGCAGGGCGAGGACGTCGTGCCAGGCCCGCTCTGCGTGGCGTGGGTGGTAGCCGACGCCGGGAGGGGTGGGGTGGTCGACCGTCGGGTGGTGGAAGGCGTGGAGTGCTCCTCCGTAGACCGTCAGGCGCCAGTCGACGCCCGCGGCCTGCATCTCCGCGGTGAAGGCCTCCCGCTGGGCGGGCGGCATGATCGGGTCCTCCGAGCCGACCCCCGCCCACACCGGACAGCGGATGCGCGCCGCCTCGCCCGGCCGGCCCGTGGTCAGCGCGTTGACGGTCCCGATCGCCCGCAGGTCGACGCCGGCGCGGCCGAGCTCCAGAGCGACCGCGCCGCCGGTGCCGTAGCCGATGGCGGCGATCCGGTCGGGGTCGGCCCGCGGTTCGGCCCGCAGGACGTCGAGCGCGGCGCGGCCGATTCCCCGCATGCGGTCGGGATCGGCGAGCAGCGGCAGGCAGCGGGCCAGCATGTCCTCCGGGTCGTCCAGGTAGCGCCCGCCGTGCAGGTCGAAGGCGAGCGCCACGTACCCCAGTTCGGCCAGGGCGTCGGCCCGTCGGCGTTCGACGTCGCTGAGCCCCACTCCCTCGGGGCCGATCAGCACGGCCGGTCGGCGCGAGGTGCCGGCCGGGAGTGCGAGGTGTCCGATCATCGTCAGGTCGTCGGCCGGGTATTCGACCGCGCGGGTGGTGAGTGCCGTCATGTGACGGGACGGTAGTGACCGTCCCGCCCGTACGGAGTGGTGTTCACCGATGGCAGACGGCGTTCCGTCCGGACGCCGCTGCCCTGACGGGTGGTCAGGAGGCCCGGCGGTAGGTGGTGACGGTGACGCTCAGAGGGGTGTCCTCGGGGCCGGAGTCGGTGACGCGGACGAGCGCGAGGTCACCGCCGTCGCGGGAGCGGAGGCAGAAGCCGCGGCCGTCCTGAACGGTGCCGAGGGCGACGGCGTGGACCGGACCGCCGGCCAACCCGCGGATGCAGTCCTCCAGTTGGACGGGGCCGCCCGGGGAGACGTAGGCGGAGGAGCCGTCGGGGAGGGTGAGGTCGTCGCCGTGGCGGCCGAGGAACCAGGTGGAGACGTCCTGTGCGGTCACCTTTCCGGCCCGGAGGTCGAACTCGTAGGAGGAGTCGGGCGATCTGAGCGTCAGGTCGGTACGGACCGGTACGTAGCCGGGGGAGGGGGTCACCGTCGGGGAGGAGGAGGGGGAGGGAGACGGGGAGGGAGAGGGCGAGGCGGAGGACGACGACGGGGGAGGGGTGGCCGCCTCGGCCTCGGAGTCGTCGAAGTCGTACGGGTCCAGCAGGAGGAGGCCCCCTGCGGCGCCGACCAGCAGCGCACCTGCGACGACCGACACCCGCACGGCGATCCGCCGCCCCTTCCGCTTCCCGGTGCCGGGAGTCGGCGGGGGCCCGGCGAGGCGGGTGGCGGCCTCGGGTGCGGTCGCCGGGGTGAGCAGCACCGTCGCGAGGGCGGAGGCCGGAGCCGCGAGGGCCGTCGGTGCAGTCGGGGCCGGGGTCGGCGGGAGCTCGCTGTGGCCGACCAGGGCGGAGCTGACCGATTCGGGCAACCACCCGTCCGTGAAACGGAGTTCACCCCCGACTGCGGGGTGGCTGCGGACGTACTCGATCAGCTGCGCCGTGGTGGGCCGGTCGGCCGGGTCCTTGGCGAGGCACAGGCGGGCCGGTTCGAGGAGGGAGGGCGGGAGGCGGTCGAGGTCCGGTTCCTCGTGGACGGCGCGGTAGAGGGAGCCGGCTTCGGGGCCGAAGCCGAAGGGGAGGGTGCCGGAGCCGACGAAGGCGGTCAGGGCGCCGAGGGCGAACACGTCGGTGGCCGGGGTGGCGGTCCGGCCGAGGGCCTGCTCGGGGGCCATGAAGCCGGGGGAACCGATCCGCAGGCCGGTGCTGGTGAGGGGGAGGGCGTCGGCGGCGCGGGCGATGCCGAAGTCGATGACCCGGGGGCCGTCGGCGGCGAGCAGCACGTTGCCGGGCTTGAGGTCGCGGTGGACGACCCCGGCGGCGTGGACGGCCTGGAGGGCCTCGGCGATCCCGGCCAGCAGCAGGAGGCCGGTCCGCTCGGGCAGCGGGCCGTGGCGGTGGACGACCTGGTGGAGGGAGGGGCCGGGGACGTAGGCGGTGGCCAGCCAGGGGAGCGCGTCGTCGGGGCCGGCGTCGACCACCTGGGCGGTGAAGAGGCCGTGGATGAGGCGGGCGCTGGCCACCTCCTGGGCGAAGCGGTGGCGGAACTGCGGGTCCTCGGCGAGTTCGGGGCGGATCACCTTGAGGGCGACGGGCCGCCCGCCGGGCGTGTAGGCGAGGTAGACCCGGCCCATGCCGCCCGCGCCGAGGCGGGCCCGGAGCCGGTAGCCGCCGACCTCGGCCGGGTCCTCGGGGGTGAGCGGTGTGAACGCGCCGGGGGCCTTGTTGCCGAAGAGGTCAGCGGTCATGGGGGCTCCCAGCAGGTCGGTGCAGGTGTGCAAGGGGGAGGTCTCGGACGGCTCGGACTATACCCTGACCGGAATATCAGTCAGTATGGGTGTGCCGGACGGTCCGCCGAGGAGGGGCGGCGGCGGGCGCCCGGAAAGGGGCGGGCGCGGCGGTGCGCGGAAACGGTGCGGGTAGGGTGATCGCTTGTGGCAGACCGTAGAACCTCGATCATGGAAGCGGCCGCGCGGGTGATCGCCCGGCGCGGTGTCCGCGGGCTGCGGGTGGAGGAGCTCGCCGCCGAGGCGAGCGTGTCCACCGCGCTCATCTACTACCACTTCAAGGACCGGGCGGGGATCCTCCGCGCGACGCTGGAGTTCATCAACGACCGGGCCGGCCGGTACACCACCGAACGGCTGGCGGACGAGCCCCCGCTGACGCCCCGTGGGGAGCTGGAGCAGACCCTGCTGCTGGAGCTCCAGGACACGCCGGAGGTGCGGGAGAACAGCACGGCCTGGGGCGAGCTGCGCGCCAGCGCGGTCTTCGACCCGGACCTGCGCGAGGACCTCGCCCGGGCCACCCTGGGCTGGGTCCAGGAGGTGGCCGAGCTGGTCGGCCGGGTGCGGCCGATGAACGGTGCCGCGGCACTGGCGGCCTCCGCCGAGCGGCTGACCGCGATGGTGGAGGGCCTCAGCGTGCGCTGGCTGAGCGGCAGCCTGCCGCTGGAGCACGCGCGGGAGCTGATGACCGGCGCGATCGACAGCGAGCTGGAGCGGCTGCACCACTGAACCGGACGTAGTCGGAGCGAAGGGCCCCGGGGTGGCTTGCGAGCCGACCCGGGGCCTTCTGCTTGGGGGCTTTCTTGACTGAAAATTCAGTCAGTGCGAGAGTGAAGACGCGGAGCCGGGCCGACAGGTCGGCGGTACCGTGCAATTCTCGAGATGGAGATCCCATGAGTGACAGCCGATCCTTCATCAGCCGCCTCTTCGGGGCGGCCCCCGAGCTGCAGGCCCACCGGCCCGCCGGAGAGCCGCCGCAGTGGTGGGTGGACCGGGACGACGTGCCGCACGCCCGCACCTGGATGTCGTGGCCCTCCCGCCGCTCCGTCTGGGGGCGTCAGCTGTCCGGTGTCCAGCAGGACATCGCGCTGATCGCCCGGACGGTGGCCCGCTTCGAGCCGGTGGAGATGTGCGCGCCGGACGAGTACAGCGTCCAGGAGGCGCGCGCCCTCTGCGGGCCCGCCGTCACCGTCACCGCCGAGATCCCGACCGACGACCTGTGGATGCGGGACACCGCGCCGGTCTTCCGCCGCGACGGGCACGGGCGGCTCGACGCCGTCGGCCTCAACTTCAACGGCTGGGGGAACAAGCAGACCCACCGGGACGACGCCGAGGTGGCCCGCGGGATCGCCGAGCACCTCCGACTCCCGTTCTCCTACGCCGAGTTCGTGGGCGAGGGCGGCTCGGTGGAGACCGACGGTGACGGCACCGTGATGGCCACCGAGAGCAGCCTGGTGAACAAGAACCGCAACCGGGGCTGGAGCCGGGACGAGGTCGAGGAGGCCGTGCTCGACGTCTACGGCGCGGACAAGATGATCTGGGTGCCCGGCATCAAGGGCCGCGACATCACCGACGACCACATCGACGTCACCTCCCGGTTCGTCGCGCCCGGGGTCGTCATGGTCCAGCTGCCGCCGGCCGACCGCAACGACGTCTGGGCGCGGGACGCCCGTGAGCAGTTCGACATCCTGTCCCGGGCCACCGATGCCCGCGGCCGCCGGCTGCGGGTGATCCGGATCGACGGGCCGGACGAAGTCCGCTCCCGGGACTCGAAGTTCGTCGACTCCTACCTGAACTTCCACGTCGTCAACGGGGGCGTCATCACCGCCCAGTTCGGCGACCGCGCCAAGGACGAGGCCGCCCGGCGGACCATCGCCGAGTGCTTCCCCGGGCGCGAGGTGGTCCAGCTGGACGTGGACCGCCTGATGGCCGGAGGCGGCGGCATCCACTGCTCGACCATGCAGGAACCCCTGCCGTAGCCGAATCCGCACCCGAAGCCCGGCGCGAGCGGCCTTCCGCCGCGGCCACCGTCCGCGAGCCGCCGTGCCGTACCACCCCACAGCAGAGCCGGAGTGATTCCGTGTCAGACCGCACCACGCCCTTCTCGCCCACCCGCCGCACGGTGCTGCGCGCCGCCGCCGGAGCGGGGCTGCTCACGCTGGGCGCCACCGCCTGCGGCGTGCTCGACGAGGAGGGGCCCGAGCCGCCGGCCTCCACCGAGCGGCCGCCGTCCCAGCCGACCCCGCCGGTGAGGAAGGAGGGCCGCCGGTTCGGGGCCGAGTGGGAGAGCCACGCCCGCACCTTCATGTCCTGGCCCGCCTCGACCGGCATCTGGGACGACCAACTCCCGGGCGTGCGTGCGGACATCGCGCGGCTGGCCCGGGCCGTGGCCGGCTTCGAGCACGTGGTGATGTTCGCCCGGCCGGGCCAGCTGGACGCGGCGCAGAACGCCTGCGGCAACGAGGTCGAGGTGGTGCCGCTCGCGGTGGACGACCTCTGGGCGCGGGACACCGTACCGGTCTTCGTCGAGGAGGGTGGCCACGTCAAGGGCGTGGACTTCAACTTCAACGGCTGGGGCAACAAGCAGAAGGAGCACGGCAACGACTCCGCGCTGGCCGCCGCCGTGCTCGGCAAGTACGGCATCGAGCGGATCCGCACGCCGCTGGTCGGCGAGGGCGGCTCCTTCGAGAGCGACGGCCAGGGCACCCTGATGGTCACCGAGAGCTCGGTCGTCAACGACAACCGGAACAAGGGCAAGAGCCGGGACCAGGTCGAGGCCGAGCTCAAGGAGGCGCTGGGTGTCACCAAGGTGATCTGGTTCGCCGGGGTGCGCGGCCAGGACATCACCGACGCGCACGTGGACTGCCTGGTGCGGTTCGCCGCGCCGGGCGTGGTGCTGCTCGACCAGCCCTTCCCCGGTGCGCCCGCTGACGTCTGGTCCCGTTCGGCGGCCCAGGCCCGCGAGGTGCTCAGGGACGCCACCGACGCGCTCGGCCGCCCGCTCAAGGTGATCGACCTTCCGCAGCCCGACCCGGACCGGATCACCGGCCGCGGCGACGCCTTCGTCTCCTCGTACATCAACTTCTACATCGCCAACAAGGCCGTCTTCCTGCCGAAGTTCGGCGACGCCAAGGCGGACGACCGGGCGCAGCAGATCGTCCGGGACCACTTCCCGGGCCGGGAGGTGGTGCCGGTGGTGATCGACAACATCGCCTCCGGCGGCGGTGGCATCCACTGCTCCACGCACGACCAGCCCGGCACCCCCGACGCCGGATAGCCGCCAGCCACCAGCCACCAGCCCCTTCGGTCCGTACGGTCCGGAGGGGCTGCGGCGTGCCCTGGAGCGCCCTGCTCAGGCAGTGAACTCCTGGCCGTAGGGCGGGAGTTCGGCTTCGATGGCCTCGGCGAGCAGCATCCGGGCGTGCTCCAGCGGGATCGAGCCGCTGAGCCAGCGCACGCTCAGCCCCTCCAGCAGGGCGGTCAGCCGCTCGGCGGAGGAGGCGTGCGCGGGGGCGGTGCCGGCCGGGTCGGCGCGGCCCAACAGGTAGGCGATCTCGTGCACCCAGGTGTGGGTGGCGCGGGCCAGGTCCTCGCGCAGGTCCTGGTCGAAGACCGCACTGGCCCTCAACTCGCCCCAGGCGGTGCTGTTCTCGCGCACCTCGACGGTGTCCTGGAGCTCCAGCAGCAGGACCTGGGCCAGCTCGGCCCTCGGGTCCCCGGCGAGCTCCGGGTCCTGCTCGGTGGTGTACCGGTCGGCGCGCTCGCCGATGAACTCCAGCGTCTCGCGCAGGATCCCCGCCCGGTCGGTGAAGTGGTAGTAGATGAGCGCGGCGGAGACGCCGGCCTCGGTCGCGAGCTCCGCGACCCGCAGTCCGCGCACGCCGCGGCGGCTGATGACCCGCGTGGCGGCCCTGAGTATCTCTGTTCGACGGTCTGACACGGGCATTCACTCTACCTGCACAGAAGCAATCCTGACGAGATTTTCAGCGAAGAAATCCCGTGGTGAGGGGCCTGTGCGGGTACGGAGGCGGTCCGAGAGGGCCGCGTTCCCCGATCAGGTGCGCTTCATGCCTTGACTGAATTTTCAGTCCAGAGCAGGATGTGTGTCACCCCACACACCTCCCGAACCCTCAAGGGAGTCTTCATGAACACCCCTGTCACCTCCCGGCGGAGCCTGCTCAAGTTCGGCGCGGCCGCCGCGCCGCTGGCCGCCCTCGGCCTCGCCCTCCCTGGTGCCGGAGCGGCCCGGGCCGCCACCGCCCCCAACGGTGCGACCCTGCGGATGCCGGCCGAGGACGGCCGTCACGTGCGGACCTTCATGTCCTGGCCGGCCCTGCGCTCGGTCTGGTCCTACGACCTCGCGGTGGTCCGGCGGGACATCGCCAACGTCGCGTACGAGATATCCCGCTACGAGCCGGTCGTGGTGCTGGCCCGGCCCGAGCAGGCCGCGGACGCCCGCTACTACTGCGGCTCGGGCGCCTACCACCGGATCGACGTCGAGGAGATCCGCAACGACGACCTCTGGATCCGCGACTTCGGTCCCACCTTCGTGGTCGCCCCCGGCGCCGTGGCCGGCGTGGACACCAACTTCAACGGCTGGGGCAAGACCGGCACCTCGTACTACCAGCAGTTCCAGAACGACGCGGTGGCGGCCGAGGAGCTGCTCTACCGCTACAACGTGCCGCGGATCAAGGCCGGTTTCGTCGGCGAGGGCGGCTCGCTGGAGACCGACGGCGAGGGCACCCTGCTGGTCACCGAGAGCTCGCTGGTCAACCCGAACCGCAACCCGGGGATGAGCCGGGCCCAGGTGGAGCAGGAGCTCAAGTCCTCGCTCGGCCAGGACAAGGTGATCTGGGTGCCGGGCCTCGCCGGGCAGGACATCACCGACTGCCACATCGACTGCCTGGCCCGCTTCACCGCGCCCGGCAAGGTGATCCTGGACCAGCCGGGGCCGGACACCGACCCCAAGTGGGTGCGGGTCTACGAGGAGACCAAGCGGATCCTCCAGAGCGCCACCGACGCCCGCGGCCGCCGCCTGCAGATCACCGAACTCCCGGGCCCGGACAAGAAGTTGATCCGTGGTGGTGGCAAGGAGTTCCTCTCCAGCTACACCAACTACTACACCGTCAACGGCGCGGTGATCGCCCCGCAGTTCGGCGACCGCTACGCGGACGGCCTCGCGTACACGATCCTCCAGGCCGCCTACCCGGACCGCCGGGTGGTGCAGCTGAACATCGACGGCATCGCCTCGGGCGGCGGCGGCATCCACTGCGCCACCCAGTCCCAGCCCGCCGTCCCGCCGGCGTACTGAGCCCGGCCGCTCCACCCCCTGAACCACCCCCTAGAGAAGAGTTGTCATGACGTTCCGCATGCCCGCCGAGTGGACCGAGCACGAGGGCTGCCTGATGGCCTGGCCCACCCGCGAGGACCTCTGGGGCGCCACCTTCGAGGACGCCAAGCGCGAGTACGCGCAGGTGGCCCGGGCGATCTCCGAGTTCGAGCCGGTGACCATGGTCGCCGCCCCGGGCCAGGGCGAGGAGGCCCGCGCGCTCTGCGGCGAGGGCATCGAGGTGACCGAACTGCCCATCGACGACGCGTGGTTCCGCGACTCCGCGCCGATCTTCGTGCTCGACCAGGACGGCGCCCGGGCCGGGGTGGACTTCCGGTTCAACGCCTGGGGCGGCAAGCACAGCCCCTGGGACTCCGACGACCGGATCTCCGGCCTGCTGCTGGAGCGCCTCGGCGTCGAGCGGATCGACTCCCGGATGATCCTGGAGGGCGGCGCCGTCACCGTGGACGGCGAGGGCACCCTGATCACCACCGAGCAGTGCCTGCTCCACCCGAACCGCAACCCGGGCATGAGCAAGGAGGAGATCGAGGCCGAGCTGATCGCCAAGCTCGGCGTCACCAAGGTGATCTGGCTGCCCTACGGCGGTCTGCTGGACACCGAGACCGACGGCCACGTGGACGGCGTCTGCGCCTTCACCGGCCCCGGCCAGGTGCTGATCCAGCTCCCGAGCGACCCGAACCACCCCGACTACCAGCGGATGCGCGACAACCGCGCCGTGTTGGAGGCGGCCGTGGACGCCCGGGGCCGCACACTGGAGATCATCGACCTCCCGCAGACGGTCTTCACCGAGATCGCCGGCCAGGAGATCGAGGTCTGCTACCTCAACTTCTACGTCGCCAACGGCGGCGTGGTCGTCCCCGTCGCCGACCTCCCCGGCGAGGAGGAGGCGCTCGCGGTGATCGCCGAGTGCTTCCCCGGCCGCAAGGTGGTCGGCGTCCGGGCCCGGGCCATCGCCTTCGGTGGCGGCGGCGTGCACTGCATCACCCAGCAGATCCCGAAGGAGCCCCGCGCATGACTCGCCGTCAGTACCGCTCCGCCGTCGTCAGATCCTCGGCGTTGGCGGCCGCCGCACTGCTCGCCCTGACCGCCTCGGCCTGCTCCGGGCCGCCGAAGACCGGGAACCTCGACGGCGAGGGCTTCAAGCTCTCCGCCGGGACCCCGGCCGGCAAGGACGGGCTGGACTCCTTCAGCTGGGCGGTGTACGCCGAACCGCCCACCCTGGACTACATCTCCGCCTTCGACTACCCGCAGAACACGGTGCTCTCCAACGTCTGCGAGAGCCTGATGCGGTGGAACCCGGACCTCACCCTGGGCCCCGGCCTGGCCGAGAAGGCGAGCAACCCTGACCCCAACACCTGGGTCTACGACCTGCGGCCGAACGTGAAGTTCCACGACGGCGGCACCCTCACCGCCGACGACGTGGTCTACAGCCTCGGCCGCCAGATGAACCCGGACAACGCCGCCGCCTGGGCCCAGCAGTTCCAGCACGTCAGCTCGATCACCAAGACCGGGCCGCTCCAGGTCACCGTCAAGCTGACCCAGCCCGACTCGCAGTTCAACCAGTACATGGCCACCGCCGCCGGGGTGATCGCCTCCAAGGCGGGCGTCGAGGCGGCCGGCAAGGACTACGGCACCACCGGCAGCCTGGCCTGCACCGGCCCCTTCAAGCTCGGCACCTGGACCAAGGGCCAGTCGATCGAGCTGGAGCGCTTCGACGGCTACTGGGGCACCAAGGCCAAGTCCAAGAAGGCGGTCTTCCGCTTCCTCACCGACCCCTCGGCCCGGGTCAACGCGCTGCTCAGCGGCGAGGCCGACGGCGGCTACCTGATCCCCACCGAGGCCTACCAGCGGCTGCGCTCCAGCGGCGCCGGCACGCTGTACTTCGGCGAGGGCCTGAGCACCGTCAACGTCAACGTCACCACCATGAAGGGCGTGCTCGGCGACGTGCGGGTCCGCCAGGCGCTCTCGCTGGCGCTGGACCGCTCGGGCTTCCAGAAGGCCGGGCTCGGCGGGTCCGGGCAGGTCACCGGTTCGCTCACCACCCGGGCCGCCTGGGCCGGAGCCCCCGAGACGGTCCGCAAACAGGCCTTCGAGGGCCTCACCCCGACCGAGCCCGACCTGGCCAAGGCCAAGGCCCTGATCCAGGAGGCCGGCGCCACCGGCAAGAGCATCACCGTGGCCACCAGCCCGATCGGCCTGGACGTCTCGGTGCTCGCCACCGCCGTGCAGGCGGCCGGGGCCAAGATCGGACTGGACGTCAAGCTCAAGACCATCGCGCCGAACGCGTTCACCGCGCTGTTCACCGACCCGCAGGCGCGCGAGGGGATCGACATGTTCCCCGAGACGTACTACGACTCGATCACCGACCCGCTGGACCTGCTGGCCAACTTCAAGACCGGCGCCTACCAGAACTTCGCCTCCTACAGCGACCCGGTCTACGACGGCCTGGTGGACGAGGCCGTGAAGGCCAACGACCCCGCCCTGCGGTACGCGCTCAGCGCCAAGCTCCAGAAGACCGCCTCCGAGCAGCTGCTCTGGATCCCGGTCGCCGAGTGGCCGACCGCCGTCTTCCTCAACAAGCGGATCAGCGGCGCCCCGACCACCATCTCCTACCTCTACCAGCCGTGGGCGGCCGCGGTGGGAGCTGCACCGTGAGCTTCCTGAGATTCGCCGCCCGACGGCTGGCCGAGATGGCCGCCACCCTGGCGGCCGCCTCCTTCGTGATCTTCGGGGCGATGTACCTCGCGCCGGGCAGCCCTGCCAGCTTCCTGCTGGCGGGCCGCTCGGCCTCCCCCGAGGCCATCGCGGCGGTCAACGCCCAGTACCACCTGGACGACCCGTTCTTCGTGCAGTACCTGCGCTGGGCCGGGCAGATCCTGCACGGCGACTTCGGACGCTCCGTCACCTACCGCACGGACGTCTCCCGGCTGCTCGCCGACCGGCTGCCGGCCACCCTGCTGCTGGTCGCCATGGCCCTGGTCCTGGTGCTGGTGATCGGGCTGCTGCTCGGCTGGCTCGGCGCCGTCAAGGGCGGCGCGGTGGACTCCACCGTGCTGGTCACCACCACCGTGGCCCTCGGCACCCCGTCCTTCGTCGCCGCCGTGCTGCTCCAGGGCGTCTTCGCGGTCGGCCTCGGCTGGTTCCCCACCGGCGGCACGGGGGAGGGCTTCGGCGACATGGTCTGGCACCTCACCCTGCCCGCCGTCGCGCTCGCGCTCTACCTGATCGGCATGCTGGCCCGGGTCACCCGGGCCGCGATGGCCGAGGTGATGGGCCACGAGCACGTCACGGTGGCGCGCAGCCGCGGGGTGACGGAGCACCAGGTGATCCGCCGTCACGTCTTCCGCAACGCGCTGGGCACCGTGCTCACCACCGGCGGCCTGATCGTCTCCACCCTGCTGGTCTGCACCGTCCTGGTGGAGACCGCGTTCAGCGTCGGCGGCATCGGCCAGCTGCTCGAACTCTCCACCACCACCAAGGACTTCCCCACCGTGCAGGCCATCTCACTGATCATGGTCGGGCTGTTCATGGGGGTGAACCTGCTGGTCGACCTGGTCCACCCGCTGGTCGACCCCCGGGTCACCCTCGGCTCCGGGAGGAGCGCCGGATGACCGCCACCCTGATCCGCCGACCGGGCCTGGCCCGGATCCGCACCGACCGCAGCCTGCTCCAGCTGCTCTGCCTGGGCTTCGTCGCCCTGGTGGTGCTGGCCGCGCTGCTCGCCCCCTGGCTGGCCCCGGAGGACCCCAACGCGGTCGACCTCGGCAACGCGCTGGCCGGCCCCTCCGCCGAGCACCTGCTCGGCGTGGACGCCTCCGGCCGGGACACCCTCTCCCGGCTGCTGCTAGGCGCCCGCACCTCGCTGCTCGGCCCGCTCGGCGTGGTGGCCTTCTCCACCCTGGCCGGCGTCGCCATCGGCGTCACCGCCGCCTGGCGCGGCGGCTGGCTGGACTCGGTGCTCTCCCGCAGCACCGAACTGGTCTTCGCCTTCCCGGGCATGCTGCTCGCCATCCTGATCGTCTCGGTCTACGGCGAGGGCCTGCTCGCCCCGGTGATCGCCCTGGCCATCGCCTACCTGCCCTACGTCAGCCGGCTCACCCGCTCACTGGTGCTGGCCGAGCGCTCCCGCCCCTACGTCGAGGCCTACCAGGTGCAGGGCCACTCCGGCCTGCAGATCTGCCTGCGGCACGTCATCCCCGGCATCGCGCCGGTGGTGCTCGCCCAGTCCACCGTCAACTTCGGCTACGCCCTGATCGACCTGGCCGGCCTCTCCTTCCTCGGGCTCGGCGTCCCCGCCCTCACCCCCGACTGGGGCCGGATGGTCTTCGACGGACAGTCCGCCATCCAGAACGGTTACCCGCTCTCCGCCGTCCTGCCCTGCGTCGCGATCGTGCTGACCGTCGTCGCCTTCAACGTCGTCGGCGAGCGCTGGGCCGACCAGGTCGCCAGGAGGGACCGATGACCACCCTCGACAAGCAGCCGCTCCCGGAGACGCAGCCCACCCTGGAGGTCCGGGGCTACCGGCTGCGCCTGCCCGGCACCGCCCGGCCCGTGCTCGCCGGGGTCGACCTCACCGTCGGCGCCGCCGAGACCGTCGCCCTGGTGGGGGAGTCCGGCTCCGGCAAGAGCCTCACCTCCCGCAGCGCCCTCGGCCTGCTGCCGCCCGGCGCCGTCACCGAGGGCGCCCTGCGGGTGGCCGGGGACGACGTGCTCACCATGACGCCCGCCCAGCTGCGCAGGCTGCGCACCCACACCGCCGCGATGGTCTTCCAGGACCCGAGGGCCGCCGTCAACCCGATGCGCCGCCTCGGCGACTTCCTCACCGAGAGCCTCCGGCTCAACGACGGCCGCTCCGCCCAGGAAGCGGAGCAGCGCGCGGTGGAGATGCTGGAGGCCGTGGGCCTGCCCGCCTCGGTGCTCGGCCGCTACCCCGGCCAGGTCTCCGGCGGCATGCTCCAGCGGGTGATGATCGCCGCCGCCCTGATGGGCGACCCGGCGCTGATCCTGGCCGACGAGCCGACCACCGCGCTGGACGTCAGCTCGCAGGCGGAGGTGGTGGCGCTGCTCGACGACCTCCAGCAGCGCTTCGGTACCGGCCTGCTGTTCGTCACCCACGACCTGGGCCTGGCCGCCGCGATCAGCGACCGGGTGTACGTGATGTACGCCGGGCGGATCGTGGAGACCGGCCAGGCCGAGGCGCTGTTCGAGCGCCCGCGCCACCCGTACTCGGCGGCGCTGCTCGCGGCCACCCCGCGGCTGGACGCGCCGGGCGGCCGGCTGGCCGCGATCGAGGGGCGGCCGCCCAGCCTGCGCGAGGAGCTGACGGGGTGTCCGTTCGCCCCGCGCTGCCCGATCGCCACCTTCGAGTGCACCCAGCAGGAGCCCGCCCTGCTGCCCGTCGCGGGCGAGCCGGGGCGCCTGGCGGCCTGCCACCACAGCGACCGAACCGGTGAGGTCCTCGCCCATGGCTGATCACGCGACCGATCACGCGACGCCCGCCGCACCCGTCCTGGAGGTGCTCGGCCTGCACCGCTCCTACGGCGAGGTGCAGGCGGTGGACAACGTCTCCTTCACGCTCGCCGAGGGCGGCTCGCTGGGCATCGTCGGCGAGTCCGGCTCGGGCAAGACCACCAGCGCCCGGATCGTGGTCGGCCTCGAACGGGCCGACTCCGGACGGGTGTTGGTCAACGGCCGGGACCGGATGGCGGCCGGGGCCAGGGGCAAGGCGGGCCGGCTGGCCCGGGCGCGCGAGGTGCAGATGGTCTTCCAGGACCCGTACCTCTCGCTGGACCCGCGCTGCACCGTCGGCAGCGCGCTGACCGAGACGCTGAAGCTGCACTTCCCCGAGGCCGACCACCGCAGCCGGATCGAGGAACTGCTGGAGCAGGTCGGCCTCGGCGCCCGGGAGGCCTCCGCGCTGCCCCGCCAGCTCTCCGGCGGACAGCGCCAACGCGTGGCCATCGCCCGGGCGTTGGCGGTGGAGCCGGCGGTGCTGGTGCTGGACGAGGCGGTGGCCGCGCTCGACGTCTCGGTGCAGGCGCAGATCCTCAACCTGCTGGCGGAGATCCGCGAGCGGACCGGGATCGGCTACCTGTTCATCACCCACGACCTGGGCGTCGTGCGCTGCGTCACCGAGGACGTGATCGTGATGCGGCAGGGCCGGATCGTCGAGCAGGGCCGTACCGCTGAGGTGCTGGCCAGGCCGCAACACCCCTATACCCAGCTCTTGTTGGACTCGGTCCCGCGTCCGGGCTGGGACCCGAAGGCGATCGCGGCGGCGCGGCGCGCGCTGTAGGGCCGGCTGCCGGGCGGTGCGCGGCCCCGGCGGTGTCGGAAGGAACGCCCGACGCCGCCGGGGCTGCGGTGCCGTGCGGCGGGTACCCGGAGTACGTGCCGGCCCGGCCACGGGTAGCCTGCACCCATGACCGCCGACCGTTCCGTTCCGGCCCCCTTCGACGCCGTCCTGGTGGAGGCGTTCGCCATCCTGCTCGGCGACTCGGGTGGTGAGGAGCCCGGTGCGCGCTACGGGGTCTTCCACGCCGACGACTCGCTGGACGAGTACCTGTTCCCGAACGGGTGGTGCGGCGCGGAGCAGCTCGCCGATCCCGAACCCCGCGAATTCCCGTACGGGGCCGACGAGTACGTACTCGGGGCGGCCGGCCGGAGGTTCCTCCCGGCGGAGAGCCTGTTCCGCTTCGACCCGATGCTGCTGGACGGCACCGGCCCCTGGGGCGAGGACGGCCACAAGGGGCCGCGGCCGTTCGACGCCGACTTCGCCGCCGCGGTCCGGGCCGCGGGCGTGGAGTCGGAGGAGAGCGGCGAAGTGCTGATCCGCGGCGCCGACTTGGCCGCTCTGCTGGCCCGGCACGGCGTCGACCTGGCCTCTGCCACCGCCCTCAACAACTGGCTCGGCGTGGTGCTGCGGATCGCCACCGACGGAACGCTGACGGACGCGATGCGCGCGGCCACCTTCACCACCGGCACCCCCGCCGACTGGACCCCCCTCCCGGGCGAGGACCGCGAACCGACCGCCGCCGAACCGTGGCAGGACGCCCTGGCCACCGTCCCCGAGCCCACCCTCCGCCGCCGGCTGCGCCACCTCAGCCTCCCTCCGCAGGACGCCCGCTCCCGAGGCGCCCGCTACCGCGCCGCCGACGCCTGGCCGGCGACCACCGACGCCGCGGCAGCCGGGGGCCATCGCCTCGTCGCGGCCTGGGAGTTCGGCGAGAGCCAGGCCGGCACGGCCGTCGTCCGGCTGGCTGATCCGGAGGCGGCGGCGTAGCGCGGTGGGGAGGAGCTGATCGAGGACCTCTGCTGTCACTCCCTCCGCCCCCGCGAGCACGTGGCGCGCGATCCTCATCTGGTCGTGGGGGATCACGCCGGCCGTCTGCCGGCCGGCCTGTGAGCCGAGCTTCTTGCGGTGGTCGGCCGGGCGAATCGCCCGTTCGGCCGGGTACGGGATCACGGGGATCGGGGGCCGGCGCGCCTAGGGTCGGGAGTCTGACGTTCTGTGGGTTTTCGTGGAGCAAGGGGAACCGACCGTGAGAGAGCCAGCCCTGTCGCGCCGGACGCTGCTGAGGTCGGGGTCGGTTCTGGCCGCCGTGGCGTTGTTGGACGGATGTTCGTCGTCGGGGGCTGACGAGGGGTCATCTCCTTCGGCTCCGGTTTCGGCCTCGCCGTCCCCGTCGCCCTCGCCGTCCCCGACGCCCGTGCCGCTCGCGATGCCGTCGGAGGCCAAGCCGCACACCAGGACCTTCATGGCCTGGCCCGCCCTGGACCAGGTCTGGGGCGATGACCTGCCCGCCGTCCGGCAGGACATCGCCCGCGTCGCGCAGGCCGTCGCCCGGTTCGAGCCCGTGGTCCTGATGGCCCGTCCGGAGCAGAGCGCCGAGGCCAGGCAGCTGTGCGGGTCCAGCGTGGAGGTGATCGACCTCGCGGTGGACGACCTGTGGGCCCGCGACACCGGCCCGACCTTCGTCACCGGCGGGGGAGCGCTGGCCGGGGTCGACCTCAACTTCAACGGCTGGGGCAACAAGCAGACCCACGCCAACGACTCGCAGGTGGCCCGGAGGGTGCTGGAGCGCTACTCCCTCCGCCGGATCGAGGCGCCGATCACCGGGGAGGGCGGCGGCATCGAGGTGGACGGCGAGGGCACGCTGATGGCCACCGAGAGCTCGTGGGTCAACCCCAACCGCAATCCGGGCAAGAGCCGGGACCAGATCGAGGCCGCGTTCAAGGAGCTCTTCGGGGTCCGCAAGGTGCTCTGGTTCGCCGGCGTGGCCGGGCAGGACATCACCGACTGCCACATCGACGCCCTCGCCCGCTTCGCCGAGCCCGGCGTGGTGGTGCTGCACCGCCCCGGGCCGGACGCCGAGCCGGACATCTGGTCCCGCGCCTCCGACCAGGCGCTCCAGGTGCTCAAGGAGGCCACCGACGCCAACGGCCGCAAGCTGCGGATCGTCGAGCTGGTCGAGCCCGACCTGAGCCGCCTCCCGGACCGCGGCAAGGACTTCCTCGCCACCTACCTCAACTACTACGTCGTCAACGGCGGCGTCATCATGCCGAGTTTCGGCGACAAGGCCTCCGACGACCGGGCCGCCGGGATCCTCGGCGAGCTCCACCCGGGGCGCCAGGTGGTGCCCGTCGAGATCAACGCGATCGCGGCGGGCGGCGGCGGCATCCACTGCTCGACCCAGCAGCAGCCGGAGCCCGTTCGGTGAGCCCGCTGAGCGCGGTGCGACGGGCCCGTCCGGCGCGCTGGCAGTTCGGCCTGCTGGCCCTGATCGTGGTGCTGTTGGCGGCCGGCATCACGCTCTACCTGGACGAGCGGAACAGCCGTCAGGAACCGCGCCGCCTGGGGGTCGAAGTCGTCGGCGACGGCGTGGAGTTGGACATGACGGTGCAGGAGGTGGACCCGAACGCGCAGGAGGTCACCCTCTACACCGTCCTGGTCCCGCACGGCGCCCTGGCCACCGGCCCGGAGTCACTGACCTTCACCCGCCCGGTCGAGGTCACCGTCAGCGCGCAGACCGCCACCAAGCTGAAGGTGGAGGCGGGGCAGGCGGCCCAGCCGCAGGCGATCACCCTCGGCCTGTACGGCGGGACGCCCAGCGACTACCCCTTCGACCGGTACAAGCTGTCGGCGAGCTGGGCGGCCTCCTCGGGTGGCCAACCGGTGCCGCTGGAGGTGCTGTTCACCGATGCCGACCCGTTCTTCCTGACCAAGGCGAAGGACGTTTCGGAGGCTCCGTCCGAGGCGGTGCTGGAGGCGAAGATCACCCGCTCCCGGAGCACCTTCATCCTGGCCTGGTTCATGATCGCCACGATGTGGGCGCTGGCGCTCTCGGTGCTGGGCGGCGCCCAGGTGCTGATCCGCAAGCGCAGTCCGCTGGTCTGGCCCGCGCTCGGCTGGATGGCCGCCACCCTGTTCGCGCTGATCGGGCTGCGCAACGCCGCCACCGGCTCGCCGCCGATCGGCTGCCTGATGGACTACGTCGCGCTGTTCTGGGCGGAGGGCATCATCGCGGCGAGTCTGGTGTGCGCGGTGGCGAGCGGGCTGCGGGCGGAGCACCGGGCGGCAGCGGCCGAGGCGGGAGGCTGACGTAGGGTCAGCAGGTCCCGCCGGGCGCGGCCTCAGCCGGTGCCCGCCGTGACGCCGGCCGCCAGGCCTAGGAAGAGCGCGCGCAGGGCCCGGCGCGGGTCGTAGGCCGGCTCCAGGGACTGGTAGGCGGCGAGCCCGTCGGTCCCGGCCGCGGCGGCCTCGCCCAGCGGCCGGGGGTCCACCACGCCGCCGTGCTCGTCCGCCAGCACCCCGTACAGCGTGGTGAAGCAGGCCCGCCAGCGTCCGTACTCCGCCGCCAGCGCATCGCGCACCCGCTCGTCGTTCACGGCGAACCAGTGCAGGGCGGAGTGCAGCCGGGAGAGGTCCCCGGCCTCGGGCTGGCCGAGCAGCGCGATGACCCGTTCCAGCCGCTCCGCAAAGGGGCCGGGGGCCGCGACGGCCTCCTCGAGCGGGGTGACCCACTCCGGGCGGATCGCTTCGACCACGGCCACGATCAGGTCCGTGCGGGTCTGGAAGTGGTAGTGGCACATCCCGTGCGTGACCCCGGCGCGGGCCGCCACGTTCCGTGTGGTGAAGGGGACTTCGCCGTCTCCGGCCAGGAGCTCGCGGGCGGCGGTGAGCAGCCTGGCCCTGGTCTGCTCGCCCTTGGTCGAGGCACGGGGCTTGCGGACGGTCGTCGGCGTCTGGTCTTCGAGCTGGGCCATCCGCGCACTCTACCGAGCCGGGTGAGGCCGAGGTGACGTCAACCTGCACGAAGTGCTGCCCAAAGTATTGACCGAGCGCTTGGTCAGTTTTACCTTCTGGGCATGGCCCTGGAGCGACCACGGCCGCACTGACGGAAGGTCACCACATGACCAGCGCACGCGATCCCCACGCGCAGTCGCACACCTCCCTCGGGAGACGAGGCTTCCTCGCCGCCGCCGGGCTCGCCGCGGCGGGCGCCACCTGGGCGGTGGCCGGCGGCGGCACCGCCGGGGCGTCCGTGACCCGCGGCTCCGCCTCGCCCGGCCTCGCGGGCTCCACCGGCCTGGCGGCCGGCACCTTCTCCGTGCCGGTGGACACCGTCCGGCACACCCGCACCTGGATGGCCTGGCCGGACGACGCCACCATCTGGACCGGCCGCAGCGGAGGCCGCCGCGGTGGCAAGGTGCCCTCGCTCAGCCAGATCCAGGGCAACATCGCCCTCGTGGCCAACACCATCGCCCGCTACGAGCCGGTCTACATGCTGGCCAACCCGGCCTCGGCGGCCCGGGCCCGCCAGCTCTGCACCGCCGCGAACATCACGATCATCACCAGCATCCCGGTGAACGACTGCTGGATGCGCGACACCGGCCCGGTCTTCCGTACCAACGGCCTCGGCGGCCTGGACACCATCGGCCTCAACTTCAACGGCTGGGGCGGCAACCAGGTCTACACCAACGACGGCAAGGTGGCCTCCCGGGTCGCCGCGCTGCTCGGCCTGCCGTTCACCGCCGCCTCGATCATCGGCGAGGGCGGGGCGGTCGAGACCGACGGCGCCGGCACCGTGATGGCCACCAAGAGCAGCCTGCTGGTCTCCAACCGGAACCCCGGGATGAGCCAGGCCACCGCCGAGACGGCGCTGAAGAACGCCTACGGCGCGAGCAAGGTGATCTGGTTCGCCGGTGTGGCGGGCCAGGACATCACCGGCGACCACGTGGACGCCACCTCGCGCTTCCTGGAGCCCGGCAAGGCGCTCGTCCAGTACCCCAACGCCACTGACGACCCGTCGGACGTCTGGACCAAGGACGAGATCAACCAGTACAACGTGCTCGCCGCCGCCACCGACGCGCGCGGCGTCCGCATCCAGGCCACCAAGCTCGGCGGCCCGGACTACTACTCCATCCGCCAGTCGGACCCGGCCTTCGTCGGCTCCTACGCCAACTACTACGTCTGCAACGACGCCGTCATCGCGGCCCAGTTCGGCGACTCCCGGGCCGACGCCGCCGCCAAGTCCAAGCTCCAGTCGCTCTTCCCGGGCCGCACCGTGGTCCAGCTGAACATCGACTACCTGGGCCTCGGCGGCGGCGGCATCCACTGCGTCACCCAGCAGCAGCCCGTCCCGTAGCCGTACGTGCGGCCCCGGCGGCATCCCCTGCCCGCCGGGGCCCTTCGGCTACCGCGCCGCCGGGACTTTTTGCAGCATCGCCAGGCGGCTGGCGACCCGGTCCAGGTCGCGCAGCATCTCCGGCCCGGCCCCGGCGAGCGGGTCGGCCCCGATCAGGACCAGCCGGACGTCGCGGTCGCAGCAGACGTCCACCAGGTTCCCGAAGCGCTGCCGCCCGTCCGCCGTGGCCTCGGCGAGCGGGACGACACCGTCCACCACCACCGTGTCGAAGCGGCCGGCCAGCGCCAGGTAGTCCGGCACGGAGGTGGTGCTCTCGCAGAGCTCCCCGAACCCGACCCAGACGGTGCCGCCGCGCACCGCGCGGACCGTCAACTCCCGCAGGTGGCCCGCCACCGCGGTTCGCTCCTCGGCCGTCGGCGCGGCGAAGCCCGCCCGTTGGGCCTCCTCCCGGTCGAGCACCGCGCCCTCCGCGAACCTGCGCCCGCCGGAGGGGAGTTGGCCGATGCGGCGGAAGTCGGTCGGCCCCGACACGTCGAGGACGTCCATCCGCTCCTCGATCAGGGCGATCGTCGGCTCGAAGAGGTGGTGGTAGACGGGGTTCGGCATCAGGCCGGAGGGCGGGTAGTTGGAGGTGGTGACGAGGGTGACCCGCCGGTCCAGCAGGGTGCGGAACAGCCGGGCCACCAGCATCGCGTCACCCGCGTCATGGGCATGGAACTCGTCGAAGACCAACAGCTCCGCGTCCCCGAGCAGTTCCTCCACGGCCCGGTCGACGGCGCTGGTACGGGAGTCGGCGCCCACGGGTGCCGCGTGCGCCACGCCCTCGTGCAGCAGGTGGAAGAAGTCGTGGAAGTGCAGCCGTCGCTTCCGCTCACCCGGCACCGCCTCGAAGAAGGTGTCCACCAGCCAGCTCTTCCCCCGCCCGACCGGCCCCCAGACGTACAGCCCCCGCACCGGCGCCGGCGCCCTGAACAGCCGTCTGGCGCCGACCACTTCCCCCGCCAGCCGGGCCAGCCGCTCCACGGCCGCCTCCTGGGCCTGCGACAGGGTGAACCCCCGCCGCCCGGCATCCCGCCGGAAGTCCTCCCGGACCGCCTCGTACACCTTGATCGTCTTCGCGTTCACGGCCCGCGAGCCTAACCGATCACCGCTCCCGTGGGGCAGTGCGGCCCCGGTCCACCGGGAGTGTCGCGGTGCGGTCACCGGTTCGCACCGGCTTGCCGATGGGCCTCCCGGTCCGGCCGACCGGCTGCCTAGGCTCGGGGCATGACTGCTGCCCAGTGGTACGTCCTCATCGAGGAGGACACCCGGATGACCAAGCACGCCGACGGGGTCGAACTGAAGCTGCACCACTGGACCCTGGTGGCCAGTCATCCGGTGGGCGGCAGTGAGGAGGACGCCCTGGCGGTCGCCGAGGAGGCCGCCCTGAAACACGTTCCGGACCTGCTGGCGCGTCACGCCAGGCCGGGGGACGTACCGGCCCGGCAGGCGTTCCGTGCAGGGGACGGCTCCTGGCTGGTCTGGCTGCGGCAGCACCACCGCGAGTGCCACCTGCGGGTCACGACTGCCCGGCTGGTGCACGTGGTCGAGGGGAACGACGCTCCGCCGAAGACCTTCCGCGACAGGCTCCGCAACGCCCTGGACGGCCCCGCGCCCGAGCCCACCCGCTGGGCACCGGGAGCGTGAGACCGGGCCACCGGTTGACGGCGACCTCCCTGACGGCAGGGCAGGACGGCCCGATGAGACCGGATGCCGTCCTCGCCACCGATCACCTCCGCGTTCCTCGTACCGGGTCCTCCCCGGAGGAGCGGGTCGTCCCCGTCCGGGCGGTCCGGGACGCCGACCCGGACGCCACGCCGCCGGAGGTGCGGACCGTCGAGGGGGAGACGGTGTTCTTCCCGGCGGGGCAACGGGCCGAACTGCGGGCGTTCTGCGCACGGCACGGGATCGCCCTGCTGCGCCGCGCCGACGTGTGGGGCGACCTGCTGGAGCCGTTCCTGGACACCGTGTTCACCGCTGAGCACTGGGCCGGGCTGGAACCGGGTGAGGTGCCCGCCGTCAGGGACCGCGTCGCGCCCGACGCCCGCGCGGCGTTCCGGGCCTGGGCCACGGGGATCGCCGACCTCGCCTCGAACCCGTAGGTCAACGCCTTCCCCGCGCAGCGGCCGAGGAGGCCGCCCCGAAGCACCTGCCGGACCTGCTCGCCGTGAGAGGCCGGGGACGTTCCTGGATATCATCGCAGCTCAGAGGAGTCCGGACGGGAAGGGGGCGGGCCGTGTCAGCCGATGTCCGGCCGGGGCTGCTGCTGCACGCGGAGCGGTTCACCGGGCTGTACCGCGAACTGCCGCCCCTGGCGGGGCTGGTGCTGCGCTCGGTGCACCTGAGCCCGTACGGCGCTGCGGTGACCCTGCGGGTGGAGTTTCCGCGGTTCCCCGACCTCGCGCCGCCGGAGTGGACCGAGGCGGGCTGCGACCGGTTCGAGGCGCAGCTGGAGTTCGTCGCGGTGGAGGACCTCCGGATGCGGGGCGTGCCCGGGGCGACGGTGGTCGACGTGGCGTTCGGGGACTGGGTGCCGACCCCGGAGCGCCGGATCGAAGTCGCCGTGGCGGGGCGGGAGTTCTCGCTGCGGTTCACCGCCCACGGCGTGCGTCCGGGGCGCCTCAACGCCTACCGCTCCGAGGACGGGGACCCCTACACGGCCCGGCGCTGGTTCGACGGCCCGCTGGAGCGGCGCCGGTACGCGGTGCTGCCGCCCACCACCGCGAAGGTGTTCTATGAGTGAGCCCGACTGGTCCGCCGCGCTGGCCGACCCGGAGGTGATCCGTTCCGTCCTCGGCTCGCCCCCGCCACCGCTGACGGACCACCGGTTGGAGTCGCTCCTGGTCGACGAGCGCGGCAGCTCCGTGACGCCGCGGCTCTCCGCCTTCGCAGTGGCGGCGGGTGCGGCTGAGCTCTGGCGTGAACGGGGCCACAATGCCTACGAGTTCGTGTTGGTGTGCGGCGGTGTCAGTGATTTCGTGGTGGACGCCTGGTCCGGCTGGCCGCTCACCGAGGCCGTTCTGGAGGCCGGGGCCGTCACACTGACCGGCCGGGACCGGCGGGTGTCGTTCCGCGCCGAGGCGATCCGGGCCGAGCCCCCGGTCGGGCGGCTGTGGGGCCGCACGCCGTGAGAGGGTGGCCGGCTCAGTACTGGGTCGGCAGGCAGAGGTGGGGCATCCGGACGGCCTCGCCGTCCAACGCCCGCCGCAGGACGGCACGCAGGCGCTCGTCGTCCAGGAAGGCCCGGTAGTCGAAGGTGACGGCGAGGCGCCGGTCCAGGGACAGGACGTGCTCCACCGCGCTGCGGACCGGCGGGGCGAGGGGCCCGCGTCGGGAGAGTGCGGCGACCGCGGCCACGGCGGCGAGGTGGGTGAGCGGGTCCTGCCAGGGCTGGTAGCGCGGTGGCATCTCGGTGAGCCTGGCCGCCGTGGCCTCCAAGTCCCCGCGCAGGGTGGGTTCCCACGGAGGGGTGGTTCCGTCCCACGCGGACAGGACGGCGGCCGCGGTCCGTCCGGGGCGGGTCCCGGACCCGGCCCGGGCCAGCTCCAGCAGGGCGGGGCGCAGCGCGTCGGCGTGCTCCTCCAGCGTGAGCAGGGCGTCGTAGGGCTCGGGCCGGTGAGGGTCACACGCCTGGTACCCCCGGTCGGGCTCGCGGTCGAGGGCGGTCAACCCGTCGACCAGGCGCGGCATCACCCGTGGGTCGCCGATCCGCCCGAGGGCCCAGTGCGCGTAGTCGGTGACGCGGCCGTCGCGCACCTCGTCCTCGCCGGGATCGTCGAGGTGCGCGAGCAGCGCGTCCGTGAAGGGGGCGGCCGACGGCCCGAGCACCGCCAGCAGGTTCGCGGCCCGGACCCGGACGGCCGGCTCCGGGTCGTCCAGCAGCTCGCCCGCCACCCGGACCAGCCCCGGGCCGGCTGAGGGGCGGACCACCAGTACCTTCCAGGCAGCGTCCAACGCGGCTGTCCGGTAAGTGAGTTCACCGGTCCGGGCGAGCTCGGAGGTGAACCGTGCGGCCAGTGGTCCCGGGAGGTCCTCGGCCGTCCCCAGGATCAGACCGGGCAGTTCGGTGCGGTACTCCGGGTCGGGCAGGTCCCACTCGGCCCCGACCGAGGCCGCCGCCCCCGGCTCCCGGAAGACGGTGACCAACTGCTCCGGCAGGCCGGCGGCTCCCTCGGGATCCAGCCGGGCGAGGCCGCGGAGGGCCGCCAGGCGCAGGGCGGCCGATGCCGTGGCGGCGGCCTCCAGCGCGAGCCGAGCGTCGTCGGAGTCCGAGCTCCCGGCGGCGAGCTCACCGAGCCTCATGAGGAGCTTGATCCGCACCGCGGGCTCCTCCTCCGACCGGAGCCGCTCCAGCAGCGGGGCGTGACGCTCCACCAGGTCGACGGCCCACCGGCGGGTCCGCAGGTCCGGATCCTCGATGAGGTGCTCGGCCGCCGCTCGGCAGGAACGCCAGGCCGCGTGCCAGCCAGGGGCGATCCGCTCGGCGGGCTGCGTCCGTGCGGCACCGACCAGCATGAACAGGGTCGCTGCCACCTCGTGCCGGTCCGGCAGGGACGGATCACGTGCCAGTGCCGTCAGGAACGGCAGCGCGTCGGGCGCGAACGCCTCCATGCCCGTGGGGTCGCGGTAGAGCCGGTAGAACAGCTGGTACCCGTCCGCCGGTCCACCGCGCGCGATGCGCCGCAGCTCCGCGACCGCCTCCGCCGAGCCGTCATGTCGTCCGAGCCGGCTCCAGGCCGCGTCCACCGAGGTCACCACGTTCAGCGCGTTCATCCCGGCCATCCTCGCAGTGCCCCGACGAGCGGGGCGAACGGTTATCCCGTGCTGCGGTGACCCTGGGTCAGACGTCGCGGAGGAAGACGACGGCGTCGGCGTGGCCGACGGTGACCGGGTCGAGCGGTGCGTAGGTGTGGTCGGCGGGGGTGCGGACGGGGGTGCCCGGGGGAAGGGCGGCGGCGAGGGCCGGGCCGGGGAGGAGGGCCCGGGGGTGGGGCTGGGCGGTGAGGAGCAGGCCTTCGAGGGTGTCGGGGGCGGGGTGGTCGGTGGCGCGGGTGCCGAAGGTGGTGGCGGTGAAGGCGTAGCGGTCGGCCAGGCGGGTGGCGAGGAGGGCGCCGCCGCTCCACCAGGTGAGGCGTTGGCCGCCGAACCGCATGCTGCTCTCGGTGCGTTGGAGGTGGCTGTTGTGGGCGAAGGCGAGGGTCGGGCCGCGGTGGGCCTCGCGGTCGGCGACGGCGGAGAGGTTGTCGGCCATCATCAGGTCGCGCAGGGCGACCAGTGAGGTCAGGCGCTGCGGGCCGGGGTCGGCCTGGGCGGCGTGGTAGCGCAGGAGGCCGGTGGCCGTGCGGGCGTACAGGTTGGCCAGCCACAGGTGTTCGGGGGAGGTGGCGGCCAGCAGCTGCGGGGCCCGGGCGGCGAGCAGGGCGCTGAGGTCGTCGGCGATCAGGCGGAGCCGGCCGGCCTCCGGGGTGCGGCCGGCGGACTTGGCCGGGTCCCACATCACTCCGGGGTCCGTCCACTGGGAGGGGTCGCCGAGGAGGGAGTTCAACTCGTCCAGGGCGACGGGCAGTTCGAGGTGAGGGGAGAGGAGGCCGTGCAGGGTGGTGAGCGCGGGGCCGGGGGCGGCGGCGCCGCTGACCTCCAGCGGGCCGTCGATGCCGTCGAAGCGGAGCCGGTCCTCCGGAGGGTGGGCGGCGTTCCACTGCCGCATCCAGTGCAGCAGCTCGCGGTTGCCCGGGTAGGCGCCGAACCCGTGGCTGAAGCCGTGGGCGGTGGCGTGGTCGAGGTCCTCGGTGCGGCCCGCGACGTAGGCGTCCGCGGCCAGGGCTGACAGGCAGTCGGATTCGAGGGCGATGGAGCGGTAGCCGCAGTGTTCGACCAGGTGGCGGAAGAGTTCGTTGCGCAGGTCGAGGAAGGCTTCGACCCCGTGGGTCGGCTCGCCCAGGCCGAGCACCCGGACGGCAGGGGAGAGGAGGGCGGCCAGGCGCGCGGGAGTGAACGGAGCGGTGACCTCGGAGAGGGTGGGGGGAGTCATGGCTTCCACCGTATCCTTGAACCTTCGGTGTGAACTTTTGGAGGTCTGGGCCCGAGGATGGACGACAAAAGTCTCAAGCAGAGGTTGCGCCCGGTCGATCTGGCCCGGGAGCACGGCCTCTCCACCCAGGCGGTGCGCAACTACGAGGAGGCCGGCTTCCTGCCGCCCGCCGACCGCTCCCCGCACGGCTACCGCGCCTACACCCCGCTGCACGCCACCGCCCTGCGCACCTTCCTGGCCCTGGTCCCCGGCCACGGCCACGCGAGCGCGGGCGCGGTGATGCGCGCGGTCAACGGGGGTGCGGTGGAGGAGGCGCTGCGGCTGATCGACGCGAGCCATGCCCTGCTGGCCGAGGACCGCCGGACGCTGGAGTCGGTGGCGGTGGCGCTGCGCGACCTGGAGCCGGTGGAGGAGCGGGGGACGGAGGAGGGCGGCCTGCTGATCGGGCACCTGGCGCACCGTCTCGGTCTGCGCCCGGCAACCCTGCGCAAGTGGGAGGCGGCCGGGTTGGTGGTGCCCGAGCGGGACCGCCGTACCGGGTACCGGGTGTACGGGCCCGCCCGGGTGCGGGACGCGCTGCTGGCCCGTCAACTGCGGCGCGGAGGGTATGGGTTGCCGCAGATCGCGCTGGTGCTGGAGCAGGTCCGGACGGCCGGCGGGGCCGAACCGCTGCAGGCGGCGCTGGCGGAGTGGAACGGACGGCTGACCGCGCGGGGCCGGGCCCTGTTGGCGGGGGCGGCGGCTTTGCACCTGTACCTGGAGGAGCTGCGGCAGGACGCCCCGGACGGATGAGGGAGGGTCAGGGGTCAGAGCCGTACGGTCAGTTCCACGTCCACCGGGTCGCCCGTGGTCAGGCCCAGCGGGGTGCGGACGGCGAGCTTCAGCGGCAGCAGGTAGGCCCCGTCCTTGGGGAAGAGCGAGGTGGTGAAGGCGCGGGAGCCGATCCGGGCCTCCACGGGGATCACGCCCCAGCCGTAGCTGGCCTGCGCGGCCACCTGACGGACGGCCGCCGACTCCTCCTCCGGCAGCGGGACGTAGTAGTACGGCGCCGGGCCGCGCCACTCGATCACGTGGCCGGTGAAGCTGAGGTCCATGCGGATGGTTCCGTTCACGGGTGCTGCCGGGGGTCCGCCCAGCGTAGCGGGCCGAGCGGACCCCCGGGCGTCAGCTCCGCGGCAGCAGCCGCATCGCGGTGGGCGAGCCGTCGCCGAGGTAGTCGCTCTCGCAGCCGTAGCGGCCCGGCCGGGCGGCGGAGAGCAGGGAGAGGCAGGCGCCGAGGGCGCGTTGGCCGAAGGCGTTCGGGTGCATCGACTCCTCCAGCGTCCCTTGGGTGTTGGCGTAGTCGAGGAAGCGGAACCACTCGTGCCTGCGGGCGTCCGGCCCGCTCTGGCCGACCTGGGTGGTGCCGAGGGAGCAGACCTCGTGTCCGCTCATGGTCTCCTGGAGGTCGAGGAACTCGGCGCCCTTCGCGGCGGCCACCGAGCCGACCAGTTCGGCGAGTTGGGGCACCAGGGAGTAGCGGGCCCAGGAGGCGTCGCGGTTGTTGAACGGGCAGCCGTCGCGGTTCAGCCGGTTGGAGTCGCCCTCGCGCAGGCGGAACTCCTCGCCGCCCGGGATCGGGGAGGGGTAGGACTGGAGCACCAGCCGGTAGTCCGCGTTCCGGTACCCGGCGGCGGTCATCACCGAGCGGATGTCGTCCACCACGGCGGTGACCTTGGCCCGGACCCCGGGCAGCCTGCCGTCGACGACCGCCTGCTGCTCGTTCATGCAGAGCCGGCTGAACGCCCAGTCGTACGCGCACTCGCCGATGATCTCGCCGAAGCCGAGGTCGTTGCCGCCGATCGAGAGCACGACCAGCGAGACCCGCTTGCCGCGCGCGAGTTGGGCCAGCCGGTCGTTCTGCGGGGCCTCGCCCTTGAAGGCCTGGCCGCCGGCCGCCGTGCTGAGCACGTGCACCGTCTCGGCACCGGAACAGGCCAGGTTGTACCGCTCGGCCACCGGCAGGGCGGTGGCGCTGTTCAGCTCGGCGGTGTCCGAACGGTGGCAGCCCTCGACGGCGCCGGTGGTGCCGTACACCCGGGCGGGGTCGTACCGGCTGCCGGTCCAGGCGCGGTCGGTGCCGTTGCGGCTGCCGTCGTAGCGTGCGGTGTTGCCCAGCCAGCGGCCGCCCTCGCCGGAGATGAAGCTGTCGCCGAGGGCCACGGCCACGGCGGGGCCGGAGGGGACGGCCGGGGCAGCAGGGGCGGCCGGGCCGGCCGGGGCGGTGGCGTGGCCGGTGGCCGGGACGGCCAGGGTCAGCGCGGTGCCGAGCAGGAGGGCGGCGGTTCTCCGCCAACGGGTACGCATGGAGGGTCCTCCGGGAGGGTGTGGGGGCGTGCGGGGCTCTTCGCCGTCGGGCATGTCCACGCTACGATCGGCGGCCACTGGTTCCCCATCGATCGGCCACCGGGAGACCGGTGACGGGACGTCAGGGGGACGGGGGACGGGGGACGGGGGACGGATGGAGTTCGCGCTGCTCGGACCGCTCCGGGTGACCGACGGAGATGGGCGGGAGCTGCCGACCGGCGGCCCACGGGACCGGCGGGCGCTGGCGGTCCTGCTGCTGGACGCCGGGCGGGTGGTCACGGTCGGCCGCCTGGCCCGGGCGCTCTGGGAGGAGCCGCCGGCCACCGCGCGCGAGCAGGTGTTCAACGTGGTGGGCGGCCTGCGGCGGCGTTTCGCCGCGGGCACCGGCGGCGCGGCGGTGGGGCCGGAACGGACGGGGGACGACGGCTTCGTCCTGACGGTCGCTCAGGACGGCACGGACCTCGGCAGGTTCCGGGCATCGGTGGAGCGGGCCGCGGG
Organism: Kitasatospora sp. NPDC001664; assembly: GCF_053596675.1. NCBI lineage: Bacteria > Bacillati > Actinomycetota > Actinomycetes > Kitasatosporales > Streptomycetaceae > Kitasatospora > Kitasatospora sp. NPDC001664. The sequence goes on from NZ_JBSFGS010000007.1 coordinate 68,968, forward strand.
CGACCCGGAGCGGGTGGCCGCACGGCTGCGGGAGGCCCTGGCGCTCTGGCGCGGACCGGCCCTCGGCGGACTCGGCGGCCCGGTGCTCGCGGCAGCGGCGGCGCAGTTGGAGGAGGAGCGGCTGAGCTGCCTGGAGCGGCGCGTCGAGGCCGACCTCGCATGCGGCCGCCACCGCGAACTCGTTGACGAGCTCGCCGGGTTGACTGCCGAACACCCGCTGCGCGAGCGCTTCACGGAGCTCACCCTGCTCGCCCTCCACCGCTCCGGCCGGCGCGCCGAGGCCCTGGAGCTGTACACCCGGACCCGCCGCACGCTGGCCGAGGAGCTCGGCCTCGACCCCGGCGCCGAACTCACCCGCCTGCACCGGGCCGTGCTCGCCGACCGGTCGGTGCAGCCCGAGCCGGGGCCCGGGCCGAGGCCTCGGTCGGAGCGCGAGCCGAGGCCGCTGTCGGAGCCCGAGCCGAAGCCCGTGCGGGAGGGTGCGCCGGAGGAGGGGCCGGGCGGTGCGGTGTTGCCCGTGCCCGCCCAACTGCCGTCCGACAGCCAGGCGTTCGTCGACCGACCGGCCGCCGTCCGGGCCCTGCTGCGGGCCCTCGCCGCCGACCGGCGCCCGGAGGCCGTCCCGGTCTGTCTGATCAGCGGCCAGGCCGGAGCGGGGAAGACCGCGTTGGCCGTCCACGTCGCCCACCGACGCCGGGCCGCCTACCCCGACGGCCAGCTCTTCGTCGACCTGCGCGGGGCGGACCGACGCCCCGCCGACCCCGGCGAGGTGCTGGCCGGCTTCCTGCGCGCCCTCGGCGTGGACGGCCGCCGCCTGCCCGGCACCACCGCCGAACGCGCCGCCCTCTACCGCACCCTGCTGGCCGACCGCCGGGTCCTGGTACTGCTGGACAACGCCGCCGACGAGGAGCAGGCCCGCCCCCTGCTGCCGGGCACCCCGGGCAGCGCGGTGCTGCTCACCAGCCGGCGGCGCCTGCCCGGCCTGGACCTGCGGATCTCCCTGCCGCTCGGCCCGTTGGACGAGGCCTCCGCCGTGGCGCTGCTGGCCGCCGTCGCGGGGCCCGAGCGGGTCGGCGCGGAGCCCGAGGCGGCCCGTACCCTGGCCGGGCTCTGCGGCCACCTCCCGCTGGCGGTACGGATCGTGGCCGCCAAACTGGCCGCGCACCCGCACCGCGGAATGGCCGAGCTGGTGGACCGCCTGGCCGACGAACGCCGCCGCCTGGACGAACTGACCCACGGCACCCTGGGCGTCCGTGCCGGGCTCTCCCTCACGCACCGGACGCTGTCCGGGCCCGCCCGCGCCCTGCTGCGCCGCACGGCCCTGCTGGACGCCCCCGACTTCGCCGCCTGGACGGCGGCGGCCGCGTCTGGCCGCCCACTGGCCGAGACCGAGCACCTGCTGGACGCCCTGGTGGCCACCCACCTGCTGGAGGCCGACCGCCCGGCCGGCGCACGGCAGGTGCGCTACCGCTACCACGACCTGGTCCGCGCGTACGGACGCGAGCGGGCCGAGGCGGAGGAGCCGCCGGGGGAGCGGGAGGCGGCCCTGGGCCGGGTGCTGCGTCGCTGGGTCACGCTGGTGCGGGCGGGCCGGGTGGCCCACCAGGGCAGCGACTATCCGGCCCGGATCGGCGGGCCGGACCGATCGGCGGGCGAAGTGCGGCGCGGTCGGCAGGAACTGACGGGCAGCGAGCCCGGGCCGCCGCCGACCCCGGAGGCGGTGGAGGAGGACGGGCCGGCGGCGGTGACGGCCGATCCGGTCGGTTGGCTGGGGGAGGAGCGCGAGGCGCTGGTGGCCACCGTGCGGCAGGCGGCCGGTCTGCCGCACGGGGACGAACATGCCTCCGCCTGCTGGGAGTTGGCGGCACTCGGGGAGTACCTCTTCGACCTGCGCAGCGACCTGGCGGGCTGGCGCACCGTGCAGGAGCTCGGCCTGGCGGCGGCCCGGGCGGCGGGGGAGCGCCGGGCCGAGGCCGCGCTCCTGGTGGGCCTGGGCCGGTGCAGGGCCACCCACGAGGAGTGGGACGCGGCCCGGGAGACCCTGGAGGAGGGCGCGGCGCTCTTCGGCGAGCTGGGCGACGAGCACGGCCGGGCGTACGCGGGCTGGGTGCTCTCCTACCTCGACCGGCTCCAGGGACGGACGGGCGAGGCGATGGACCGCTGCCGTCGCGGAGCCGAGGTGTTCGCCGCGGCCGGTGACCTCTACGGGCAGGCGCACGCGCTGCGCGGGCTGGGGCAGTTGCTGCTGGCGGAGGGGCGGAAGGAGGAGGCGCTGCGGCTGTTCCGGGAGGCGTTGGAGACGGCGGGGCGGGGCGGTGCGGTCTGGCCGAGGATGAGCATGCTGCGCTGGGTGGCCGAGGCGCACCGCCTGCTGGGCCGCCACCGGGAGGCGGAGCGGGACTTCGCGGAGGTGCTGGCCCACACCAGGGAGGGCGGGGACCTGGCGGGCCAGACCGCCGCCCACACCGGCCTGGGCCGGGTGGCCCTGGACCGGGGCGATCTCCCGGGAGCGCTGCGGGAGTTGCGCACCGCGGCCGCGATCGGCCGCCGCTCCGGCCAGACCGTGATGCACGCCCTGGCCGCCGATCCGCTGGCCGAGGCCCTGCTCGCGGCGGGCCGTCCGGGCGACGCCCGGGCCGTCCTGGACGGCCCGATCACCGACTGCCGCACCATGCGTACCGGTCCGCTGCTGGACCGACTGCTGGCCCGCCGTGAGCAGGCCCGCTCGGAGGAAGCCCGCTCGGAGGAGGCCCGGCGCGTGGTGGCGGCAGGCGGCGAGTGACGGACGGTCGGGTCAGCCGTTCCGGTGCGTGATCCGGCCGTTCGACACGGTCAGGGCGACCGGGGACTGGGCGAGTTCGTCCGCCGGGACGGTGAGCGGGTCGAGGGCGAGGGCGGTGAGGTCGGCGCGCATGCCCGGGGCGATCCGTCCGGCGCGGTCGGCCTCGCCCGCGGTGACGGCGGCGTGCGTGGTGCAACCCTCCAGCGCCATCAGCGCGGTGAGGCCCTGCTCGGGGACCACCGGCGGGATGTCCGTGCCGGGGGCGCGGCGCAGCTGCGCGTGGGCCAGCACCACACGCGGGTCGGAGTTCGAGACCGGCCAGTCGGAGCCGAGGACCAGCACCGCGCCGGTGTCGCGCAGGGTGCGGCAGGGCCAGGCGAGCGCGGCGCGCTCGGGGCCGAGGCGCCGCGCCCACTCGTCGGTCCGGTCGGCGCGGGTGAAGGCGCTGTGGGCTGGCTGCATGGAGGCGATCACGCCGAGCTGCGCGAACCGGACGGCCTGCTCGCGCGGCAGGGTCTCGATGTGCTCGACGCGGTGGCGCATCCGCCCGTCCGGGCCGAGCGCGGCGACGGTGTCCAGGACGTGGCGCACGCCGGCGTCGCCGATGGCGTGGGTGGCGGTCCGCACCCCGGCGGCGTGCAGGTGGTGGACCGCGGCGGTGTACTCGGCCGGGTCGAGCCAGAGCCCCTCGCGGCTCTGCCCGTGGCAGTCGCCGTGCTCCAGCCAGGCCGAGCCGCCCTCGACGGTGCCGTCCATGAACAGCTTGACGCCCCCGACCAGCCAGCCGCGCCCTGCGGTGCCGTGCAGTGCGGCGAGTCCGTCGAGCCCGTCCCGGTCGGTGCCGGGCATGCACCACGGGTTGATTCGCAGCCGCAGCGGCAGCTCCTCCCGCTCCTCGATCGCGCGGAGCAGGTCCAGCACCTCTCCGCCGGCGTCCATCACGTGGGCGCCGGTCAGGCCGGTGGACGCCATCTCGGTGAGCAGGCCCCGCAGTTCCTCGCGGCGTTCGGCGAGCGGGCGGCGCGGCAGGATCGCGGTGACCGGGTCCATCGCGGCGTGCTCGATCAGGTGGCCGGTGGGGACGCCGTCGGCGTCGCAGACGACGGTGGCGCGCTGGGCGAAGGTGCGCGGCCCGTCGATCCCGGCGGCGCGCAGGGCGGCGCCGCTGACCAGCGCGGAGTGGACGTCGTACAGGCGGAGGAAGACGGGGACCTCCGGGCCGAGCACGGACTCCAGCAGCTCGCGGTGGACGGGGCGGCCGCCGAAGGCGTTGTGGTCGAGCCCCCAGCCGACCACCCACCCGTCGGTCCGCTCGGCGGCGGTCAGCGCCGCGCGCAGCCCGTCCAGGTCGCGCACGGCGGAGAAGTCCGTGCCGGCGGCCATCTCCAGGCCCAGGGCGGGGTGGCTGTGGCCGTCGGTCAGACCGGGCACGAGGGTCGCCGCGCCGAGGTCGACCACCTCGGTGCCGGGCCCGCGCCAGTCGCGGGCGTCCCGGGCGTCGCCGACGGCGGTGATCAGGCCGTCCCGGACGGCCACGGCGGTGGCCTGCGGCCGGCCCGGGTCCAGGGTGTGCATCCGGGCGGCGAGCACGACGAGGTCGGGGGTCACGGTGAACTCCTGGGAAGGTGACGGCAGGTCAGACGTCGGTTCCGTAAACCTAAAGCATGATGGTTTCTGCACCCTAGCCCGTGCGGCTAGGGTGCGGGAAGACCTGAGGAGGGGAGCGATGGGGCGTCCCAGCAAAGCGCTGCTGGACCAGGAGCGGATCGCGGCCACCGCGCTGGCCCTGGTCGACGAGCACGGCGACTTCTCCGTGCCGCAGATCGCCAAGCGGCTCGGCGTGCAGACCGCCTCCGTCTACCACCACGTCGAGGGCCGGGCCGGGATCGTCGAACTGCTGCGGCTCCGGCTGGCGGCCGAGATCGACCCGGGCACCCTCGACCTGCGGCCCTGGGACCGGGCGATGGAGGCCTGGGCGCTCTCCTACCGCGCGGCCTTCGCCGCCCACCCGCGCGCCATCACGCTGCTGTCGATGGCCCAGGTCGTCGCGCCCGAGGTGCTGGCCCACTACGACAAGGCGGTCGCGGTGCTGCTGGAGGCGGGTTTCGCGGACTCGGTGGTGATGGTGCTGATCGCCGCGCTGGACAACCTGGTCCTCGGCTCCGCGCTGGACCTGGCCTCGCCCGAGACGATGTGGGAGCCGGCCCCGGACGGCTCGACCCCGCTGCTCGCCCGCGCCCTCGCGGCCGTCCCCGAGGGCCGCCGGGCCGACGCCGCCTTCGACTTCGCCCTGGAGGCCTTCCTCGACCGGGCCCGGCGCACGCTGGCCGGGCCGCACTGAGGCGGCCCGGCCAGGAGGTGGTGACGGGGGCGGGGGAGTGACGCGGGGTCAGCTCGGGTACTCGGCGCCCTTGCGGGCGTAGTACCACCAGGTGACCGCCAGGCAGCTCAGGTAGAAGGCGACGAAGCCCCACATCGCGCTGGTGACGGCGAAGTTGGCGAACATCGCCGGGATGAAGAAGAAGCCGTAGGCGGCGATCGCCGCGGTGAAGCCGGTGACGGCTCCGGACTCCATCTCGGCCTGCTTCAGCGCCTGGTCGTGGGCGGCGGTGCCCTCGGTGAGGCCCTTCAGGGCGCGGGCCCGGAAGATCACCGGGATCTGCCGGAAGGTCGAGCCGTTGCCGATGCCGGAGAAGAAGAAGGCGGCCAGGAAGCAGGCGAAGAAGCCCCAGAACGAGCCGCCGTCCGCACCGGAGGGCAGGAAGGTGATCACGCCGACGATGGAGACCGCCATCCCGGCGAAGGAGAGCAGGGTGACCTTGGCGCCGCCGAGCTTGTCGGCGATCCAGCCGCCGGCCCAGCGGGCCAGGGCGCCGACGGCCGGGCCCATCCAGGCGTAGGTGGCGACGGAGTAGTCCGGGAAGGTGGTCTTGATGAGCAGCGGCAGGGCGGCGGCGAAGCCGATGAAGGAGCCGAAGGTGCCGACGTACAGCCAGGTCATCAGCCAGGTGTGCTTGCGCCGGAAGATGACCTTCTGCCGGCTGAACGGGGTGGAGGCCACCTTGAGGTCGTTCTGTCCGAACCAGCTGACGGCGGCCAGCAGGACGATCACCGGGATCCAGACGAAGGCGGCGTTCTGCAGGTAGACGGCGGTGCCGTTCGCCTTGTGCTGGGCGGAGCCGATCGCCAGCACCGAGGAGGTGATCAGGATCGGGGTGAGCAGCTGGACCACCGAGACGCCCAGGTTGCCGAGCCCGCCGTTGATGCCGGTGGCGTTGCCCTTCTCCTTCTTCGGGAAGAAGAAGCCGATGTTGGCCAGGGAGGAGGAGAAGTTGGCACCGCCGAAGCCGCAGAGCGCGGCGATGGCGGCGAGCACCAGGTACGGGGTGGAGGTGTCCTGGATGGCGATGCCCAGCCAGAGCAGCGGGACCACCAGCACGATCGTGGAGAGCGCGGTGAAGCGGCGCTGGCCGATCTTCGGGCCGAGGAAGGTGTAGAAGATCCGGGCGGTGCCACCGGTCAGGCCGGGGATGGCGGTGAGCCAGAACAGCTGGGAGGTGGTGAGCCCGAAGCCGACGTCCTTGAGGTTGGTCGCGGTGACGGACCAGACCTGCCAGACCACGAAGCCGACCAGCAGGGCGGGCACCGCGATCCACAGGTTGCGGTTGGCCACCTTGCGTCCGGTGGCCCGCCAGAAGACCGGGTCCTCCGGGTCCCAGTCGCTGACGGTGCGTCCGGGCCGGTACTGGCCCGGGTCGGGGGCGTCGGCGGGCTGCTGTCCGGCGCGTTGGACGGTGGAACTCATGGCGTAACCCCTGCTGTCGAGACGGCGTCGGCCGAGCGGGCGGCGGTGACCGCCACACTGGTCTAGACCTCTCTAATGTCCGCCTTCACGCGGGCTTTACCGAGGGTCCTATGTCGCGACTGTGCGCGGACCAAGGTCCCGGACACGACGGAGGGCCGCCCTCCACGGGGAGGGCGGCCCGTCCGACGGGGCGTCAGGAGCCTTGGGCGGAGCGCTGTTCGCCGGCCGGTTCGAGCGCTCCGGCGGAGAGGCCGAGGGCCTCCAGCAGCAGACGGCAGTCCTCGCCGTCCCTGGCGTGGGCGGCGACCACGCCGCGGACCCTGGCCTGCAGGGCCGGGGGCACGACGTGGTCGGTCGGTTCGATGGTGTCGGCGATGGTGGTCAGGTCACGGTTGGCACGGGGCATCGGGTCCGCTCCTCGGAGGTCGCGGTGGATCGCCCACGGTACCGCCTGCGGCGCGCGAACGCCGGGGACGCGCGGAGCCTACGCCCCGGGCACCCAGTGGTTGTGGACCTGGTGGACCTGCGGGCGCCCCGAGCCGGTGGGCCAGCCCAGCTCCTGCGCGACGGGCATCATCCTGTCGGCGAACGCGTCCATCTGCGCCTCGCTCTCCCAGAGGTCGAAGATCTCCAACCCCTGGTCGGTCGCGACGCAGACGTGCGAGAGGCAGCCCGCGAAGATCTCCGGCGTCTGCTGGAGCCGGGCGTTCAGGGTGTCGTACTGCTCGGCGGTGATCCCCGGGAGCACCGCGTGGATCAGAACGGCCATGGCCGGTCACTTCCTCTTGTCCTCGTGCCGAGTGGGTGTGTTGCCAGCACACCACTTCCGGCCCGGGGCGGCATCCGTACGGGGAAGGCCCGGCCGCGCACCCCCGGGAGGGCGCGCAGCCGGGCCTTCGACGGCGGGCGGCTCGCTCAGTGGGCGGCGGGGCCGACCAGCTCCTTGAGCACGTCCTCCAGGGTCACCAGACCGGTGGCCGAGCCGTCGGGGGCGACGGCCGCGGCCAGGTGGGTGCCGGAGCGCCGCATCGCGGTGAGCACGTCGTCCAGCGGAGTGGACTCGGCGACCCGGGCGATCGGGTGCAGGGCCCGGGACGGGAACGGCAGGTCGCGGTTCTCGTCCTGCTCCAGCGCGTCCTTGACGTGCAGGTAGCCGGAGACCGTCCCGTCCGCCCGCAGCAGCGGGAAGCGGGAGAAGCCCGTCCGGGCGGCGAGCTCCTCCAGCTGGGCGGGGGTGGTGCCGGGCCGGGCGAAGACCACCTGGGCGGTCGGGGTGACCACCTCGGAGACCGGGCGGCTGCCCAGCTCCAGGGCGTCCTGGAGCAGCTCGGTGTCGCGCTCGCTGAGCAGCTCGGCGTCCGAGGAGTCCTGCACCATCCGGGAGAGCTCGTCCTCGGTGAAGACCGAGCCGACCTCGTCCTTGGGCTCCACCTTGAGCATCCGCAGGATGGCGTTGGCGAAGGCGTTGATCGAGAAGACCAGCGGGCGCAGCGCCTTGGTGGTCGCCACCAGCGGCGGCACCAGCAGCATCGCCGCCTTCTGCGGCGCGGCCAGCGCCAGGTTCTTCGGGATCATCTCGCCGAGCAGCATGTGCAGGTACGTGGCCACCGTCAGCGCGATCACGAAGGCGATCGGGTGGGTGAGCGCGTCCGGCACGCCGACGGCGTGGAAGACCGGCTCCAGCAGGTGGGCGATGGCCGGCTCGGCCACGGCGCCGAGCACCAGGGAGGAGACGGTGATGCCGAGCTGGGCGGTCGCGAGCATCGCCGAGACGTGCTCCAGGCCCCAGATGACGGTCCTGGCCCGGCGGTCGCCCGCCTCGGCCTGCGGTTCGACCTGGCTGCGGCGCACCGAGATCAGGGCGAACTCGCCGCCGACGAAGAAGGCGTTGCTGACCAGGGTCAGCAGGCCGATGAAGAGCTGGAGCGCGGTCACCGGTCCTCCTCCGTGCGCTCGGCGGTGCGGTCCGCGCTGCGGTCCGCGCTGTGGTCCGAGGCGCGGCCGTCCGACGGTTCGTCGGCTGACGGGGCTTCAGGGGCGGTGATCCGCACCCGTTCCGCCACGTGGTGGTCGACGCTCTCGACCTCCAGCTGCCAGCCCTCCAGCTCGACCAGGTCGCCCGGGGTGGGGATCCGGCCCAGCCGGTGCGCGATCAGCCCGGCGAGGGTCTCGTACGGGCCCTCGGCGGAGGGCAGTCCGAGCGTCTCCAGCTGGTCGGTGCGGGTGATGCCGTCGGCGTCCCACTGACGGCGGCCGTCGGTGAGGGTGCCGACGAAGAACAGGTCGGGCACCTCGGTCGGGTCGTGCTCGTCGCGGACCTCGCCGACCACCTCCTCGACGATGTCCTCCAGCGAGGCGATGCCGGCCGTGCCGCCGTACTCGTCGATGACCACGGCCAGGCTCTCCTCGCCGCGCAGCTGGTCCAGCAGCCGGTCCACGGTGAGGGTCTCGGGCACCAGCAGCGGCGGGGTCATCAGGGTGGTGACCCGGCGGGAGGAGCGCTCGGCGGCCGGGACGCCCAGGGCGTGCCGGATGTGCACGGTGCCGACCACCTGGTCCATGCTGCCCCGGTAGACCGGGAAGCGGGACAGGCCGGTGGCCCGGGTCAGGTTGGCGACGTCGGCGGCGGTGGCGTGCTCCTCCAGGGCCTGCACGTCGACCCGAGGGGTCATCACGTTCTCCGCCGTCAACTCCCGCAGGCGCAGCGCCCGGACGAAGAGGTCGGCGGTGTCGGGCTCTATCGCGCCCTCGCGGGCGGAGTGCCGGGCCAGCGCGATGAGCTCCTGTGGGGTGCGGGCCGAGGCCAGCTCCTCGGCGGGCTCCAGGCCGAAGCGGCGCACCACCCGGTTCGCGGAGTTGTTCAGGTGCCCGATCAGCGGGGAGAACGCGGCCGAGAACAGGTACTGCGGCCGGGCCACGATCTTGGCCACGGCGAGCGGGCGGGAGATCGCCCAGTTCTTCGGAACCAGCTCACCGGCCACCATCAGGACCACGGTGGAGAGCAGCACGCCGAGCAGCACGGCCACGGTGTCCACGGCCCCGTGGGGCAGCCCGATCGCGGTGAGCGGGCCGCGCAGCAGCGCGGAGACCGAGGGCTCGGCGAGCATGCCGATGACCAGGCTGGTCACGGTGATGCCGAGCTGGGCCCCGGAGAGCTGGAAGGTGAGCCGCTTGACGGCGGCCAGGGCGCCGGCGGCGCCGCGCTCACCGGCCTCGGCGGCGCGCTCCACCTCACCGCGCTCGACGGTGGTGAGGGAGAACTCGGCGGCCACGAAGACGGCGCAGGCCAGGGTGAGGGCGAGGGCGAGCAGGAGCAGCAGGACTTCGGTCACCGTGCCACCCCCGCTCCGGACTGGTCGTCCTGCTGTACGGGAACGGCACGGGTGGAACTGGGAGGCTCGTCCATCGCGGGGACCGCGGCTCCTTCTTTCGTCAGTGCGTACGTGTCTGGTCGGTCTACAGGAGTGTAAACGAATGGCAAAGCAAGATCACTGAGACCGTAGTCACGTTCACGGGGCGTACTGAATGCTATAGTGCGTGCGTTCGCCTCCAGCGCCCCGACTTGGTGCGTGCGGAGGCTTTTTTCATGCCCATCGACACCCTGACGCCGGCCCGTACCGGCTACCTCACCCTGCTCCGCGACCGCGAGTTCGCCGGGCTGTACGCCTCCTTCACCCTCACCGTCGCCGCCACCACGCTCTCCGGCTTCGCCCTCGGCTCCCTGGTCGACGACCGCACCGGCTCGCCCTTCCTGACCGCCGTCAGCATGTACGGCGCCACCTTCGCCACCGTGCTCGGAGCCCTCACCCTGATGTCGGTGGCCGACGGCCGCCACCCCCGCCGCACCCTGCTCGCCCTCCACGGCGTCACCCTGGCCGGCACCGCCGTCCAGGCCCTGCCCGGCCTGCCGCTGACCGCCCGCTTCGGGGTGCTGCTGGTGCTCGGCCTCTTCCAGTCCCTGGCCACCGGCACCCGGCTCGGCCTGCTCGCCGAGACCGTCCCGCCGGGCGGCTATGCGTCAGCTCGCTCGCTGACCAACGTCACCTCCGGGGCGACCGCCGTCCTCGGCTTCGCGGCGGGGGGCCTGCTGGCCCGTCACCTGACGCCCCACCAGCTCTTCGCGGTCGCGGGCCTGCTGAACGCCGGCGCGCTGGCCCTGGTCGCGGCCACGGTACGGGAGCGCTCCGTCCGCCTCGCCCGGCGGCCCGGGCTGCGGGCCACCTGGAGCGCCAACGCGGCCCTGTTCGCCGACCCCGGGCAGCGGGTGCTGCTGCTGAACCTCTGGGTGCCGAACGGGCTGATCGTCGGCTGCGAGGCGCTGTTCATCCCGTACGCCGGCGGGAGTGCCGGGCTGCTGCTCGCGGCGGGGTCCGCGGGGATGCTGCTCGGGGACCTGACGGTCGGGCGGCTGCTGGACGCGCGGCAGCGGCGGCGCTGGGCCTTCGGCCTGCGGCTGCTGCTGGCCCTGCCCTTCCTGCTCTTCGCGCTGCGGCCGCCGACGCCCGTGCTCGCGGTGGCGGTGCTGGTGGCGGGCGTGGGCTTCGCCGCCACCCTGCCCTTGCAGGAGCGTCTGCTGGAGGCGACGCCCGAGGCGGTGCGGGGACAGGTCCAGGGGGTCGAGTCCGCCGGGAGGATGACCTGCCAGGGGCTGGGGGCGGCGATCGCGGGCGGGGTGGCGCAGGTGGTCGGCCCGGCGGTGGCGATCGGCGTGGTGGCGGCGGTGTCGGTGCTGCTGACGGTGGCCCTGCGGCCCGGGGAGGGGAACGGGCCCGCGGTGGGCGGCAGTTGACCGGCAGTTTGGGCGTCGGGGCGGGAGGTGGGAGCGCGATGCGCGGCATGCTGCTCCCACCATCACCGCGCCCGGCACCGCCGGGCTCCGCGCAGGAGGTTTCCCATGTCCTTCACCACTGTCGTCGACGCCCCGGCCGAGCTCACCCTCTCGCTGGCCGAGGCCGACGGGCTGGACCTGATGGCCGCCACGGTCAAGGCCGCCGTCAACCAGGACAACTGCCCGAGCTGCCACTCCGGCTTCGACTGGTCCTTCGGCCGTTCGGCCGAGTTCACCCTGGGCGGTGGGTCGGTGGTGGCCGGCTGAGGCGCGGGCCGGGCGGCGCGGGAGGGGCCGGGCGGATGGACCGTCTGGGAGTCGGGCTCACCTACGTACGGGGCCTGGAAGGGCTGTTGGAGGAGTGCGGGGAGAAGCTCGACGTGGTCGAGGTCGAACCGCAGACCTTCTGGCGGGCCCGGCCGGACGGCACCGTCGGCACCGACGACGAAGCCCTGCGCCGCCTGGCCGACCTGCCGGGCGCCCGCTTGCTGCACAGCATCGGCGACCCGGTGGGCGGGACGGTCCTCCCGGAGGCCGAGCACATCCGTCTGCTGGGTGAGTTGGCGGCTCGGATGGACGTGCCGTGGGTCAGCGAGCACCTGGCCTTCAGCCGGGTGGGCGGCGGGGCCGAGGGATTCCGCACGGGCTTCATGCTGCCGCCCCGGCAGAGCCCGGCGGGCGTGCGGCGCGGCGTCCGGTCCGTGCGGGCGATGGCCGACGCCCTGCCGGTGCCGTTCGCGGTCGAGCTCGGCACCAACTACCTGCGGCCCCGGGCGGACGAGCTGAGCGACGGCGCGTTCGCGGCGCAGGTGGCCGAACAGGCCGACTGCGGGCTGCTGTTGGACCTTCACAACGTGCTCGCCAACGAGCGCAACGGGCGCTGCACGGTGGACGACCTGCTCGCCGAGCTGCCGCTGGAACGGGTCTGGGAGGTCCACCTCGCAGGCGGGTTCGAGCACCGGGGCTACTGGCTGGACGCCCACAGCGGCCTGCCGGACGAGGAGTTGCTGCTCCTCGCCGAGCGGGTGCTGCCCCGGCTGCCCGCGCTGCGGGCCGTGCTGTTCGAGGTCATGGCGTCCGCCGCACCGGGTCTGGAGGCCTCCGAGGTAGGGGAGTTGACGGACCGGGTGCGGGAGATGTGGGTTCCGGGGGTCGTCGCGGCGCCGGTCTCCCGGCGGGTGGTGGGGGAGGCCGCGGAGACGGGGCCGTCGCCGGAGGAGTGGGAGGCCGCGCTCGGCGGGCTGGCCGTGGGCAGGGAGCCGCGGACCGCGTTGGAGCGGGAGTTGGCGGCGGATCCGGCGATCGGGCTGCTGCGGGAGCTGATCCTGGAGTTCCGGGCGGGGGCGCTGGCCGGGACCCTGGTGCACACGGTGCGGCTGCTGCTGCTGACGCTGGGGGAGGGCGGGGTGCGGGAGCTGCTGGCGGGGTACGCCCGGCAGCGGACGCCCGAACTCTTCGCCACGGAGGAGGCATGGGCGTTCGCGGAGCACCTGCGGCGGACGTGTCCCGCGGTGCCGCTCCTTCCGGACGTGCTGGAGCTGGACCTCGGCCTGATGCGGGTCCGCCTGGACGGCGAGCCCAGGACGGTGGAGCTCGGTACGGACCCGAACGTCCTGCTCACCGCGCTGGGCGCCGGCCGCCTGCCGCAGGACCCGCCGCGCGGCACGTACCGCCTACGCCTGGTGGACACGCCGGGGGCGCGAGGAACTGCGCGCGGGGGAACGGCAGCACCTGCAACTGGCTGACGGAGCCCCAGTTGCAGGTGAGCTGCCTTCCGACTCGCGCCCACGCGGCGGAGCCGCAGATCAACAGAGCCTCGCGCCCCTGCGGGGCGCTACTGCGAGAGTGCTACCGCGAGGTCAGACGCGGTCGGCGGCGATCAGGAGGTACTGGAAGGAGCCGTCCTTGTAGGACTCGATGAAGGCCTCCTCGATGCCGGTGACGATCGAGGTGGTGGCGCGGAGCTCCCAGTAGGGCAGGGTGGCCGGGGTGAGGTCGATGACGGCCTGGGGGACCAGGCGGTTGTCGGCCATCGCCCGCATGTACTCGCGGCGGGAGTGGATGTTGCACTCGAAGTGGGCGTTGATCTGGGAGACCCACTTGGAGGGCTGGCCGTAGGTGGGGTTCCAGCAGCCGGTGATGGTGACGTAGCGGCCGCCCAGCTTGAGGATGCGGGAGTGCTCGGAGAACAGGTCCTCGAGGTCCACGTACATGCTGGACTCGTTGTTCCAGGACGCCGCGGCCTGGCCGGTCTCGAACGGCATGTTGAGCATGTTGGCCACCCGGGAGCGGACGGCGTGGTCGATGCCGAGCTCGCGGGCGCGGTTGTTGCCGAAGTCGGCCTGGGTGGAGGAGAGGGTGACGCCCTCCACGGTGCAGTTGAAGCGCTGGTGGGCCATCACCATGGAGCCGCCGCGGCCGCAGCCGGCGTCGACCAGGGTGTCCTCGGCGGTGATCGGGCCGAGGTGGTCGAGCAGCACGTTGGTCTGGGCGGACTCCAGGCGGTGCAGCTCGTTGATCACCTTCTGCTCGCGCTCGGCCGGGTCGTCGGCCTGGATCGCGGCCTGGTCGACGTCGCCGATGCCGTAGTGGTGGTGGTAGAGGCCGTCCACGTCGCCGAGGAGCAGGTTGACCGGGCGGGCCTCGTTGTTCCAGTAGCGGGCGATGTCACCCTGGTACGCGCTGGCGGGGGCCGGGATCGACGCGGTGTTCGGGTCAGCGGTGGTGGTCATGGGGGAATCTCCTCGTGATGCGGACGATGGGCCTGCCGGGGAAGCCGGCGGCGGTTACCAGAAGTCGGGCAGGGTGTAGCGGTAGGTGTTGGTCTGGTGCCAGTTGTGGTTGCCGTCGACCCAGACCGCGACGCCGCGCAGGAAGCGCAGCAGCGCCGGGTTCGGGTACTCGACGGCCAACTGGGCCGATTCGGCCTCGAAGGCGTGCATCAGCTCGTTGTGGATCTCGACGGCCTTGAGGTAGGCGTCCCGGGCGTCCAGCTCCTCGTTCCGGGCGATCACCACGGGGAGGTTGAGGTGTAGGCCGGGGCTCTGCAGCTCCTTGGTGTAGGAGTACAGGTCGTTGACGATGGTGGTGGCGTTCCCGGCCAGGGCGATCACCCGCTGGAGGGCGGGCAGCGCGTGCAGGTCGGCGGGGAGCTCGTAGCCGCCGATCGTGTCGGTGATGGTCGGGCAGGGGCGGAAGTTGTTGAACTGACGCATCGCCAGGTACTCCCACACCTGGGGCACGTAGTCGGTCTCGTCCCAGGCGGCCTCGGCCAGGTAGCCCATGTGCAGGCGGGCCATGTCGTGCCGGTAGCGGTCGGCCTGGGAGTGGCTGGCGGCCTGGCGGAAGTACTCCATCGCGGAGTAGTACGCCCGGCGCGGCGCGTCGGACTGCAGCGACTCCTGCCATGCCGGGGTGTACCCGGCGGTGGTGTGCAGCGGGTCCAGTGCGGTGTGCGCCAGCAGCAGGCGCCCGCCGAGGCCGACCGGGGAGCCGCCGTGGTCCTCGCAGTAGACGTCGTCCAGGACGTTCTCGGCCGCCATCAGACGGGTGGCCACCATCAGGTGGTCCACCGTCGGCGCGTCCGGGTGGCAGGTCACCATGTAGCGGCCGAGCGAGAAGCCGTCGAACTGGTCCTCCCACTCCGGCGGGTAGAGCGCGACCTCGTGCACCGCCCAGTCCTTGATCCGACGGCTGACCTCCTCGACGCGGGCCGGGTCCGGCTCGGCGACGGGGTGGAAGTACAGCCCCGGCACCGGGTCGCCCGGAGCCGGCTTGCCCGAGAGGGGCGGCTCCGGAGCGGTGGCGGGCGTCAGGCTGGGTACGGCGAGGCCGGGCAGGCCGGGCAGGGAGAAGGCGACCGGTGCCTCGGAGACCTCGATCTCCTGCACCGGGAAAGCGAGTTGCGGCGGCCCGGGCAGGGCGACGGCCTCCGCCGTGGGCACCTCGGCCTCGGGCGCTTCGACGGGCAGCGTCGGGTAGAGGCTGCCCGTGCCCAGGCCGCTCGGGCCGCGCAACAGCCGCCCCAGGTCCTGGAGTTCGGCGGCGGTCATGCGGAGGCCCCGATCTGGCAGTTCTCCAGCAGGCCGAGCGCGTCCGGCACCAGGACGGCGGCCGAGTGGTAGCCGCTGACCAGGTAGCGCATCACCGACTGCTGGTTGATGCCCATGAAGCGGACGTTCAGCCCCGGCTCGACCTCCTCCGGGAGGTCCTGGGGTCGCAGGCCGATCACGCCCTGCTGCTCCTCGCCGAAGCGCATCGCCATGATGGTGGAGGTCTGGGTGTCGGAGACCGGGATCTTCGAGAGCGGGTAGATCGGCACGCCCCGCCAGCCGGGCACGAGCTTGCCGTTGACCTCGGCCGGGGCCGGGTACAGGCCGCGCTTGTTGCACTCGGCGAAGAAGGCCGTGATCACCTTCGGGTGGGCGAAGAAGGCGTGGGTGGAGCGCCGCATGGCCAGCAGCTGGTCCAGGTCGTCCGGGGTGGGCGGGCCGCTGCGGGTGGAGATCCGCTGGTCGTAGGCGGCGTTGTGGAGCAGGCCGAACTCCCGGTTGTTGACGATCTCGTGCTCCTGCCGCTCGCGCAGCTCCTCCACCGTCAGGCGCAGCTGCTGCTGCAGCTGGTCCATCGGGTCGTTGTAGAGGTCGGAGACCCGGGTGTGCACCTGGAGGATGGTCTGCGCCACCGACAACTCGTACTCGCGGGGCGCGAGTTCGTAGTCGACGAAGCTGGTGGGGATCTCCGGCTCGCCGCGGTGGCCGGCGCTGATCGCGATCTCGGCCTCGCCCTTGCGGTTGACGGCGCGGCCGGCCCGGGCCCGGAACTCCTCGGTGTGGGCCCGCAACGAGGGCGTGCGGTCCAGGAGTTCGCGGTACCGCGCCCAGGGGAGGGCGAGCACGGTGGCGTCGGTGGCGGCGCGCAGCGTGGCCGACCACTCGGCGTCCGGGCCCAGGTGGGCCTCGTCGCCCAGGTGGGCGCCGTCGGTGACCACGCCGACCACCTGCGACTCGCCGTACCTGCCCTCGACGATCCGCTCCAGGCGGCCGTGGGCGATCAGGAAGACCTCCTCGACCGGCTGCCCCTGGCCGGCCAGCAGGTCACCGGCGCGGACCTCGCGGACCCGGAAGCCCGCGGCCAGCTCGGCCAGCACCTCCTGGTCGGCGTAGCCGCGCAGGGCGGGCAGCGCGTCCAGCGAGGCGGGGACGAGCCGGACCTGGTCCGCGCCCTCCTGGACGAAGAGCACCCGTCCGGCCCCGGTCCTGAGCAGCAGGCGCCGGTTGACCCGGTAGGTGCCGGCCGCGACCTCCACCCAGGGCAGGGTGCGCAGCAGGTTCCGGGAGGTGATCCCCTGCATCTGCGGTTCGGACTTGGTGGTCGTGGCCAGCAGCCTGGCCGCCTGCGTGGACAGGCTGGACTGCGTGGACCGGCTCGACTGCGGCGTGGGTGGTGCTCCCAGGCCAAGCATGACTACTCCTCGGGGAAGGGCGCCCACAGGGCTGCCGGGGCGCGGTGTGCACCGCGATTGGGCACGAGCGGACAGCACGGACCGACCGACCCCGCGCGGTGCCCGGGGCGTCGGTTGCCCGTTCTGGATCTGATCGGTTCGTTCAGAGGTGCCGAGGTGCCGGTATTCGCCGCCCGTCCGGTCTCACGTCGCTGTCTCCCCAGACCGTCCGTCGGCTTCCGAGATCATGATTGCGGAGTCCGGGCGGGAGTCGGGGCGAAGGATCGGAAGAGACCGAATGTGATCGTTCCGGTTCGCACGGCAGTGCTGAAGGCGAATGTGATCGCCGGAACGGGGGCGGCCGCCTCCGAGCGGGAGCGAGCGCGCACGGCCCGCTCGTTCTCCGTGCGGCCGACCGTTTCTGACGATCCGTAACGTCTGCCTGCGGGAACCGCGATCCGGCCCGACTTCTCTGTGTCATCCGCCAATACGGCCGCCCACCGGTGCGGGGAGAGGATTTCCGCCACGGCCGCGCAACGGGGTGCGGCCCGGAAGGGGGACTGTCCATGAGCGGGCAGCAGTACGACCAGATCGGTGAGGCCTTCGAGGGCTTCAAGGCCCTGCCGCTGATGCGCTTCGGCGAGGTGCCGAGCTTCCTGGAGCTGGTGGGCGACGTCCGGGGCCGGTCGGTGCTCGACCTGGCCTGCGGAACCGGCTTCTACAGCCGGGAGTTCAAGCGGCGCGGCGCGGGCGAGGTGTTCGGGGTGGACATCTCGGTGGAGATGATCGCCGCCGCACGGGAGATCGAGCGGCGCGAGCCGCTGGGCGTGCGCTACGAGGTCGGTGACGTCCTCGAACTCGGCGATCTGGAGCCGAAGTTCGACGTGGCGCTCGGCGTGCAGTGTCTCAACTACGCCCAGACGGTGGCCGAGATGGAGCGGATGTGCCGCAACATCCACCGCAACCTGGTGCCGGGCGGCGAGTTCTTCGTGCTGGCCCAGAAGCCGGACTACGCCTTCGACTGCGCGGACCTGGAGAACTACGGCTTCCGCTGCGAGTTCGCCGGTGAGATCGAGACCGGGAACCGGGTCCGGGTCACCGCGCTGCTGGAGCCGGAGCCGATCACCATCGTCTCCTCGGCGCCGAGCCGCGAGGTCTACGAGAAGTGCCTGCAGGCCGCCGGTTTCCGCGAGGTCGAGTGGGTGCCGCTGCAGATCACCGAGGCCGGACTGCGCCAGTACGGCGATGAGTTCTGGGCCGAGGCGCTCGCCCACCCGCCGCTGGAGATGTTCCGCGCCCGCGCCTGAGAACGACGGCGGCCCCGCCCGGAAGAGGGCGGGGCCGGCGTGGTTCACGGTGTCAGCAGCTGCTGACCCAGACGTGGGAGGAAGCGATGTTCGCCACGTTGGCGTTGCGGGCGATGCCCGAGTTGCGCGGCAGGCAGAACAGGAGGTTCTTGCCGCCCGCGAACTCGTACACCTTCACCTTGTCGTAGGTGTCGGGGGCACCCGCGTTGTACCAGGACTCGGAGTTGTTGTCGATGGTTCCCCACTTGCCCTGGGTGGCGTACTGCCAGTCCCAGTTGTCGCCGGCCCAGGCGATGGCCTGGTTGCCGGAGGTGTACTGGTAGTTGGGCAGGTAGAAGGCGCAGAAGTCGCCGGTGTGGCAGTAGTCGTTGACGACCCGGCCCGCGTCCGCGGAGGCGGGCGTCGCCAGCGCCAGTGCGAGGCCCGCCGTCGCGGCGGCGGCCAACCCGAGCTTCTTGAAGCGGTTCATCGTCGTATCTCCCCTTGTGACTCGACGCGGGTGGTCCGCGTCGAAACCTCGATGAGCTCCCTGGCCCGTCCGACGGCCCGCGCCCGCAGGGCGTCGTACTCGGCGAACTCGGCACGGCTCTGCTCGCGGATCCGCCCGCGCGCCTCGGCGGCCACCCGCTCGGCGACCGTCACCAGTTGCGAGGACCCCGAGCAGCGCGCGTCCGCCGTCGCCGTCGACACCTCCAACTGCCAGGCGGCGTCAGGTCCCTGGCTCTCCTGGGACTGCTTCTCCCCGGCGGCGCGGAGCTCCTGGGCGGCCGAGGCCACCTGGCGGCGCGCCTCGCCGGGGCTCTGCGCCGGGTGCCCGGCCGCCGCCATGCAGGTGCGCCAGGCCGTCAGCGCTTCCGTGTACCGGGCGTCGGCGGCCACCAGCGGGCCGGTCTCCAACTGGAGGTTGCTCGCCCGGATGTCCAGCGCGAACCAGCGGTCCAGGTCGCCGTACAGCTCCCGCCGGGCGGCCGAGGTGCAGCCCCCGCGCGGGGTGAAGGCGGAGTTGCCGTCGGCGAGCGGGACGGTGACCGAGTCGGCCCGGTCCCCGTTGAGCGCCGCGGTGTAGGCGCCGCGCCGCTCGGGGGACAGCCCGCCGACGTAGTCCGCGTTGGTCCGGTGCGCTCCCGGGGACGCCGACGGTTTCGGGGGACGGCGCTGGATGCCGTAGCCGTAGGCCTGGGCCCAGGAGGTGTCCGCCGAACCGAAGTCGGAGCGGCGCCCGTCCTCGGCGGTGGTGTCGCGGACCCACTCCACGTAGTACGTGAAGCCGGCCTTCCGCATGCAGTCGGCGGTGTGCACCTGCTCGGCCCACTCCAGCAGCTCCCGGTCGCCGGCCGAAGCCGCCGGCACCGCCGGTGCCTCGGCGGCCGGCGCGGCCGAGGGCCCCGCGCCGCCCGCGCCGGGCGACTGCTGACACCCGCTCAGCAGCGCCACGGCGACGGCCACCCCGGCCGCCGCTCCCGCTCCCCATCCACCTCGCTCGCTCATGCGTCCATCGTCGGCACGGGCCGGCGACTCGGGAACCTAGGGAGAAGAAGGTTGGCACCGGCACGCCCCCGTGCTAGGAGCACTGTCATGCCTCTCTACCCACCGATCACGCCCTACGACAGCGGCTTCCTCGACACCGGCGACGGGAACCGCGTGTACTACGAGCAGTACGGCAGTCCGGACGGCAAACCCGCGGTCGGCGTCCACGGCGGGCCCGGGGCGGGATCGCCGCGGAACCCGCTGCGGGCCTGGGACCCGGAGCGGTACCGGGTGATCCGCTTCGACCAGCGGAACTGCGGCCGCAGCACGCCGCACGCCAGTGACCCGGCGGCGGACATGAGCCTGAACACCACCGGGCACCTGATCGAGGACATGGAGCGCCTGCGCGAGCACCTCGGCGTGGAGAAGTGGCTGGTGAACGGCGCCTCCTGGGGTGTGACGCTCGCCCTGGCCTACGCGCAGCGGCACCCGGAGCGGGTCAGCGAGCTCATCCTCCAGGCGGTGATGACCAGCAGCCGCGCCGAGATCGACTGGCTCTACC
This sequence comes from Kitasatospora sp. NPDC001664, assembly GCF_053596675.1. Taxonomy (NCBI): domain Bacteria; kingdom Bacillati; phylum Actinomycetota; class Actinomycetes; order Kitasatosporales; family Streptomycetaceae; genus Kitasatospora; species Kitasatospora sp. NPDC001664. The sequence goes on from NZ_JBSFGS010000007.1 coordinate 89,162, forward strand.
GCGGCGCCGGACGCTTCCACCCCGAGGCCTGGGACCGCTTCCGTGACGGCGTCCCCGAGGCGGAGCGGGACGGCGACCTGCCGGCCGCCTACGCCCGGCTGATGGAGCACCCCGACCGCGCCGTCCGGGCGAAGGCCGCCGTCGACTGGCTCGCCTGGGAGGACGCCGTCATCTCGGCGGAGCCCAACAACCGGCCGGGCATGTACAGCGACCGGGTGGACGAGGACCAGATCGCCTTCGTCCGGATCTGCTCCCACTTCTTCGGCCACGGCGCCTGGCTGACGGAGGACCAGCTCCTGCGCGGCGCGCCCCGCCTGGCCGGCATCCCCGGCGTGGTGGTGACCGGCCGGCACGACATGGGCTGCCCGCCGCAGTCGGCCTGGCGGCTGGTGAACGCCTGGCCGGGAGCCCGGCTGCACATCTCCGAGGACTCCGGCCACGTGGGCAGCGAGAGCATGGTGAAGGTGGTCCACGACGCCATCGAGGAGTTCAAGGACCGCTGAACGGGTGCCGCCCGGCGGGGCGGCCTTCGGCCGGTCGGCGGAAGGTCAACTCGCCGTGCTGTCACGGTGCTTGACTGGGGGACGGACGGGCCACATCCTTACCGAGCGGTAAGACCGCCCGGTAACCACGGCTGGTGCAGCTCCGTGGCGGTGTGCCGTCCCCCACCCCTCGTCACCGCCACGGAGGCACCCCCATGCCGACGACCGGAATCCCGCGCGCCCGCGCGGCCCTCACCACCCTCGCCCTCACGGCCTCCCTCGCCGCCGGTGCCCTCACCGCCGCCGGCCCGGCCGCCGCTGCGGCCCAGGCCGCCCCGTACGCCCGCTACGTCGCCCTCGGCGACTCCTACGCCTCCGGCGCCGGGGTGCCGACGCAGGTGGACACCGCCTGTGCGCGGTCGGACAAGAACTACCCCTCGGTGCTGGCCGGGGCGCTGGCGCCGGCCGCGACGGCGGACGTCACCTGCGGCGGAGCCACCACCGTCCACATGACGAGCACGCAGAGCGGCTCCGCCGGGCCGCAGTTCAACGCGCTGACCGCCGACACCGACCTGGTGACGCTGACCATCGGCGGCAACGACGTGGGCTTCGCCGACATCATCGTGCGCTGCACCACGCTCGGCTTCTTCAACGGCAACGGCGCTCCCTGCAAGGGGAGTTACACCTCGGGCGGGACCGACCAGCTGGCAGCGAAGGTGGACGCGACCGGGGCGAAGGTCGGGGCGGTGCTGGACGGCATCCGGCAGCGGGCGCCGCGGGCGACGGTGCTGGTGACGGGGTACCCGGCGATCCTGCCGGACGACGGGTCCAACTGCTGGGCCACCGTCAGCATCGCGAAGGGCGACGCGCCCTGGCTGCGCGACACCCAGAAGCGGCTCAACTCGGTGATCGCGGCCCAGGCCGCCGCGCACGGTGCCCGGTACGTGGACGTGTACGCGCCCTCGGTGGGCCACGACGTGTGCAAGCCCTCGGGGACGCGGTGGATGGAACCGCTGTTCGGCAGCGGCGCGGCGGCCTTCCACCCGAACGCGGCGGGGGAGCGGTCGATGGCCGAGGCGGCGCGCGCGGTGGCGGTCGGCTGAGCGACCCCGGACGGGTGGCCTGCGGCGAACCGTGTTGAACGTGTTCAGTTCTCGGTCTAGAGTCGTCCACGTCGCAGGGCGGAGCGAGTCGCACCGCCGTCACGAGGGGGACCGCCATGCCCGAGCACGATTTCGCCCAGTGGGTGGACCACTTCCACGCCGAGGCCGCCCGCCGGGCCGCCACCGCCGAGCCCGACTGGTCGGCGGGGGCGCAACTGCCGGACACCGTCTGGGCCAGCCTGCAGAAGTTCCAGGTCGGCGAGGACGGTGACGGGGCCAACCTGATCGGCAAGGCCGACAAGGAGGGGGACCCGGACTACGCCCTGGCCGCCCGGCTCTTCGTCGCCGAGGAGCAGAACCACGCCCGGCTGCTGGCCCGGCTGTTGGAGGCGGGCGGTCGCCCGACCCTGGACGGGCACTGGAGCGACCGGATCTTCGTCCGGGTGCGGCGGCTGCTCGGGATGCGCACCGAGCTGCTGGTGCTGATGATCGCGGAGCTGGTCGCCGTCCCGTACTACCGCGCCGTCCGGGACGGCGCCGCCGATCCGCTGGTGAGCGAGGTGGCCGGGCGGATCATGGCCGACGAGGAGCGGCACATCCCGTTCCACTGCGACCGGCTGGCCGACTCGCTGGCCGAACTCGGCCCGGCCGCCCGGCGGGTGACGGTCGGTGGGTGGCGGTTGCTGCTGCTCGCCGCCGCGCTCTTCGTGGCGGTCGACCACGGCCCCGCGCTGCGGGACCTCGGCGCCCGGCGCACCCGCTTCGTGCGGGACGTGTTCCGCCGCTCCGGCCCGGTCGCGGTCGCGATCCTCGGCGAGGCCGGGCGGGTCGGGGCGGTCCGCCGGCAGGGGGTGGCACACGCCTCCTGACGGAGCGGCGGGCGGAGCGGGTCGGGGCGGTGGAGGGACCATGCCGACCGAGCGCTCGCTCCCACGAGCCGGCGGCCCGGCCGGACTGCCCCACGGGGGTGGACAGTCCGGCCGGGCCGCCGAAAGCCGGTGCCGCCCGGGCTCAGGCGCCGACGTACGCCGCCAGGTGCTCGCCCGTCAGGGTGGAGCGGGCGGCGACCAGTTCGGCCGGGGTGCCCTCGAAGACCACCGTGCCGCCGTCGTGGCCGGCGCCCGGACCGAGGTCGACGATCCAGTCGGCGTGGGCCATCACGGCCTGGTGGTGCTCCACCACGATCACCGACTTGCCGGAGTCCACCAGCCGGTCCAGCAGGCCGAGCAGCTGCTGCACGTCGGCCAGGTGCAGGCCGGTGGTCGGCTCGTCCAGCACGTAGAGCCCGCCCTTCTCGCCCATGTGGGTGGCCAGCTTGAGCCGCTGGCGCTCGCCGCCGGAGAGGGTGGTGAGCGGCTGACCGAGCGTCAGGTAGCCGAGGCCGACGTCCGCCAGCCGGTCCAGGACCCGGTGCGCGGCCGGAGTGGCGCCGGCCCCGGCGGGGCCGAAGAACTCCTCGGCCTCCGTCACCGACATCGCCAGCACCTCGCTGATGTCCTTGCCCCCGAGGTGGTAGTCCAGCACCGAGGCGTCGAAGCGCTTGCCCTCGCACTGCTCGCAGGTGGTCGCCACCCCGGCCATCATCGCCAGGTCGGTGTAGATCACCCCGGCGCCGTTGCAGGTCGGGCAGGCGCCCTCGGAGTTGGCGCTGAACAGGGCCGGCTTCACCCCGTTCTCCTTGGCGAAGGCCTTGCGGATCGGGTCGAGCAGCCCGGTGTAGGTGGCCGGGTTGCTCCGCCGGGAGCCCTTGATCGGGGTCTGGTCCACGACCACCACGCCCGCCTCGGCGGCGGCCCGGCTGCGGACCAGCGAGCCGTGCACCAGCGAGCTCTTGCCCGAGCCGGCCACGCCCGTCATCACCACCAGCACCCCGAGCGGGACGTCCACGTCCACGCTCCGCAGGTTGTGGGTGCTCGCGCCGCGGACCTCCAGCACCTCGGAGTACTTGCGCACCTCGGCCTTGAGCGAGGCCCGGTCGTCCAGGTGACGGCCCGTCACCGTGCCGCCCTCGCGCAGCCCCTCGACGCTGCCCTCGAAGCAGACCGTGCCACCCGCCGTCCCGGCCCCCGGACCGAGGTCGACCACGTGGTCGGCGATCGCGATGACCTCCGGCTTGTGCTCCACCACCAGCACCGTGTTGCCCTTGTCCCGCAGGCGCAGCAGCAGCTCGTTCATCCGCTGGATGTCGTGCGGGTGCAGGCCGGTGGTGGGCTCGTCGAAGACGTAGGTCACGTCGGTGAGGGAGGAGCCGAGGTGACGGATCATCTTGACCCGCTGCGCCTCGCCGCCGGAGAGCGTCCCGGCCGGCCGGTCCAGCGAGAGGTAGCCGAGGCCGATCTCCACGAAGGAGTCGAGGGTGTGCCCGAGGGAGGCGAGCAGCGGCGCCACCGTGGGCTCCTTCAGCCCGCGCACCCAGCCCGCCAGGTCGCTGATCTGCATGGCGCAGGCATCGGCGATGCTCACCTTGCCGATCTTCGAGGAGCGGGCCGCCTCGCTCAGCCGGGTGCCGCCGCACTCCGGGCAGGAGGTGAAGGTGACCGCGCGGTCCACGAAGGCCCGGATGTGCGGCTGCATCGCCTCCGGGTCCTTGGACAGGAAGGACTTGCGGAGCTTGGGGATCAGGCCCTCGTAGGTGAGGTTCACCCCGTTGACCTTGACCTTGGTCGGCTCGCGGTAGAGGAAGTCCTGCATCTCCTTCTTGCTGAACTCCCGGATCGGCTTGTCCGGGTCCAGGAAGCCGGAGTTGGCGAAGATGCCGACCGTCCAGACGTTGTCCGCCTTGTAGCCGGGGATGGTGATGGCGCCCTCGGAGATCGACTTGGAGTCGTCGAACAGCTCGGCCAGGTCCAGGTCGCTGACGGAGCCCCGGCCCTCGCAGTGGGGGCACATGCCGCCGGTGATGCTGAAGCTGCGCCGCTCCTTGACGGTCTTCCCGGCCTTCTCGACCGTCACCGCGCCCGCGCCGCTGATCGAGGCGACGTTGAAGGAGAACGCCTGCGGCGAGCCGATGTGCGGCTTGCCCAGGCGGCTGAACAGGATCCGCAGCATCGCGTTGGCGTCGGTGGCGGTGCCGACGGTGGAGCGCGGGTCGGAGCCCATCCGCTGCTGGTCCACGATGATCGCCGTGGTCAGGCCCTCCAGCACGTCCACGTCGGGGCGGGCCAGGTTGGGCATGAAGCCCTGGAGGAAGGCGCTGTAGGTCTCGTTGATCATCCGCTGCGAGTCCGCGGCGATGGTGTCGAAGACCAGCGAGCTCTTCCCGGAGCCGGACACGCCGGTGAACACCGTGAGGCGGCGCTTGGGGATCTCCACGCTGACGTTCTTGAGGTTGTTCTCGCGCGCGCCGTGGACCCGGATCAGGTCGTGACTGTCGGCGACGTGCGACGCGGGCGGCTGCTTCGCGGCCTTGCTGGCCATGCTCTGTCTCCATCCGTGTGACGGGACCGCCCCTCCGCGCTCCCAACCGTTCTTCCTCGCTCGCCCGATCTTGCCAGTTCGGACCGACGGAGGACGGTCGGGTGCGCGGAGGGCGCGGCCCGTCAGTCCTGGATGCGGCGCCAGGGGCGGTCGGCCTCCAGGGCGAAGGCGAGTTCGAGGAGCAGGCGCTCCTGGCCGTGGGCGGCGGAGAGGTGGACGCCGATCGGGAGGCCGTCGGGGGCGGCGCCGGTGGGGAGGGTGATCGCCGGGCCGCCGGTGACGTTGTTGACCGGGGTGAAGGCCACGTAGCGCAGCAGACGCTCCGTCAGCTCCTCGAACTCCACGGTGGGGCTGAGGTGGCCGAGCGGCGGGGTGGTGTGGGCCAGGGTGGGGGAGAGGATCGCGTCGTGGTCGCGGAAGATGCCGGCGTAGGTGCGCTCGGCCTGCCGCAGGCGGCGCAGCACGCCCGGGCCCCGGCGGTACTCGCGCAGGAAGCTGCGCCGTAGGCCGGTGGTGAGCGGGTCGAGGTCGCGGGAGCGGAAGCTGCGGTCCACCACCAGGCGGCCGGTGGAGGCGATCACGAAGGCGATGAAGCCCCAGTAGAGGAGGAAGTCGCGGGAGAAGTCGGTGCCGAAGGGCAGGGTGGCGGGGGTGACCTGATGGCCCATCGCCTCCAGCCGGGCGGCGGTCTCCTCCACCGCGCGGCGGGTCCGGTCGTCGCTGACCGCGATGGGCGAGTCCACCACCAGGCCGATCCGCAGCTTGCGGCTGCCCGGGCCCTCGACCAGGCCGATCGGCGGCAGGGCGGGGTTGCGGTGCTGCTGCTCGGCGGCGGCGTAGAAGGCGGCCGTGTCGCGGACGGACCGGGTGACCACGCCGTCGGTGACGATGTCCAGCGGGAGTTGGCGGCCCTGCTCGTTGGGGACCAGCCGGCCGCGGGTGGGCTTGAGGCCGACCAGGCCGCAGGCCGCCGCCGGGATCCGGATCGAGCCGCCGCCGTCGTTGGCGTGCGCGATCGGCACCACGCCGGAGGCCACCAGCACGGCCGAACCGCCGGAGGAGGCACCGGCGGAGCGCGAGGGGTCCCAGGGGTTGCGGACCGGCTCGGCGGCGGCGTACTCGGTGGTCGCGTTCAGCCCGAACTCCGGCAGCCGGGTCTTGCCCAGCACCGTCACCCCGCTGGTCATGAACAGCTCGGTGAACGGCGCGCTGCGCCGGGCCGGGCGGGCCCGGAAGGCGGCGCTGCCGTGGCCGGTCGGCACACCGAGCAGGTCGACGTTGTCCTTGAGGTAGGTGGGGACGCCGTACAGCGGGCCGTCGGGCGCGCCGGGGGCGGAGCGCGGGGCGTCGTGCAGCGCGAAGGCGACGGGGCGCAGCGCCTCGACCCGCGCCGCGCGCCCGGACGCGGCGGCGGCCAGCTCGGCCGGGCTCACCGCTCCGGAGCGGACGGCGGCCGCGAGGGCCACCGCGTCGTGCTCGCCCAGCGCGTCGTCGCCGAACGCGTGCACCCGGCCGTCGGTCATCTCGCTCCTCCGTACCTACTGCCCGGTAATGGCCGGGCAGGGCAGCAGTGTACGGGCGGGGTGGTGCTGCGGCCAGAGTCCCGGGGGAGCCGGTGGAAAGCGCTTGCTGACGGGGCGTCGGAAATCGTGTTGACCCTTCGTCCGCGACCCGGCGAGGGTGGCGGTGATGGCTTGACGATCACCTCCGGGGGCCGCTGATGATGTTCGGAATGTCGGGCGACTGGTGGGTGGTCTTCCTCCTGCCCGCCGCGTTCTGGGTGCCGCTCGGGCCGTTCGTCATGGCCGCGCTGGGCGTCAGCTGTGCCCGGAACCCGGGCCGGCGGGCCCGGTTCGCCTCGGTTCTGCTGCCGCTGCTGCCGGTCACGGTGGTCGGCGTCGTCGCGGTGTTCCCGACGGACACCTGGGACGAGGAGACCTGGCTGGCCGACTTCCTGGGGGGCTACGTCGGCTTCTACATCGGGCTGGTCACCGTGCTGCCGTGGCTGCTCGGGTACCTGGCGGTGCGGGTCTCGCGGGCGGTGAGGGCCCGGCGCGGGCCGGCCGCCGGGTCGGTGGCGGCGGGTCAGGAGGACATCAGCCCGCCGCGGTAGGAGATGGCCACGGCCTGGGCCCGGTCGCGCGCGCCGAGCTTGGCCAGCACCCGCTTCATGTGGGTCTTGACGGTGGATTCGGCGAGGAACAGCCGGGTGGCGATCTCCGGGTTCGAGCAGCCCTCGGCGGCCAGCCGGAGCACCTCGCGTTCGCGGGTGGTGAGGCGGGACAGGCGCGGGTCCTCGGGCTGGGAAAGCGCTTGCCCGGGCGCGGCGGAGGCGATCCGGTCCACCAGCGCCCGGGTCACCGCCGGGTCCAGCAGGGCCTCGCCGGCGGCCACCGCGCGGACGGCCTCGATCAGCCGCTCCGGTGAGGCCCGCTTGAGCAGGAAAGCGCTTGCCCCCGCCCGCAGCGCCTCCCAGACGTACTCGTCGTGCTGGAACACCGTCAGCACCAGCACCCGGGCCGGATGCGGCCCGGCCACGATCCGGCGGGTGGCCTCGATCCCGTCGATCCCCGGCATCCGCACGTCCATCAGCACCACGTCCGGCCGCAGCTCCTGGCAGAGCCGGACCGCCGCCAGTCCGTCGGCTGCCTGCCCGACCACCTCCAGGCCTTCGTCGGTGCCCAGCACCAGGGCGATCCCGGCCCGCAGCAGGGCGTCGTCCTCGGCCACGACCAGCCGGATCCGCCGCCGCTCCGGACTCTCCGCCTCCCGACCCTGCCCCTCCTGACCCGCCGTCACCGGACCGGCAGGACGGCGTGCAGCCGGAAGCCGCCCAGGTCACCTCCCCCGTGCTCCACGCTTCCGCCCAGCATCGAGACCCGCTCCGAGATGCCGATCAGGCCGCCCCCGGGCACGTAGCCCTCGGCCGGTCCCCGGCCGTCGTCGCTGACCTCGATCTCCAGGCGGTCCCCGAGCCGCCGCACGGAGACGTCGGCGGTCGCGGCCCGGCCGTGCTTGACGGTGTTGGTCAGCGCCTCCTGGACGATCCGGTAGGCCGAGACGTCGATGCTGCGCGGCAGCCGGGCGACCTCGCCCGGGTCCAGCCGCAGGCCGACCGTCAGCCCCGCCCGGTCCATCCGCCCGGTGAGCCGGCCCAGGTCCGCCAGCCCCGGCCGCCCTGACGGGTCGTCCGGATCCTGCTCCGGCTGGTGCCGGAGCGCGGCCAGCACCCGGTCCAGCTCGTCCAGGGCGTCCCGGCCGGTCTGCTCCAGCTCCGTGAGCACCGTGCGGGTGCGCTCCGGATCGCGCTCCAGCAACCGCCGGGCCGCACCCGCCTGGACCAGCATCACGTTCACCGTGTGCCCGACCAGGTCGTGCAACTCCCGCGCCATCCGGGCCCGTTCGCCGCTGACCGCCTCCCGGTGCAGCCTGGCCCTGGCCGCCTCCCGCTCCTCCAGGCGCCGAGCCGAGCCGTAGCCGATCGCCCAGCCGAGCAGCCAGAGGAAGAGCACCCCGGCCGGAATCGCCGGATAGGTGCGGGCCCCCTCCGAGCCGGTGAAGTACCCGGCCATCCCGGCCAGCGCGATGAACGGCCCGGCCCACGCCCGGGCCCGGGTGCCGTGCAGGCCGAGCGCGTGCAGCACCACGATGTTGGCGTACGGGGCGACCGGCGAGGTCAGCACCCAGAGCGACTCGGCCGACAGCGCGGCCGTGCCCGCCAGGTAGGCGCTGAGCGGGGTCGAGCGGCGGGCGGCGACGGCGGCCGCCTGGACGGTGCTGAGCAGCACGGCGAGCGGCATCCGGTCGCCCAACTCCGGTGCCGCCGCGACCCGTTCGACGAGCATGGCGGCGAGGAAGGCGGCGGCGAGGAGCAGGTCGAGCACGAGGCTGCGGGACGGTCGCGTCATGTGGTGGTGTTCCCGGGCGGGTCGCAGGGGTCGGTCCGCGGCACCGTATCGGCGTCCGCACCCCCGGCGCATCACCCTTCGGGGGTACTCCGCACCCGCCCGGCCACCCCCGAGGGGGACCACGGCGGCAGCCCCCGGCGGGGGACGCCCCGCCGGGGCCGCCGCGCCTACCTTGCGCCCCATGGACAACGCCACGCACCACCGGGCCGACCGCCCCGCCTCCCTCCTCCCGCGCCGCACCGCGCTCGCCCTCTTCGCCCTGCTCGGGGCGGCGGTCGCCCTGCTCTCCGCGCGCTACTTCACCCTCGACCCCGAGACCTTCCTGGAGGACCAGCGCGCCACCTACCTCGCGCACCTCGTCCCGCTGCTGTGCCACATCGGCGGTGGGACGGTGGCCCTGCTGCTCGGCCCCTGGCAGTTCGTGGCCCGGCTGAGAACCCGGCGGCCCGCCGTGCACCGCTTCGTCGGGCGGGTCTACCTGCTGAGCGCGGCGGTCACGGGCCTCGGCGGTCTGGCCCTCGCCCCGTACGGCCTCTACCCGCCGATCGCCCCGATCGGCTTCGGCCTCCTCGCGGTGCTGCTCCTGGGCACCTCCGCCGCGGCCCTCCGGACGGCCCGTCAGCGCCGCATCGACCGCCACCGGGTCTGGGCCGTCCGCTCCTACGCCCTGATCCTGGCCGCCGTCACCCTCCGGGTCTGGCTCCCGCTCTTCGACGCGCTCGGCGCCCCGTTCGACCAGGCCTACGCCGCCGCCGGGTGGACCTGCTGGCTGATCAACCTCGCCGTCGCCGAGGCCTTCCTGGCCAGGAAGCCTTCCACACGGGTGAGTTGAGCCCGGCCGCGCGGCGTCCGCCGGCACCGGGCCGGGCGCCTCACCTGCGGGGTGGCGGCCAAGGGAATCCGAGCGCGCGGGCGGAGTCGGCCGAGCCGCCGCAGAGGTCGGCGTAGGAGCGTGGATCGTGCTCCGTCAACTCCCGCGCGAACCGCGCCGCCTGCACCGCCGGGTCCTCGTCCGTCACGATGAGCTCCTTGCGGAACTGCAGCCACGGGGCACTCCCCGAGGCACGGGCGGTGGGGTGGCCCAGCAGGACGTCGACCGTGCCGGGCCGCCACGAGGAGGCGCTGATCAAGCCGAACCGCCACCGCTCCAGCGCTGCGGCGTCCGCGCGCAGCCGCTCGCCGAGGAGCCGGGCCGTGGTCCGGGCGGGCCACTCCCAGCTGTGGTCCTGCTCGGCGCGGGCGACCTCGGCGTCGTACCGGCGGGCGTCGAAACGGAAGTCGGGCAGCTCGGGGGCCGGCCCGTTCCTGTCGCGCCAGCTGTGCCACAGCACGTGGTCCCCCACGCGTTCGACGGTGGTGCAGAGCGCACCGCAGCAGCCCCAGGTGCACTCGGCCTCCGCCAGTTCCACCTCACGCGGCTCGTCGCCCGCGCGCAGCCCCCGGTCCGCGCTCAGCAGCCGCTCCGGTTCGTGGCCGGGGCCCGGGGCGAAGGCCTCGGCGATGATGTCGCGCCCGTCGACGATCGGATGGACCGCGGCGGTGACGACGGTGAGGCCGCGGCGCCCGGTGCTGGTGGAGGTGCGGATGTCGATGCCGAAGCTGTTCGTGCCGATCACCGGGCGATTCTCCCAGTCCGCCGGCCGGCCCGGTCACCCGCCCGGGCCGGCCGGGCGACGGGTGTCTCAGAAGGCCTTGCCAGGGTTGAGGATCCCCAGCGGGTCGAAGGCGTGCTTGACGCTGCGGTGGAGGTCGAGCACGGCCGGGTCCAGGGCGGTGGCCAGTCGGCTGCGCTTGAGGGTGCCCACGCCGTGTTCGCCGGTGATCGAGCCGCCGAGGTCGAGGGCCTTGCGCCAGAGCTGCTCGGTCTTGCGGTGGGCCTCGCGGACGGTCTCGGGGGTGCGGTCGGGGAGGATCAGGACCGGGTGCAGGTTGCCGTCCCCGGCGTGGCCCACGGTGGCGATCCGGACGGTGCCCTCCCGGCCGGTGCGTTCGATGTGGCCCAGCATCTCGACCAGGCGGCTGCGCGGCACCACGACGTCCTCCACGATGGTGGCCGCGCCGGAGGCGAGCAGCGCCTCCCCCGCCGAACGCCGGACGGAGAGCATCTCCTCGGCCCCGTCCGCGCTGCTGGACATCGTCATCGAGGTGGCCCCCTGCTCCTGGCAGAGCCGCACCATCTCGGCCACCAGCCGCTGGGCGTCGCCGCCGTCGGCCTGGCCGATGAGCAGGGCGGCGGAGGTGGTGTCCGCGCCGCTCGGCCGGTAGGCCTCGACGGCGTCCAGCGCGGCGCGGTCGAGCAGTTCGAGCATGGACGGCCGTCCGGACAGCCGGGCGATCGAGGCGACGGCCGCGCCGGAGGCCCGCAGGCCGTCGAACCCGGCGGTGAAGGTGGCCGGTTCGGTGGTCGGCACCGGGCGCAGCCGCAGGGTCGCCGCGGTGATGATGCCGAGGGTGCCCTCCGAACCGACGAACAGCCGGGTCAGGTCGTACCCGGCGACGTTCTTGAGGGTGCGCCCGCCCGTGCGGACCAACCGGCCGTCGGCGAGCACCACTTCGAGTCCGAGCACGTTGTCGGCGGTGACGCCGTACTTCACGCAGCGCAGCCCCCCGGCGTTGGTGGCCACGTTCCCGCCGATGGTGGAGACCCCGGCGCTGCCCGGATCCGGCGGGTAGAACAGCCGCTGTGCGGCGGCGGCCCGGCCGAGCGCGCCGTTCACCACCCCGGCCTCCACCACGGCGTACTGGTCGGCGGCGTTCAACTCCCGGATCGCGGAGAGCCGTTCGAGCGAGAGCACGACCCCGCGCGCCAGCGCGGACGCCCCGCCCGCGAGCCCGCTGCCCGCCCCGCGCGGTACCAGCGGCACGCGGTGACGGCTGGCCCACCGGGCGACCCGCCGGACCTGTTCGACGTCCTGCGGCAGCGCGACGGCGAGCGGCAACTCGTGTTCGACCGTGTCGGCGCGGTCCCCGGCGTAGGGGCGGACCTCGCCCTCCTCCTGGAGGAGCGCGTCCCCGCCGAGCAGGGCGCGGAGCTCGGAGATCTCCGGCAGAGCCGTGGTCCGCAGGTGCACGGCCGGAACAGCGTTCACGAATCACCCAAGTCGTCAGTGCGGAAAAGCCGGTGGACGGATGGCAGGGTCGAATCGGAGGGGAGCAGGTGACGCGTTCTCGTCATTCTCGGGCGCACCGTGGGAGGGGCGGTCGCGGAGTGCGCTCCGATTCGCCTTCGATCCTGCCGGGACGCGCACGCCAGTTGACGCATTTTCAGGACAACCCACGTGTCTGACGTGGGGTTGTGTCATAATTCCTCCACTCCGCAGGTGATTAACCGGATTTGAGTACTCGTCCGACCGGTGGAAATCCGAGGCACTTCCCGAGAACGGCTCTTCACGCCCGCTTTGTCATGCCCTAGTCTCTCGGGGCCGAGAGTGCGCGACGACCACGGGGGGATTCCGAGATGAGCACACCGCCGACCGCCGACCAGTACGCCGCGGACCGGCCCGGGGGAGCCTGGGACCCGGCCGCAGCGTCGGGCCCGGGCCCGGACGCACCGCCGCCGTGGGTCCCGCCGCGGCGCCGGGCCCGGCGTCTGCTGCGGGGCGGCCTGGCGGGGCTCGGGCTGGTCGCCCTGGTCGCGGCGGCGCTGGTGGTGGCCGGCTACTACTACCGCGACGCCCCGATCACCGCCGACGCCGGTGACTGCGTGCACAACACCGGCACCACCGAGGACCCGGAGGTCAGTGTGGTGCCGTGCTCCGCCCCCGAGGCCGAGTTCGTGGTGATCAAGATGATCCACCTGGTGAACGAGGACGCCTGCGACGAGGTCCCGGGCACCATCGCCACCTACCGCGAGGAGCGCCGCAGCGCCTCCTTCAGCCTCTGCCTGGGCCGCAACGACTACTCCTGACAACTCCTGACGAGGCCGTCCGACGGGCCGTCAGGGGCTCTCAGGGCGGCGCCTGTTCAGGAGTCGAGGCGCAGGTGGGCCAGGGCCTTGTCGTCATGGGGTTTGGCGCGGGGCCAGGCGATGGCGTCGGGGTCGGTGGTCTCGGCGTGGTGGATCGCGTCGACGACCTGCTGGGGGTGGGTGCGGCGGGAGTCGGTGACGAGGGCGGGCCAGTCGAGCAGGTGGTGGTCGGTGACGGCGGAGGAGACGCCGTCGGTGAGCAGGAGGACGTCGGACAGGTCGGCGAGGGGCCAGGCGGCGGTGACGGCGCGCAGTCCGGCCTCGGGGGTGGCCTCGGCGACCCAGTAGCCGCCGTCGCGGTTGATCACGGTGTGCTGGAACTCGCGGAGCTCACGCATCAGTTCGCGGTGGCGACGGTCGAAGCCGGACCCGGCGGCGAGCCGGGCGCGGTACTCGGTGGTCTGTGGACGGGGGTCGAGCAGTCCGGCCAGCCGGTCGTCGCTGAGCACCGAGACGGAGCCGTCCCGGTGGAACGCCACCACCGGGCTGTCACCGAGCACGGCCGCCTCCAGGCGGGGGCCGTTGCGGCGGACCACGGCGACGGTGGCGGCCGGGCCGCGGCCCGGCCGGAGGCCGTGCCCGGTGGCGACGGCGGCTATCGCGGAGGCCAGCAGGGCGGGCAGCGGGAGTGCCGGACGGCCGAGGAGCTGCTCGGACAGCTGCGCGCCCAGGGTCCGCGCGTACCAGCCGCCGAGCGGTGTCTCGTCGCTGACGGTCGAGACTCCGTCGAGCACCACCACCGCGTCCGGCAGCACCACGATGTGGTCCTCCGTCAGCCGCTCGGGGCCGCCCCCGGGCCGTTCGCCGAGCAGTACCCGCCAGGGTGCCAACGCCCCCTGGCCCTGCGCCGTGCTGGTCTTCCGGTCCACTCCGCACCTCCGCCCTGGAGTCTGGCGGCGGAAGGTGAACGGCGGGGGACGGAGAGCGGGACGACCGGGGTGCCGCGCGATCAGGTACGCGGCACCCCGGCCGGGTTCACGGGTCCCCGGCGGACGGGCGGGGACGGGCGAGGGGGGCGGGGGCTCAGAGCTCGAAGTAGTCGCGGCTGTCGACCGGGACGAGGTCCACGTACTCCGGGTGCTTGGCGATCCAGGCCTTGATGTACGGGCAGTACGGGAGCACGGCGAGGCCGCGCTCGCGGGCGTCGTCCAGGGCGAAGCGGGCGAGCGAGCTCGCCAGGCCCTGGCCCTCGAAGGCCGGGTTGACCTCGGTGTGGGTGAAGGCGATCTCGCCCTCCCCGAGGCGGTACTCGGCGAAGCCGGCGAGCCGGTCGCCGTCGACTATGACCTCGTAGCGGGAGAGGTCTTGGCGGTCGACGATCTTCGATTCCATCGGGGCTCCAGCCTGGTCGGTGAGGCGCTCGTACGCGCGTGCGGTCCGTCAGTGGCCGTGGCTGACGCAGAACTCGTTGCCGGCCGGGTCCTGGAGAACGGTCCAGGACAGGCCGGGCGCCTGCTGTTCGCCGACGACCGTGGCGCCCAGCTCCACCAACCGCCGGACCTCGGCCGCCAGGTCGTCGGCCGTGAGGTCCAGGTGGACCCGGTTCTTGCTCAGCTTGGGTTCGGACACCTGCTGGAACCCGAGCGTCAACGGCTTCGCACCGACCATCACGAACTCGCCGAAGTCCTGGGAGATCTCGGCGTCGAGCACGGTGGCCCACCACTGGGCCAGTTCGCGCGGGGAGGAGCAGTCGATCGTGATCATCGTTGCGGAGACAGTCATGGATCACCCTAACCACAGCCGCCCCCGCCCGCGTCAAGCGCCTGACATGCCGTCATCTGCGCCGGAGCGGTCCGTCAACTCCGTACCGGCCCCGGTCCGTCGGCTCGGGGCCGGCCCCGGACCGTCCGTGCCCGGCGGGGACCCTCAGTGGAGGCGCCGCAGACCGTCGCGGACCCGGCGGGCGTCGCGCAGGCGACGCTCGTAGGTGGCCCCGAGGACCAGCAGGAGCAGACCCGCCGCCGCCAGCGGGACCCAGCGGGGCAGGGCGCCGATGAGCTGGGTCACCAGCGGGGTGAGCTCGTGCACCGCCACGGCGGTGAGGGTGACGGCACCGAAGAGCAGCGGGGCGCGGAGCCGCTGCCGGGCACCCAGGACGGTCAGGGCGAGGGCCGCCGTGCCGAGCAGCAGCGGGCGCGGCCAGGTCGGCTCGGCCCAGACCGCGACCAGGCTGGGCAGCAGGGCGAGGCCGAGTCCGGCGCCGTAGGCGGCCGTGGAGGAGAGCTCCGGGCTGCGGCGCCGCCGCAGGTGACCGATGGTCAGCGCGGCGGCCGCCACGCTCAGCGTGTACGGCTCGGGGACGGTGACCCCGGCCAGGGCGAGCCGCACCCAGGAGGAGAGCACCAGCAGCCCGGTGCCGACCAGTGCCGCCCGGCGGCGGTCCGGCCGCAGCGCCACGGCGAGCGCCAGCACACCGCCGACGGCCAGGGCCAGGCTGAGCGCCCCCGGGTGACCGGCCGTCAGGGCGAAGGCGGGGAGCGCGAGGGCGTATCCCGTCCCCTCCACGGCCAGGGCGAGCGAGCTGCGGTCGCCCCGGTGCGCGATGCCGGCGGCCGCCGCGACGGTGAGGGTGGTCACGGCGAGGAGGAGGAACGCGAGCTCGTACGCCGCCAGACCGCCGGTCTGCCCGGCGGCGAGGGCGGTGACGGCGAGGGAGGCCACGGCGAAGCCGCCGAAGGGTGCTGCCCAGCGGTGCGGGAGCCGGGAGGCGAGGAGCGCGGCGCCGGCCGTCAGGGCGGACCAGACGACGAGCGTCGCGGTCCGGTCGGTGCCGCCCCAGATCACGGCGGCGGTGGCGGACGGGAGGAGCACGAGCAGGTGGGAGGTGGGGTCGGTGGGGCGCTGGAGGGCGAGGACGAGGGCGGCGGTGGCGGCCGCGGTGAGCGCCAGGGCCCAGAACGCCCCGGTGGTGAGGGGGAGTTCGAAGAGGGCGGGGAGCAGGCAGGCGAGCGTCGAGCCGGTGGCGAGGGCGGTGCGGAGCAGGACGCGGGCGGGGGCGGTGCGGCCGGTGCGGGTGCAGCGGAGCGCGGTGGTGGCCAGGAGGGCGGTCAGCAGCGCGAACAGGGCGGCGGGGGCGAGGGGGAACGACCAGGTGGTGGTGTGGAGCTCGGTGGCGTCGGTACCGGGCCAGTCCCAGGCGAGGGCCCAGCGCTCGACCGGGCCGAAGAAGGCACGGGCCAGGGCGGGCAGGACGGCGAGTTGGGCGAGGAGGACGGCGGCGGCTCCGGCGATGAACAGGCCGAGGGAGGTGGGCGGGGCGGGCGGCGTCGCGGGACCGGTGGCGTCGGCGGCTGCCGGGTGCGGGGTGGCTCCCTGGGCCGGGGACCCTCCGAGGGCGCCGCCGTCCGCGTCGGGCGTCCTGCTCGACCTGCCGGCCTCGGAGGTGGCGGCCTCGGGCGTGCCGGCCTCGGAGGCGGCGGCCTCGGACGGGGCGGTCACGGGCGTGGCGGAGGTCAGGACCTGGAGCGCGGCGAGCAGCAGGAGCGCGCCGGGGACGGCGTAACCGGCCGGGACCCAGGAGGCGGGGAGCGAGAAGCGCAGGCTCGCGCCGATCGCGGCGAGCGGCGCGGCGCCGGCCAGGACGGCGGCCGCGCAGCGCAGTTCGTGTCCGACCGTGCGGGGGAGCAGGCCGGCCGGACGCCCGGTGGAGACCGCGACGCCGAGGGCCGAGAGCAGGGCGAGCGCGGGCCAGGCGAGCCGGGCCTCCGTCAGGGACGTCGCCGTGAGCAGCTGGGTGGCGGAGGTGAGGGCGCCGAGCAGGGTGAAGCCGACGCCGCAGGCGACGAGCGCGTGGCTGAGGCCGCCCGCCGTGGAGGCCGGGGCGGTGACGGGCGTGGCGGTGACGGTGTCCGTGCGGGCGCCCGGAGCACGGCGGGAGGTGCGGGTGGCCAGGAGGAGGTCGAGCAGGGCGGTGAGCAGGAAGGCCGTCGCGTAGCCGCCGATGTCGGTGTCGATCGCCAGGGCGGCCAGTGAGAGCGGCAGTTGGGCGAGGGCCAGGGCGGCGGCCCGCGGGCCGCGGAGCTTGAGGACGGTGCCGTAGGACGCCGCGCCGAGGGCGGTCAGGGCGGTGGCGGCCGCCCAGTAGGAGGCGGCGGGGACGCGGTCGAGACCGGCGAGGCCGACGGTGCGGGCCGCGAGCCAGTCCAGCAGGACCAGGGCCAGGCCGAGCACGGCGGAGGTCTCGGCGGTGGCGGTCAGGCCGCGGCGGCGCAGCGGCAGCGGGGCGAGGAGCGCGCACAGGGTGACGCCGGCGAGCACGGCGGCCCGGCCGCCGATGCCGAGGCTGCCCCAGCTGACGACGGTGAAGACCAGCGCGGCGATCGCCACCATCAGGCCGCCGAGCACCAGCAGCACGGTCTGCGCCGACGGCCCGGAGACCTCCTTGCCTGCTGCGGGCACGGGCGGCCGCCCCCAGGGTGCGGCGGGCGCCGCCCAGTTGGGGCCGACGGGGCCCGCAGACAGCTGCTGCGACCAGGGCAGCGGCGTCGGCGGGTCGGGAAGGTCCTGTCGGGCACGCAGGGCGCCGAGGAGCTGGTCGCGCCGGACGATCAGGCCCTGCCGTTGGGCGTCGAGCGCGTTCAGGGCGACGGTCACCTGCCAGAGCGCGGCAGCGTCCTGTCCGAGCAGCGGCAGCCGGCAGGCGGGGCAGCGGGCGGTTCCGGGGGCGGTGGCCAGTGGCGCTCCGCAACCCGGACAGGGCAGTGAACCGGTCGTCATGACGGAGATTGTGAGGCCGGAGCGGGTGCTCGGCCATGAGTACGGCTACTCATCTCCCGTGCTCAGCCGCTCGGCGGTACCGGGGCGGCCGGTCGGGGCTCCGTCGGGGCCCCGTGAGGGCCGGGCCGGCAGGGGTGGGGAGGCGGTGCGGCCGGGAAGTCGGAGAGCCGTCGGAACTGATCACTCTGACGGACCGTCATCTTCACCGGAGCGCCGCACGATCGGCACTTCCGTGACCGTTCCCCGCCGAAGCCCGAGGTGACCCGTGGTCGACACCGTCAACACCGTGATGAACCGTCTGCACGAGGTGCTGGCGGACATGCTGACCAGGGGTGCCCCGACGGCGGGCACCCGGGGCCTGCACGAGGTCGTCGAGCGCGCGACGGCGCTGGGGCCGCAGGCCGCCTGGCTGGCCGCCGCCGGGCGGGGGAGCCTCGCCGGGCTGGCCATCGCGCAGGGGCAGTGGGAGGTGGCCCTGTTCCACCTGGAGGCCGCGGTGGACGGGGGCTACAACGACTGCGTGCTCCTCCACATGCCGGTGGTGGCACCGCTCCACCGCGATCCGCGGTTCCAGGCGCTGTACGCGCGGATGCGGATATCCCAGGCGGACCTGGACGAGCTGTTCTGGCTGCACCGGGAGGCGCAGATCATGATGAAGCAGTCCCGGGACGCGAGCGTCGACAACATCGGCCGTCTGGACAACGGGGTGTCCCTGCTTCCGCAGGCCCCGATGCCGACCCGTGAACCCGACACGGTCGGCGTCCTGATGACCCGCGTCGACCTGGCCGCCACCCAGACCGCGCTCCAGGCCGCCGCCGTCCGGGCGGACCTCCAGCGCGCCTCGGGCAACTTCAGCCTCAGTCTGATCGACGACTCCTGGGACTACGGCCGGGCCAGGCGCGACGCCTGGTACGCCGACGGGTTGGAGTCGCACCGCCTCCAGGCGGGTGAGCTCCGGGCCTTCGTCGAGCGGCCCGGCGTCTCGCACGCCCTGCTGCCCTGTCCGCCGCTGGGCTCGCTCGTCTACCCGGGCTGAGGGCGAGCGGCCGGCCGGGCCGGTCGCGGCGCCTCACCGCTGGGCGGTGGGCCGTACGACGATGTCGTTGACGTCCACGGCGGCGGGCTGGGCGACCGCGAAGGCGATGGCCTCGCCGACCGCCGCCGGAGGGATCGCGAACTCGTCCTTCGCGGAGGCGAGTTCGGCGCGCACGCGGTGGTCGGGGACGGAGTCGATGAAGTCCGTCCGGACGAAACCGGGTGAGACCACGGTCACCCGGACGTCCGGCCCGGCCTCCAGGCGCAGGCCCTCGGAGACGGTGCGGACCGCGTTCTTGGTCGCGGCGTACACGGCCTGGTTCGGCACGACCTTCAGGCCCGCAGTGGAGACGACGTGGACGAACTGGCCGCCGCCCTGGGCGCGGAAGACCGGCAGCGCGGCGGCGATCCCGTGGAGGACGCCCTTGAAGTTGACGTCGACCATCGCGTCCCAGTCCTCGACCCGCAGGTCGTCGAGCGGGGAGACCGGGCCGATCCCGGCGTTGGCGACCAGGACGTCGAGGCGTCCGAACCGGTCCCGGGCGAGCGTCACCAGGGCGGCCAGGTCGGCGTGGCGGGTGACGTCGGTGGCGGCCCAGACGGCCTCGCCGCCCAGATCGGCGATGCGGGCGGCCAGGTCGCGCAGGCGGTCGGTGCGCCGGGCGCCGAGGACGAGGCGGGCGCCGCGCTCCGCCAGCAGGAGCGCGGTGGCCTCGCCGATGCCGCTGCTCGCACCGGTGATGGCGATGGTCTTGCCTCGGATGCCGTCGGTTCCGGACATGGGTGTGCCCCCTTGGAGTCGAACCGGACACGTGTCCGGAACTGCGGCAAGCGTAGCGGACACGTGTCCGCTTATGATGGGGGCGACGGTCGGAGGGTTGGGAATGGCTGAGGATTCACCGGCGGCACGACGTGCCGACGCGGAGCAGAACCGTGCGCGGATCCTGGCGGTGGCGCGGGGTGCGCTGGCGCGCTCCGGGGGCGAGGTCACGCTGAAGTCGATCGCGGGGGAGGCGGGCGTCGGGCAGGGCACGCTCTACCGGCACTTCGCCACGCGGGAGGCGCTGGTGCTCGAGGTCTACCGGCAGGACGTCACTGAACTCGTCTCGCTGGCCGGGGAACTGTCGGCCCGTCAGGAGCCGTGGCCGGCGCTGCGGTCGTGGTTCGACCGGCTGGCGGAGTTCGGGCGGGTCAAGCACGGAATGGCCGGGGCGCTGGACGCGGCCACCCGGAGCGACCTGTCCGCGGAGCACTACCAGCCGGTGGTCGACGCGATCGAACGGCTGCTGGCCGCCTGCCGGGAGGCCGGAGAGGTGCGGCCCGACGTGGACGCCGCGGACGTGCTGCTCCTGGTCGGCTTCCTGTGGCGCGTCGACTGGACCGACGCGCCGGACGGGCGGGCCCGGGCCCAACGGCTCCTCGGCATCGCCCTCGACGGCCTCCGCGTCCGAGGGTGAAGCCGCCGCGCCGTGCCGGCGGCGAACCGGTCAGGTGCTTCGGGCGGAGTCGGGTCAGGGAGTCGCGGTCCAGCTGTGGGCGACGTCGATGACCAGGCGGTCGTCCAACTGGAAGACCTGGAAGGGGAGTCGCGCCCGGACGCCGAGGCCGAGCTGGGTGCGGCCCTCGAAGCTGGAGGCGAACTTGGCCTCCACAAAGGTGCGGTAACCGGTGAGGTCCACGCCGGGAAGCGGCTGGCCGGCGCGGCCGGGGTAGGTGGGGGTGCCGGTCGCGGGCGAGTAGGAGGGGGCGTCGGCGTAGATCTCCAGAACCGCTCCGCCGCGGACGGCGATGGGGCGGCCGGAGCCGTCCTGGTAGAGGGTGTCGACGTACTGGACGTGGTAGCCGACCGGGTGGGCGGCGGAGGTGCCCGGTACGTCGAGGACGAGGCGGTCGAAGCAGGAATGGGCACCGGCGCGGACGTTGGTGAGGGGCTGGGAGTTGGTGGAGGTGGCGGACTTCGGCAGGCTGCCCCAGCCCGTGGGGCAGGTCACCGAGCCTGCTGCCGCCGGTGCGGCGGGGGCGGCGGGCGCGGCCGAGGCCACGCCGCCGCCGAGCAGGACGGCCACCAGGGGGATCACGACCAGGCGTTTCATCGGGTGCCTCCTCGGCTCGTTCCCGGCCAGTCACGAACAAGGACGTGGGCAGACCGCCGATGGTTGCGCGCCGGGCCCCGACCGGTAAGGGAGTTGCGCACGCGGTCGGTGGGGTGGCAGCATCCCCGGCCATGACGACGAAGCGAAAGGCCGCGCGCCTCACCAGCAGGTGAGCGCGGTGGCAGAGCAGCAGAAGGACCGCTGGGGCATCCCGAGTCACCAGGACCTGCCCCGGTCCGCCCGGCAGCGCGCGATCGCGCAGTGGGCCCGGCGGCTGACCCCCGACGAGTACCGCGAGGTGCACGCCTCCCTGGACGGCGGGAGCGACGAGGACCGGCACACGGCGCTCTTCCTGGCGACCGTCCGCCGGGACCTCGACCGCGTGGTGGCGGCGCTCCACGACCCCGCCCTCCGTTCCCGCGCCCTGGCCGCGGCCGGACGGCTGCCCGTTCCGGACGAGGCCCTGGCCGAGGTCGCCGGGACCGCGCCGCAGGCCCACCGGCTGGCCCTCTACCGGCAGTTGCGCAGGACCGGCAGGCGTGAGCTGGCCGACCGACTGCTGTCCGAGGTGTACGACCGGTACGGACGGCGGGAGGCGGCGCAGCTGTTGGCGGCCTGCTCCCCGGAGGCCGTCCACCCCTGGCTGTCGCGGGTGAGGCTCACCGACGGGGTGCTGGTCGGACTGGCGAGGAGCGCGCCGCTCGCGGTGGTCCGGTTCCTGGCCGAGCAGGAGAGGGCGGAGGGCCGGGGGCCGCGCCGAGCCGCGGACCGGACCCCCTGGCGCGGCATGAACCGGCGCCTGGTCACCTCCGCGACCCGGCGGGACCCGGAGGCGGGACTCCACCTGCTGGCCACGGCGCCCCACCTGCTCACCGGCGAGGCCGCGGCCGAGCTGCTGACACATCGGCCCGGTCGGCTCGCGGAGCTCGTCCGAGCGGGTGGGATCGGTGAGATCCCGCTGGCGGAAGGCGAGTTGAGCAGCCGTACGGCAAGGGCGCTCAGGCGTCTGCCGGAAGAGCAGCTGGTGCTGCTCGCCCGCACCTGCCGCCCGACCCGCCGAGCCGGCCTGCACCAGGGCCCGCTCGTCGAGCCGCTGCTCGCCCTGCTGGGGCCCGACCGTCGGGCCGAGGTGGCGTCGCAGTTGATCGAGGAGTCCACGAGCGGGAACCTCCCGGCGGCCGGCCTGGTGCTGGCGCTCGGGGCGGAGCGGCGGGCCGCGCTGGTCCGCTCCTACCTGGCGGACCGGCCCGCCCGCTGCGGGGCGAGGCTGCTCCGGGTGGTCCGGCTGCTCCCGCTGGCGGAGGCGGAGGAGCGCTTGACGGAGGTGGCGGGCTCGCCGCGCCACCACGAACGGGCCGACGGGTGGGCCGCCCTGCTGGACTGCGCGACCGCGCAGGGCGATCCGGCCGAGTACGCCCGGGTGGTCCGGCTCTCCGCACGGGCCTGGCACGACCGTCCCGAGGTGCGGCAGTGTGTGCTCCGGCGCATCGCCGGTGCACCGGAGGGCCTCCTGGCCGCCGTGCCGGCCGAGGTGCTGCGGGACGCCGCCCTGACGGTGGCCCAGGCCAGGGACACCACGGCGCACTGCCTGCGGCCGATGGCCGCCTGGCTGCGCCGGAGCACCCACCGCGCCGCGGCGGACGGAGACCTCCCGCGTGCGGCGGAACTCACCGGTCTGCTGGCCCAGTTGGCCGGGCACCCGCGTGCTCCGCGGAGCGGCACGGTCGAGCTGGGGTTCTCCGTGCCGGTGGCGGAGGGAGTGTGGGAACGTCTGCACGCGACCCCGGCGATGCGCCGACCCGGGCGCTGGCTGCGGTTGGCCGCGATGCTGCCCCCACTGCCGACGGTGGATGCCCGCCTGGAGGCGTACCTGCTGGGCGGGCAGGGGCAGTCCGATCGGGACGGGATCCGGGGGCAACAGCACGACGAGTTGCGGGAGTTGGCGGCCGCGCTGTGGCTGCGCCCGGCCGGCGGCGGGCGGGACGTCCGCTGTGGCCGGCTGGTCGGCGCCGAGCCGGCCTCCGTCCCGACGGAGGCCGTTTGGGAGGTGCTGTCCCGCCGTCGGACCGACCTGCTGGCGGGCGTCTTCACCCGGGCCCGGGAGCACGGCGTCGCCTGGGCGCCGCCGCTGCCGCCCGGGACGGGTCCGCAGGCCGCGGCGGCCCACACGGCGCTGGTGGGGCCGGACGTCTTCGACGACGCGGCCGAGCCGGCCGGACGGGTGGCCGCCGCTCGGGTGCTGACCGATCCCGTCCTGCTGAGGGAGGCGGTCGAACGCGGGCCGCAGCCGGTGGCGGCCGCCGCGCTGTGGCAGGTGGCGCAGGTGGCGCCGCCCGAGGAGGCGCTGCCGCTGGTGGTGGCCCACCTGGGTGGGAGCGGGGTGCGCGGACGGGCGGCCGCCCTGGCGGTCCGTCACCTGCTGGCCCGGAGCGGCGAGGGGGAGGCCGAGTCGCTGCTGACCGGATGGCTGACCGGCACGGTGTCCCGGGTCGGCGTCGGCGCCGGGAAGGAACTGGTCGCCGCCCTGGGGGACCTGTCGGACCGGGTGGTGCTCCGCACGGCCCTGACGGTGTGGGACTCCCCGGGCCTGCACCGGGACGTGCGGGCTCGGCTGGCGGCCCTGCTCACGGGATTCCTCGACCGCCCGGAGGTGGCGGCCCGGCTGTCGGACGCCCTGGGGGAACCGGCCGTCTGGGAGGCGGTGTCCGGGGCCGTCACGCAGGAGCGCGACGCGGTGCTGCGGCCCGCGTTGGAGCGGTTCCTGGGCGCGGCGACGGAGCACCCGGATCCGGATGTCGCCGACGGCGCGTTCACCGTCCTGCGTGACGTGATGCGTGCCGACGGACCCGGAGTCGCCGCTGTGGAGCGGGAGTTGCTGACCTTCGGGCGGCCGGGCCGGATCTGGCGGTCGGCGGTCCGGCTGATCTCCGGAGTGGAGGACGGCCCTGCCCACGTCGAGGTCTGGACCCGCGTGGTGGACCGTCTGGCGCTGCTGGCGCAGGGCGGTCCGAGCGCCGACGACGGGTCGGTCGCGGAGCAGGCCCGGACCCGGCTCGCGGCACTGGCCGGAGGCCAGTTCGGCCCCGAGGTCGGCGCGCCCGTCCTGCTGGACGTCCTGGCGGACCGGCTCGCGGCCGTCGGGCTCGGCGGGGCGGCCGTACGGACGGCGATGGTCCCGGCGGTGCGGGCGCTGGTCGGGGGCGATCCGGCCGCAGAGCGCTGGAGCCGGATCCTGGACCTGCTCGAAGGCCATCCGCTGCGCTGGACGGGACTACCGGAGGGCCTCGGTCTCCGCTGGGACGACGAGCTGCCGGAGCACGCGCTGCGGGCCGTGCTCGACCAGCTGCGCGCCCGCGGGTCGGCGGAGGGCGTCGTGCTCGCGGCCCGGCTGGTCGGGTGGATCACCGGTCGTCTCCGGACTCCGGAGTGGTGGAGCGAGGAGCTCGCCGCGTGGCGGGGCCATCCGGATCCGGACGTCGCCGAGCTGATGATCACGGTGGGTTAGACGGGCCCGGCGGGTTGACGAGCCGTCAGCCCGCCGGGCCCCCGGGCAGTTGCGCAGCTCAGCCGACCACGATGGTGCGGCCACGGAGCAGAACGGGCTCGTGCAGCGTCGGCGTGGACGCCGATTGACTCCGTCACTAGGGGGTTCATAGACTCGATCGCAGGTGGACTCCGTCAGGTGCCGGGCCGTGGCCGTGGGCCGAACGCGACCGGGCCGGGAGGACCGCCGCAGCAGGTGTCCCGGTGGTGTCCGGTGACACGGCGTCACGCCCCACGCCCCTGGCGTGGTGGACCGGGGGAACGGAAGCGGGGATGGCAGTGGAGCAGGTGACGGTCGGCCGTGGTGCCGCGCGCCTGCGTCTGGTCGCCAGGCTCGACGTGGACCTGCACCGCCGCGCCAGCTCGCTCTGTCGCTGAGGGCGGTCGGCCCCGCGCAGCAGCAGACACGTGCGGCGGGCCGATGGAAAACGCTTTCCCCTGCTGTCCCCGAAGCCCGCGTTCGCCGAACCCCGTGTTCGGCGGCCCGTGTGTTCGCCGCACCCCGCGTTCCCTGAACCGCGCACGCGGAGGGCAATCCGCCTGCCCGTCCGGCGCGCCGCCTGCTCCAGGAGTACCCGATGCCCACGCACCTCTCCCTCCCGCCCGCCCCGCTGGATCCGCCCAGAGCCCGGCCCACCGGGCGCGAGAACGAGTTCGCCCGCCTCGTCCGGGGCCTGGAGCGCTGCACCGCCGGGGCGGGTGGCGTGACGGCGCTGCACGGCTCGGTCGGCAGCGGTCGCACCGAACTGCTGTACTCCTTCACCGATCTGGCGAGCCGTCAGGGCGCGCAGGTCCTGCTGGGCACCGGCTCGCCGCTGGAGCGCGAGTTCCCGCTCGGGCTGGCCCGACAGCTGTTCCAGAGCGCCGACCTGGACCACGCGGAGGCCGAGAGCGCCGAGCGGCTGCTCGCCCAGGGCGTGGCGGAGAGCTCCGGCCCGGTGGCCGCCGACGGTGGCCCCGGCCAGCTCACCCAGCGGACCCTGGAGGGCCTGTTCGGCCTGGTCCGGGGCCTGGCGGGCCGGGGCCCCGTCCTGGTGGCGGTGGACGACCGGCAGGACGTCGACCCGCAGTCGCTGGAGTTCCTGCTCTACCTGGTGCGCCGGACCAGGAACGCGCCCGTGCTCACTGTGCTCGGCTCGCGCGAGACCATGACCCCGCCCAACCCCTTCTTCGAGGTCGAGCTGGCCCGCCAGCCGCACCACCACCAGGTCCGGCTGGAGCTGCTGCCGGTGGAGGTGGTCGCGGAGCTGTTCCGCGAGCGGCTGGGCAGCGGCGCCGCCGACCGGCTGGCGGCCGAGGCGCACGCGCTGACGGGCGGGAACCCGCTGCTGGTGCACGCGCTGATGGACGACCAGGAGCGGGCCGCCGCAGCGGTGGACCCGGCGGCGGCCGGGGCGGCGGCGGTCGGTGTGGCGGCGGCGGTGGGGTCGGTCGGTGCGGCGGCGTCCGGGTCGGGAACGGTCGGGTCGGGAACGGGGGGTCGGCTCGTCGTGGGGGAGGGTTACCGGCGCGGGCTGATGCACTGCCTGCACCGGATCGACCCGCTGGCGCTGCGCTGCGCACGTGGCGTGGCGGTGCTCGGCCCCGGTGCCGGGCCGGAGCTGCTGGCCGAACTCCTGCTGCTGGTACCGGACTCCGTCGCCCGGGCGCTCTACCTGCTGAACGCGGCCGGGCTGTTCCGGGGCGACGGCTTCCGTCACCCGACGGCCGGGGGTGACCTGTTGGCCGCCGTCCGGCCGAGCGAACTGGCCGCGCTGCACCGGCGGGCGGGCGAGCTGCTGCGGCGGCGCGGCGCCGCGGAGGGCGCGGTGGCCGAACAGTTCCGTGCGGCCGAGGGCCACCTGCGCAGTCCGTGGGCCGTGCCCGCCCCGGTGGCCGGGCCGACCGCCTCCCCGGCCCCGACCCCCGTGCCGGCCCCGGACCCGAACCAGGACCCGCACCCGACCTCGACTCCAACTCCCGCTCCGGTTCCAGCTCCCGCCCCGGTCCCGGCCTCTGTGCCGACCGCGACCCCGGCACCCGCCCTGAAGCTCGCACCCGGGAATCCGGACGGCGCGACGGCGATCCCGAACGCGGCGACTCCGCCGCCCGCCCCGGCGGCCCCGGTCGGCTTCCCCGAGGTCGAGCAGGACCTCGGGGACACTGCCCCGGACCCGCTCGGGCCACTGGCCCCGGCCTGCGAGGACCGGATCGAGTGCGTGCCCTCACTGCCCGGCACGGTCACCGACCGCGCCTCGACGGTCCGGCACGAGCTCCGCTCGATCCGTTACCTGTACTGGCGCGGCCGCCTGACGGAGGGCCAGGACGCCCTGGCCCGGTTCGAGCACGGCGGAGCCGACCCGCAGGGCGCGGCCAGGCTGCGCTCCTGGCTGGCGTACTGGTACCCGGGCGAGCGGGACGGTTCCGCTGCCGGACCGGACCGGAGCGCCTACCGGGCGGACGGGCTGCGGCTGTTGGAGGCGCTGCTCGCCGGTACGGTCGAGCCCGCCGAGGCGGTGCTGCGGGCGGAGGCGGTGCTGCGCGCCGGTGGACTGGGCGGCGTGCCGATGGACGCGCTGACCTCCGCGTTGACCGTGCTCCTCTACACCGACCGGGCGGACCGTGCGGCCCGCTGGTGCGGCCCGGTCGCCGAGCGTTCGGGCGCGCGGGGGAACCCGACCTGGCAGGCGCTGTTCTCGGCGCTGCGGGCCGAGACCGCGCTGCGGCTGGGCGACCTGCGCACAGCCGACGAACAGGCGCGGGCGGCCTTCGCCCAGGTCCGGCCGGAGGCCTGGGGCGTGGCGGTGGGGTTGCCGCTCTCCACGCTGGCCGCCGCCCGCACCGCCCTGGGCCGGCACGAGGACGCCGCGCACTACCTGGGGCTGGCCGCCCCCGAAGGGATGGAGCTGACCCCGGCCGGGCTGCACCACCGGCACGCCCGGGCCGGGCACCTGCTGGCGACCGGCCGGGCCGAGGAGGCGCTGGCGGAGTACCGGGGCTGCGGTGAGGTGATGGCCCGTTGGGGGCTGGACCACCTGCCGGCCCTGGCACCCTGGCGGATCGGTGCGGCCCGGGCGCAGCTGGCGCTCGGCCGCCCGGGCGCCGCGGCCCAGCTTGCGGACCGGCAGCTGGCCCGGCTCGGTTCGGCCGGGCACGCCCGCATCCGCGGTCTCGCGCTGCTGGTCCGTGCGGCGGCCGGTGAGCGGGCGGAACGCACCCCGTTGTTGGAGCGGGCCGTCGGCCTGCTGGAGGAGGCCGGGGCGGAGCACGAACTCGCGGGGGCGCTGGCCCAGTTGAGCGAGGCCCACGGAACGGACGGCGATCCGGGCCGGGCCCGGGAGACGGACCGGCGGCTGCGCGCCACACCGACCCTGTCGGTGGTGCAGGACGCCGCCCCGCTGGAAGGCCTCTCGGAGGCCGAGCGCCGGGTGGCCGAACTGGCCGCCCGGGGGCTGTCCAACCGGGAGGTGGCCCGCAGGCTCTACATCACCGTCAGCACCGTGGAGCAGCACCTGACCCGGGTCTACCGCAAGCTCGGCGTCCGCCGCCGGGCCGACCTGGCCCGGGTGGTCCCGGCGGCCGGTGGCGCAGCGGAGCCGACCGAGGCGAAGGCCCGGCCGGCCTGACGGCCCCCGGACCACCCGGACCGCGCTCCGCCCGGCAGCCCGGCCGCCCGGTCACCCGACCGGGCGGCCGCTGGCGTCCTGAGCGGGCGTCAGAACAGCCGGTGCCCCTTCGCCAGGACCGAGTTCTTGCCGTCGGCGGCCACCCGGCGGAACTTCTTGATGCCGACGTAGGACCAGCCGTAGCGGGCGTAGGTCAGACCCGCGATGAACGCGAAGACGGCGTAGAGCAGCAGGAGTCCGAGCCCGTCCGTGGCGTTCGGGTCGTTCTCGTCGACCGTCTGGCCGCCGATCGAGATGATCTGCGGGACGACGTAGAGCAGCGAGAGCAGCAGCACCACCCCCACCACGACGTAGATCCACCGCTTGGTGCGGGCCCTGGCGCTGTTCTCCACGGTGACGCGGAACCCGCGCCGGCAGCGCGGGCAGGTGAAGTTCGCGGCCGCGCTGCCCTGCCGGGGCCGGTTCGGGTCCTCGCCGGTCAGGGTGGCGATGCTCCAGTCGATCCTGGTGGCGGTGAGCCCGGGCTGCACGCTCACGCGGCACCCGAGGTTGATCGAGTACTTCTCCTGGATGGAACGATGTCCGGACGTCATGCCTAACCCCCCTGCACCCGCGCCTGTCGCGGGTCAGTCACCGTACCGCTCGGAGGGCCGTCCCGAGGATGGAATCCGGAGCAACTCATCCACGATGGGGCGGAGTTGGGACTGCTGGGACATCCGGTACGGGTGTCCGGTGTTCCTCCGGCACATCTGGCGTGCGCGTGCGGCAGCAGCGCGCTCGTGGGGGGAGCTCTAGGGGTACGACAGGGGTTGCCTAGGGGCCCGGCGGGGCGGGGCGGGCGGAAGGGTGAGGGGCAAGGAAACAGCCTCCCCACAGGAGTGACCGACCATGCCTCGCCTGGAACCGTTCGACCCCTCCGCGCCCGACGGCGCAGTGCCCGACACCGCCTCGCCGGACGCGGTGGCCGTGGTGGGTGCCGCCTGCCGGCTGCCGGGGGCGGCGGACCCGGCGGCGTTCTGGCGCCTGCTGGCGGAGGGCGGCAGCGCCGTCGGGGTGTTCCCGCCGGGGCGGTTCGCGGAGGGTGAGCGGCCGCGGGCGGGTGGGTACCTGGACGAAGTCGGTGCCTTCGACCCGGAGTTCTTCGGCATCTCGCCCGCCGAGGCGGCCGCCGCCGACCCGCAGCAGCGCCTGGTGCTGGAACTCGCCTGGGAGGCGCTGGAGGACGCCGGTGTGCTGCCCGCCGCGCTCGGCGGCTCCCGGACCGGGGTGTTCGTCGGCGCGATCGGGGCCGACTACGCGGCTCTGGCGGCCCGCACCGGCAGTGTCTCGCGGCACACCCTGACAGGCCTCAACAAGGGCGTCATCGCCAACCGGGTCTCCTACGCGCTCGACCTGCGCGGCCCGAGCCTGACCGTGGACACCGCGCAGTCCTCCTCCCTGGTGGCCGTCCACCTGGCGGTGGAGAGCCTGCGGTCGGGCGAGTCGGAGTACGCCCTCGCCGCCGGGGTGAACCTCAACCTGGCGCCGGACTCCACCCTCACCGTCGAGCGCTTCGGCGCCCTCTCGCCGGACGACCGCTGCTTCACCTTCGACGCCCGGGCCAACGGCTACGCGCGCGGCGAGGGCGGCGTGCTGCTGGTGCTCAAGCCCCTGGTGCGGGCGCTCGCGGACGGCGACCGGGTCTACGCGGTGCTGCACGGCAGCGCGGTGAACAGCGACGGCGCCACCGAGGGCCTGACCGTTCCGAGCGCGGAAGCCCAGGCCGAGGTGGTCCGGAAGGCGGTGCGGCGGGCGGGCGTCGCCCCCGGGCGGATCGGGTACGTCGAGCTGCACGGCACCGGCACCCGGGTCGGCGACCCGATCGAGGCGGCCGGGCTCGGCGCGGCGCTCGGGGCCGGCCGGCCGGAGGGCGCCCCGCTGCTGGTCGGCTCGGCCAAGACCAACGTCGGCCACCTGGAGGGCGCGGCCGGGATCGTCGGTCTGCTCAAGACCGTGCTCGCGGTGCACCACCGGACGGTGCCCGCCAGCCTCAACTTCGAGACGCCGAACCCCGACATCCCGTTCGATCGGCTCGGCCTCGCGGTCGCTGTCGAGGCCGCCGCCTGGCCCGAGGACGCACCACTGGCGGGTGTCAGTTCCTTCGGCGTCGGCGGCACCAACGCGCACGTGGTGCTCGGCGCCGCGCCCCTGCGGGCGGACCGGCCGGAGGGCGGGGACGGGCGGGGCTTCTGGCCGCTGTCCGCCCGCTCGGCCCCGGCGCTGCGTCAGCAGGCAGCCCGGCTGCGGGAGTTCGCGCAGGACGAGCACGGGCCGCACCCGTCGGTGGTCGGCCGGGCGCTGGCCACCACCCGCAGCCACTTCGAACACCGTGCCGTGGTCAGCGGTGCGGACCGGGCCGAACTGCTGGAGGCACTCCAGGCGTTGGAGGCCGGCGAGCAGGCCACCGGCCTGGTGCAGGGCCGGGCCCACCGGGGCGGAGGCATCGTGCTGGTGTTCCCCGGCCAGGGGTCGCAGTGGGAGGGCATGGCCCGCGAACTGCTGGACACCGCACCGGCGTTCGCCGCCGAGATCGCCGCGGTGGAGCGGGCGCTCGCCCCGTACGTGGACTGGAAGCTGACGGACGTGCTGCGCGGCGAGCCCGGCGCGGCCGGCCTGGAGCGGGTCGACGTGGTGCAGCCCGCGCTGTTCGCCGTCAACGTCGCCCTGGCCGCGCTCTGGCGCGCCTCGGGCGTGCGGCCGGACGCGGTGATCGGTCACTCCCAGGGCGAGATCGCCGCCGCGTACGCCGCCGGGGCGCTCTCGCTGGAGGACGCCGCCGCCGTGGTCGCCCTGCGTGCGCAGGCCATCGCCGGGCTCGGCACCAGCGGGCAGGGCGCGATGGCGGCGGTGCCGCTGCCCGCCGTCGAGGTGGCCGCCGAACTGGCAAGGGGAGACGGGAAGATCAGCGTCGCCGCCGTCAACGGCCCCGCCTCGACGGTGGTCTCGGGAGACCGAGCGGCGGTGGCCGAGCTGGTCGAGCGCTACCGGGAGCGCGAGGTCCGGGCCCGGCTGGTGCCGGTGGACTACGCCTCCCACTCGCCTCAGGTCGAGCCGCTCGCGGAGCGCCTGCCGGAGCTGCTGGCCGCGATCAGCCCGCGCGCCACCGACACCGTCTTCTACTCCACCGTCACCGGCGGCCGGCTGGACACCACCGAACTGACCGCCGCCTACTGGTACCGCAACCTGCGCTCCACCGTGCAGTTGGAGCAGGCGGTCCGCGCCGCCCTGGCCGACGGGCACCGCAGCTTCGTGGAGAGCAGTGCCCACCCGGTGCTGACCCTGGGCCTCGGCCAGACCACCGAGGGGACGGACGCCGCCGTCACCGGAACGCTGCGCCGCGACCACGGCGGGCTGGAGCAGTTCCGCACCTCGCTGGCCGAACTCCACGTCCGGGGCGGCACGGTGGACTGGGCCGCGCTGTACGGGCCGGGCGGCGGGCACCTGGCGCTGCCCACCTACGCCTTCCAGCGCCGGCGGCTCTGGTTGGACGGCACCACCGCGCCGCTGCCCGAACGGGCGGTGGTGGAGGCCGAGGTGGAGCAGGCCACCGGCGGGCTGACCGAGGCCGAGGCGCTGGCCGCCGTCCGCTCGGCCGCCGCGCTGGTGCTCGGGCAGCGCGGCCCGGAGGCGGTCGACCCGGCGCACACCTTCAAGGAGCTGGGCTTCGACTCGGTCGCCGCCGTCGAGTTCCGCGACCGGCTGGCCGGGGCCACCGGCCTGAGCCTGCCCGCCACCCTCACCTACGACCGGCCGACCCCCGGCGCGGTCGCCGCCTACCTGGCCGGGGCCGGCGAGCCCGAGGCGCCGTCAGCAGCCGTGCGCGGCGGCGTCGATGACGACCCGGTGGTCGTGGTCGCCCTCAGCGGGCGGTGGCCGGGCGGGGCGGACAGCCCCGAGCGGCTCTGGGACCTGCTGCGCGAGGGCCGGGACGCCATCGGCCCGTTCCCGGACAACCGCGGTTGGGACCTGGAGGCGCTCTACGACCCCGAGGGCGAGCGCCCGGGCACCTCGTACACCCGGCAGGGCGGCTTCCTGCACGACGCCGACACCTTCGACGGGGCCTTCTTCGGGCTGGCCCCGCGCGAGGCCGCCGCGATGGACCCGCAGCAGCGCCTGCTGCTGGAGTCCGCGTGGGAGCTGACCGAGCGGGCCGGGATCGTCCCGGCCACCCTGCGGGGCACCCGCACCGGCGTCTTCGTCGGCGCGATGCAGCAGGAGTACGGGCCGCGCCTGCACGAGACCCCCAGCGGCTACGAGGGCCACGCCCTGACCGGCACGCTCGGCTCCGTCGCCAGCGGGCGGCTGGCGTACGCGCTGGGCCTCGAGGGCCCGGCCATCACCGTGGACACCGCCTGCTCCTCCTCCCTGGTGGCGATCCACCTGGCCGCCCAGTCGCTGCGCTCGGGCGAGAGCGACCTGGCGCTGGCCGGGGGTGTGACGGTGATGTCCACGCCGGGGATGTTCACCGAGTTCAGCCGCCAGCGCGGCCTGGCCGCCGACGGCCGGTGCAAGCCGTTCGCGCGGGGCGCCGACGGCACCGCCTGGGCGGAGGGCGTCGGCCTGGTGCTGCTGGAGCGGCTCTCCGACGCCCGGCGCCACGGGCACCGGGTGCTGGCGGTGCTGCGCGGCAGCGCCGTCAACCAGGACGGCGCCTCCAACGGCCTGACCGCGCCCAACGGCCCGGCCCAGGAGCGGGTGATCCGGGAGGCGCTGGCCCAGGCCGGGCTGGCCGCGCACGAGGTGGACGCGGTGGAGGCGCACGGCACCGGCACCGCGCTCGGCGACCCGATCGAGGCGCAGGCCCTGATCGCCACCTACGGGAAGGGGCGTCAGGAGCCGCTGCTGCTCGGGTCGTTGAAGTCCAACATCGGCCACACCCAGGCCGCCGCCGGGGTCACCGGCGTGATCAAGCTGGTGCAGGCCTTCCGGCACGGCGAACTGCCCGGCACCCTGCACCTGGACGCGCCCACCCCGCACGTGGACTGGAGCGCGGGCTCGGTGCGGGTGCCGACCGGCACCACCGCCTGGCCGGAGACCGGCCGCCCGCGCCGGGCCGCCGTCTCCTCCTTCGGCATCAGCGGCACCAACGCCCACCTGATCCTGGAGGCGCCGCCGGCCGAGGAGCCGCAGGTGTCCGTCGCGGAGGAGGAGGACGGGCCGCTGCTGCTCTCCGCGCGGAGCGAGCCGGCCCTGCGGGCCCAGGCCGGTCAACTGGCGGACGTGGCGGGTCGGTCGGGTCTGGCCAAGGCGCTGGCCACCGGCCGGACCCACTTCGAGCAGCGGGCCGCCGTGCTCGGTGACCGCACCGAGGGCCTGCGCGCGCTGGCTGAGGGCCGGGACGTGCCCGAGGTGCTGCGCGGCACGGCCGTGCGAGGCGCCAGGACGGCCTTCCTGTACTCCGGCCAGGGCAGCCAGCGGGCCGGGGCCGGGCGCGAACTGTACGAGCGGGAAGCGGAGTTCGCCGCGGCGGTGGACGAGATCGCGGCGCTCTTCGACGCCGAGCTCGACGTGCCGCTGAAGCTGGTGCTGTTCGCCGAGCCGGGCAGCGCCGAGGCCGAGCTGCTGGACACCACGGCGTACACCCAGCCCGCCCTCTTCACCCTGCACGTCGCGCTGCACCGCCTCGCCGAGGCGCGCGGGGTGCGGCCGGACCACCTGATCGGCCACTCGGTGGGCGAGTTGAGCGCGGCCCACCTGGCCGGGGTGTTCTCGCTGGCGGACGCGGTCCGGCTGGTCGCGGCGCGCGGACGGCTGATGGAGGCCCTGCCGGCGGGCGGTGCGATGGCCGCCGTGCAGGCCACCGAGGCGGAGGTGCTGCCCGAGCTGGGTGACGGGGTGTCGGTCGCGGCCGTCAACGGCCCGCGCTCGGTGGTGGTCTCGGGCGACGGTGAGCAGGTGCGGCGGCTGGCGGAGCGCTGGCGGGCCGAGGGGCGGCGGACCAAGCTGCTCACGGTCGGCCGGGCCTTCCACTCGCCGCAGATGGACGCCGTGCTGGCGGACTTCCGGGCGGTGGCGGAGCGGCTGAGCTACGCCGAGCCGCAGCTGTCGGTGATCTCCAACCTGACCGGAGCACCGGTCACCGCAGGGCAGTTGACCGACCCCGGGTACTGGGTGCGGCACATCCGCGAGGCGGTCCGCTTCCACGACGGCGTGCTGGCCCTGGACGGGCTCGGCGTCAGCGCCTACCTGGAGCTCGGCCCCGGCCCGGTGCTCACCGCGCTGGCCGAGGAGAGCCTGGACGGCGCGGGCGAGACCCCGCGCGCGCTGGCGGCGGTGCTGCGGGCCGGGCGGCCCGAGCGGGAGACGCTGACCGAGGCACTGGCCCGGCTGCACGTGCACGGCGTCGAGGTGGACTGGAACGCCGCCCTCCCCGGCCCGGCCGGGCCGGTCGAGCTGCCGACCTACCCCTTCGAGCGGCGGCGGTACTGGCTGGAGCAGCCGACCGGGGCGGCGGACGCGGGGGCGGGCGGCCTGGCCGCCACCGGGCACCCGCTGCTCTCCGGTGCCACCGAACTCCCGGACGGGGAGGGCTGGTTGCTCGCTGGCAGGATCTCGCTGCGGACCCACCCGTGGCTGGCCGGACACGCCGTCGGCGGCTCGGTGCTGCTGCCCGGCACGGCCTTCCTGGAGCTGGCCGCGCAGGCGGCGGCGCGGGCCGGGGCGGGCACCGTGGAGTCGCTGGACCTGGAGGCTCCGCTGACCCTGCCCGAGCGCGGC
Source organism: Kitasatospora sp. NPDC001664 (assembly GCF_053596675.1). Classification (NCBI taxonomy): domain Bacteria; kingdom Bacillati; phylum Actinomycetota; class Actinomycetes; order Kitasatosporales; family Streptomycetaceae; genus Kitasatospora; species Kitasatospora sp. NPDC001664. The sequence goes on from NZ_JBSFGS010000007.1 coordinate 123,787, forward strand.
GGGGTGCGGCTGCAGGTGCTGGTCGGCGCGGAGGACGGCGAGGGACGGCGGGCGGTGCGGATCCGCTCGCAGGCCGAGCAGGGTGACGAGCAGTGGACCCAGCACGCGGCCGGGACCCTCGCGGCGCCCGCGGCCGAGGCCTTCGAGGCGTCCGGCGGCGCGGACTGGCCGCCGCGCGGCGCGCAGCCGGTGGACCTCGACGGCCTCTACGGGCGGCTGGCCGAGCAGGGCTACCGCTACGGGCCCGCCTTCCAGGGCCTGACGGCCGCCTGGCGGGTCGGGGAGGAACTGTACGCGGAGATCGCCCCGGCGGCGGACGGCGCGGAGTACGCGCTGCACCCGGCGCTGCTGGACGCGGTGCTGCACGCGGTGGTCCTGGACGCCGAGCGCACCGTGCTGCCGTTCGCCTGGCGGGAGGTGACGGTCCATCGTCCGGGCCCGACCGCCCTGCGCGCCCGGATCACCCCGACCGGCCCCGACACCGTCGCCCTCGCGGTGACGGACCCGGCTGGCCTGCCGGTCGCCACCGTCGGCGCGCTCACCCTGCGGGCCGCCGCGGCGACCGCCGGAGCCGACTCGCTGTACCGCCTGGACTGGCGGCCCCTGACGGCCGCCGACGGAGCGGGCCGCCCGACGGACGGTCAGCCCTGGGCCGCGCTGGACAGTGGGCGCCTGACGCCCGGATGGCCGGTGCTCGCCTCGGTCGCGGAGGTGGCCGCCGGTCAGAACGCGCTCGCGCCGGTCCAGGACGCCGAGCAGGCGCTCGACCTGATCCAGGCCTGGCTCGCGGGGGAGGGCGGCACGCTGGCCCTGGCCACCGAGCGGGCCGTCGCCACCCACCCCGGCGAGGACGTCCCGGACCCGGCCGCCGCGGCCGTCTGGGGCCTGGTCCGCACCGCGCAGACCGAGCAGCCCGGCCGGCTGGTCCTGCTGGACCTGGACGGCACCCTGGCCTCGGAGGAGGCGGTCGCCACGGCCCTCGCCGCCGACGATCCCCAACTCGCGCTGCGCGCCGGGGAGATCCTGGCCCCCAGGCTCGCCAAGGTCCGCCCCGCCGACACCCTGGCGGTGCCGGACGGCCCGTGGCGGCTGGACACCGCGAACCCCGGCAGCCTGGAGAGCCTGGCGCTGCTGCCCGCGCCCGAGGCGGAGCGCCCGCTGGGCGAGGGCGAGGTGCGCCTCGCCGTCCGCGCCGCCGGGCTGAACTTCCGGGACGTGCTGATCACCCTCGGGATGTACCCGGGCGGCGCCCGGATCGGCGCCGAAGCGGCGGGTACGGTCGTGGAGACGGGTCCGGGCGTGACCCGGCTGGCCGTCGGCGACCGGGTGGCCGGTCTGGTGCAGGGCACCCTCGGCCCGGTGGCGGTCACCGACCACCGCCTGCTGGTCAAGGTGCCCCGGAGCTGGAGCGACGCCGAGGCGGCCACCGTCCCGGTCGCCTTCCTCACCGCGCACCACGGGCTCTACGGCCTGGCCGGGCTGAAGCGCGGCGAGAGCGTGCTGGTGCACGCCGCCACCGGCGGCGTCGGCCAGGCAGCCGTCCAACTCGCCCGCCAGGGCGGTGCGGTGGTGCACGGTACGGCGAGCCCGGCCAAGTGGGAGGTGCTGCGCGGCCTCGGCGTCGAGGAGGACCGGATCGCCTCCAGCCGGACGCTGGACTTCGAGGCGGCCTTCCGCTCCGCGACCGAGGGGCGCGGCGTGGACGTGGTGCTCAACGCCCTCGCGGGTGAGTTCACCGACGCCTCGCTGCGGCTGCTCGCCCCGGGCGGGCGGTTCGTCGAGATGGGCAAGACCGACCAGCGCGACCCGGCCACCGTGGCCGCCGGGCACGGCGGGGCCGCCTACCTGGCCTTCGACCTGTTCGACGTGCACCCGGACCGGATCGCCGAGATCTTCGCCGAGTTGGAAGGGCTGTTCGCCGCAGGCGAGTTGACCCCGCTTCCGGTGCTGAGCCAGGACGTCCGGCAGGCACCGCAGGCGCTGCGCCGGCTCAGCCAGGCCAGGCACACCGGCAAGCTGGCGCTCACCCTGCCCCGCCCGCTCGCCGATCGGGGCACGGTGCTGGTCACCGGCGGCACCGGGGCGCTCGGCGCGCTGGTGGCCCGGCGGCTGGTCACCCACCACGGCGTCCGGCACCTGCTGTTGGCGAGCCGTCAGGGCGTCAACGCCCCCGGCGCGCCGGAGCTGCTGGCCGAGCTCGCCCGCCTGGGAGCCGTGGCCACCGCCACGTCCGCCGACATCGGCGACCCGGCGGCGGTCGAGGCCCTGGTCGCCGCCGTCCCGGCGGAGCACCCGCTGACCGCGGTGGTGCACACCGCCGGGGTGCTGGACGACACGGTGCTGACCTCGCTCACCCCCGAGCGGCTGCGCACCGTGGCCCGGCCCAAGGCGGAGGGCGCCTGGCACCTGCACCGCGCCACCGAACACCTGGAGCTGGCCGCCTTCGTGCTCTTCTCCTCGGCCGTCGCCCTGCTCGGCAACCCCGGACAGGCCAACTACGCCGCCGCCAACGCGCAGTTGGACGCGCTGGCCCAGCACCGCCGGGTGCGCGGTCTGCCTGCGGCCTCGCTGGCCTGGGGCGTCTGGGCGGAGGCCGGCGGGATGGCGGCCGGGCTCGGCGCGGCGGAGAGCGAGCGGCTGGCCGCGACCGGCCTGGCGCCGATGACGGACGAACAGGGCCTGGCCCTCTTCGACGCCGCGCTCGACGGCCTCGGCACCCCGTACGCCGCCCTCGCGGCGGCCCGGCTGGACACCGCCGCGGTGCCCGCGGACCGGCTGTCGCCGGTGCTGCGCGGCCTGGTCCGGCACCGTCCCCGCCCGGCCGCGAGCGGCGAACCGGCGGCACTGGCCGGACAGTTGGCGGGCAAGGCGGCCGGTGAGCAGGAGCGGATCCTGCTCGCCCTGGTCCGCTCCACCGCGGCCGCCGTGCTCGGCCACCCTGGCCCGGAGGCGGTCGGACCGGTCGGCGGCTTCATGGACATCGGCTTCGACTCGCTCGGCGTGATCGAGCTGCGGAACCGGATCAACGCCGCCACCGGACTGCGCCTGCCCACCACCGCCGTCTTCGACCACCCGACCCCGGTCGCCCTGGCCGCCCACCTGCGGGAGCGGCTGGCCCCCGCCGAGCCGGCCTCAGAGCCCGAACCGCTCGACCTGGACGCCGAGTTCGACCGCCTGGAGCGCTCGCTGGGAGCGCTCGGCGAGGGCGGCCGGGCCGATGCGGCAGCCCGGTTGGCGGCCCTGCTGGCAGGCCTAGGCGGTGCGCCGGCGGCCGCGTCGGACGACGGCATCGCGGACCGGATCAGCGAAGTCAGCAACGACGACATCTTCGACTTCATCGACAACGAGCTCGGAATTTCCTGAGAGGCGAACGCAGAGATGAGCAGCAACGAGCAGAAGCTCCGCGACTACCTCAACAAGGTGGCCACCGAGCTGCACCAGACCCGCCAGCGGCTGAAGGACGCCGAGGCCCGCGCGGCCGCGTCCGAGGACGGCCCGGAGGAGCCGATCGCCATCGTCGGCATGGCCTGCCGCTTCCCCGGCGGTGCCGACACCCCGGACGCCCTGTGGCAGCTGGTCGCCGAGGAGCGCGACGTGGTCGGCCCCTTCCCCTCCGACCGGGGCTGGGACCTGGAGCACCTGTACGACCCGGATCCGGACCGGCCCGGCCGCAGCTATGCCCGCGAGGGCGGATTCCTCTACGAGGCGGGCGAGTTCGACGCCGCGTTCTTCGGCGTCTCGCCGCGCGAGGCGCTCGCCGCCGAGCCCCAGCAGCGCCTGCTGCTGGAGACGGCCTGGGAGGCGCTGGAGCACGCCGCGATCGACCCGGAGTCGCTGCGCGGCAGCCGCACCGGCGTCTTCGCGGGCGTCATCGCGCAGGAGTACGGCCCCTCCATGCACCACCTGCCCGCCGAGCAGACCGACGGCTACGTGCTCACCGGCACCACCACCTCGGTCGCCTCCGGCCGGATCGCCTACACCCTGGGCCTGGAGGGGCCGGCCGTCACCGTCGACACCGCCTGCTCCTCCTCCCTGGTCGCGGTCCACCTGGCCGCGAGCGCGCTGCGCTCCGGCGAGTGCTCGCTGGCCCTGGCCGGCGGCGCCACCGTGCTCTCCGCGCCCGGCCTGTTCATCGAGTTCAGCCGCCAGCGCGGCCTGGCGCCCGACGGCCGCTGCAAGGCCTTCGCCTCCGCCGCCGACGGGACCGGCTGGGGCGAGGGCGCCGGGCTGCTGGTGCTGGAGAAGCTCTCCGACGCCCGCCGCAACGGCCACCGGGTGCTGGCCGTGCTCAGCGGCTCGGCCGTCAACCAGGACGGCCGCAGTAGCCAGCTCACCGCCCCGAGCGGCACCTCCCAGCAGCGCGTCATCCGCCAGGCGCTGGCCTCCGCCGGGATCACCCCGGCCGACGTCGACCTGGTGGAGGCGCACGGCACCGGCACCCGCCTGGGCGACCCGATCGAGGCGCAGGCCCTGATCGCCACCTACGGGCAGGCCCACGACCCCGAACGGCCGCTCTGGCTGGGCTCGTTGAAGTCGAACATCGGCCACACCCAGGCCGCCGCCGGGGTGGCCGGCGTGATCAAGTCGGTGCTGGCGATCCGCCACGGCGTGCTGCCGCGCACCCTGCACGTGGACGAGCCCTCCCCGCACGTCGACTGGTCCGAGGGCACCGTCCGGCTGCTGACCGAGCGTCAGGACTGGCCGGCCCTGGACCGCCCGCGCCGCGCCGCCGTCTCCGCCTTCGGCGTCTCCGGCACCAATGCGCACGTCATCGTCGAGCAGGCCCCCGAGGAGGAGACGGGAGAGCCCGGCACCGAGGCGCCCGAGGTGCTGCCCTACCTGCTCTCCGCCCGCACCCCCGAGGCGCTGGAGGCCCAGGCCGCCCGCCTCGCACGCACCGTCGACCGGGTCGCACCGCTGGACCTGGCCCACACCCTGGCCACCGGCCGGGCGCACCTGGAGGAGCGCGCCGTCGCCATCGGCGGCCCGGACGCCCTCGCCGACCTGACCGCCCCCCAGGTGGTGCGCGGCCGGGCCGGGACCCCCGGCAAGGTGGTCTTCGTCTTCCCCGGCCAGGGCTCCCAGTGGACCGGCATGGCCGCCGGACTGCTCGAGGCCGAGCCGGTGTTCGCCGCCGCGCTCACCGAGGCCGCCGAGGCGCTCGCCCCGCACACCGACTGGTCGCTGCTGGACGTGGTGCGCGGAGTGCCCGGCGGACCGGACCCGGACCGGGTCGACGTGGTCCAGCCCACTCTCTGGGCCGTCATGGTGGCCCTGGCCGCGCTCTGGAAGTCCTACGGGGTGCGCCCCGACGCCGTGGTCGGCCACAGCCAGGGCGAGGTGGCGGCCGCCTACGTGGCCGGCGGCCTCACCCTGGCCGACGCGGCCCGGATCGTGGCCCGCCGGGCCCAGGCGCTGGCCACCCTCTCCGGCAAGGGCGGCATGCTCTCGGTGGCCCGCCCGCTCGCCGAGGTGGAGGCCCGGATCACCGCCCGGCCCGGCCGCCTGTCGATCGGCGTGGTCAACGGCCCGCTCTCCACCGTGGTCTCCGGCGACCTGGAGGCACTGGCCGAACTGGCCGCCGCGTACGAGGCCGAGGGCGTCCGCACCCGCCCGGTCAACATCGACTACGCCTCCCACTCGGTGCAGACCGAGGCGCTGCGCGAGGAGCTGCTGGAGCTGCTCGCCCCCGTGGCCCCGCGCGCCGGGGAGGTGCCGCTGCTCTCCACCGTCACCGGGGACTGGCAGGACACCGCCGCCCTGGACGCCGGGTACTGGTACCGCAACCTGCGCTCCACCGTCCGCTTCGAGCAGGCCACCCGCCGCCTGGCCGAGGACGGGCACACCGTCTTCGTCGAGGTCAGCCCGCACCCGGTGCTCACCGGCGCGATCGAGGACACCCTCGACGCGGCCGGGGTGACCGACCCGGTGGTGGCCGGTTCGCTGCGCCGCGACCACGGCGGCCGGGAGCGCTGGCTCGCCTCCGCGGCCGAACTCCACGTCCGGGGCGTCCCGGTGGACTGGACGGCCGCCTTCGCCGGCACCCGCCCGCACCACGCCGAGCTGCCCACCTACCCGTTCCAGCGGCAGCGGTACTGGCTGGACGCCAGCCGCTCGCCCGAGCAGCTCACCGGCACCGGCGGCGCCCCCGACGAGACCTTCTGGGGCCTGGTCGCCGAGGGCGACGCCGGGCGGCTCGGCGAGGCCATCGGCCTGGACGGCGAGCGGGTCGCCCCCGTGCTGCCGGCCCTGGCCTCCTGGTGGGACCGGCAGCGGGCGGCCACCGTCGCCGACGGCTGGCGCCACCGGATCACCTGGCGCCCCGTCACCCCGGCCACGGCCGGCAAGCTGCACGGCACCTGGCTGATCGTCACCCCGGAGGAGCAGACCGGCCACCCGTGGGCGGCGGCGCTCGCCGAGACGCTGGCCGCGCACGGCGCCGTGCCCGTGGTGGTCCTCGGCGGCACCGACCGCGCCGCGCTGGCCGAGACCCTGATCGCCGCCGGGCCGTTCGACGGCGTGGTCTCCCTGCTCCAGCTGCGCGGCGGCGCCCACCCCGAGCACCCCGCGGTGCCGTGGGCCTACGCCGCCGAGGTCACCCTGGCCCAGGCCCTGGAGGACGCGGGGGCGCACGCCCCGCTCTGGTACCTGACCCGGGGTGCCGTCTCCACCGGCCCGGCCGATCCGGTGACCGACCCGCAGCACGCCCTGGTCTGGGGCTTCGGCGCCATCCTGGCCGCCGAACTCCCCGCCCTGCACGGCGGGTTGGCCGACCTTCCGGCCGAACCGGACGACCGCACCTGGCAGCAGCTGGCCGCCCTGCTGGCCGACACCTCCGCCGACCGCGAGGTGGAGCTCGCGCTGCGCCCCGCCGGGGTCTTCGCCCGGCGCCTGGTCCCCGCCGCCCCGGCCGGAGCGGCCGAGCAGCCGTGGCGGCCGAGTGGCACCACGCTGATCACCGGAGGCACCGGAGCCCTCGGTGGCCACGTGGCCCGCTGGCTGGCCGGGCGTGGCGCCGAGCACCTGCTGCTGGTCAGCCGCCGGGGCGCCGAGGCACCCGGTGCGGCCGTGCTGGCCGCCGAACTCGCCGCCCTGGGCACCGAGGTGAGCTTCGCCGCCGCCGACGTGGCCGACCGCGAGGCGCTCGCCGCCGTGCTGGCGGGCATCCCCGCCGACCGCCCGCTGACCGCCGTGGTGCACACCGCCGCCGCGCTGCACGACGGCCTGATCCCCTCCCTGACGGCCGCTCAGCTGGAGCTGGCGCTCCGCGCCAAGGCGGGCGCCGCGCAGCTGCTGGACGAGCTGACCGCCGGGCTGGAGCTCTCCGCCTTCGTGCTGTTCTCCTCGGTGGCCGGTCTGTGCGGCATCCCCGGGCAGGGCAACTACGCGCCCGGCAACGCCTATCTGGACGCCCTCGCCGAGCGCCGCCGCGCCGCGGGCCTGCCGGCCACCTCGATCGCCTGGGGCCACTGGGCGGGGGACGGCATCGCCGCCGACGGGGCCGAGGAGCAGCTGCTGCGCCACGGCCTGGTCTCGCTGCCGCCGGTGCAGGCCGTCGAGCTGCTCGGCCAGGCTCTGGACCACGGCGACATCACCCTGGTGGTGGTGGACGCCGACTGGCCCGTGCTGTTCCGCAGCCGTCGCCACCCGATCGCCGCCGAGCTGGTCCGCCGCACGGCCGAGCCCGTGGGCGCCGCCGCACCGGCGGCCGAGGGCGAGCTGACGGCCCGTCTGGCCGCCCTGCCCGCCGCCGAGCGGCGCCGGAGCCTGCTGGCCCTGGTCCGTGCCGAGGCCGCCGCCGTGCAGCGGCACGGCTCGGCCGAGGCGATCGACCCGGCCAAGGCCTTCCGCCAGCAGGGCTTCGACTCGCTCACCGCCGTCGAGTTCCGCAACCGCCTGGGCGCGGCCACCGGCCGCCGCCTGCCCGCCACCGTGGTCTTCGACCACCCGACCCCCGCCGCCCTGGCCGACTGGCTGGCCGGCGAGCTGTGGGGCGCCGAGGAGCTCACCGAGACGCCCGCCGTACGGCTCGCGGACCTGGACGAGGACCCGATCGCGATCGTCGGCATGGCCTGCCGCTACCCCGGCGGGGTCGCCTCGCCCGAGGACCTCTGGCGCCTGGTCAGCGAGGGCGTGGACGCGCTCACCGAGTTCCCGGCGGACCGCGGCTGGGACCTGGAGTCGCTCTACAGCCCCGACCCGGACCGGCCCGGCACCTCGTACTCCAAGCACGGCGGATTCCTCGACGGCATCGGCGAGTTCGACGCCGAGTTCTTCGGGATCCCGCCGCGCGAGGCCCCCGCGATCGACCCCCAGCAGCGCCTGCTGCTGGAGACCACCTGGGAGGCCTTCGAGCGGGCCGGCATCGACCCGACCGCGCTGCGCGGCAGCCGGACCGGCGTGTTCGCCGGCATCTCCGGCCGCGACTACGCGGGCGCCGGGCAGCAGGTGCCGGACGAGCTGGAGGCCTACCTGGGGATCGGCAACGCCGGCTCGGTGGCCTCGGGCCGGATCTCCTACACCTTCGGTTTCGAGGGCCCGGCCGTCACGGTGGACACCGCCTGCTCCTCCTCGCTGGTCGCCCTGCACCTGGCCGCGCAGTCACTGCGCGCCGGGGAGTCGGACCTGGCGGTGGCGGGCGGCGTGCTGCTGATGACCACCCCGACCACCTTCGTGGAGTTCTCCCGCCAGCGGGCCATGTCGCCCGACGGCCGCTGCAAGGCCTTCGCGGCGGCCGCCGACGGCACCGGCTGGGCCGAGGGCGTGGGCCTGCTGCTGGTGGAGCGGCTCTCCGACGCGCGGCGCAACGGGCACCAGGTGCTGGCGGTGCTGCGCGGCAGCGCCGTCAACCAGGACGGCGCCTCCAACGGCCTGACCGCGCCGAGCGGTCCCTCCCAGCAGCGCGTCATCCGCCAGGCGCTGGCCCAGGCGGGCCTCGCCGCCCACGAGGTGGACGCGGTGGAGGCACACGGCACCGGCACCACGCTGGGCGACCCGATCGAGGCGCAGGCCCTGATCGCCACCTACGGGCAGGAGCGCGACGCCGAACGCCCGCTCTGGCTCGGCTCGGTGAAGTCCAACATCGGCCACAGCCAGGCCGCGGCGGGTGTCGCGGGCGTGATCAAGTCGGTGCTGGCGATCCGCAACGGCGTGCTGCCGCGCACCCTGCACGTGGACGAGCCCTCCCCGCACGTCGACTGGTCGGCGGGCACGGTGCGGGTGCTGACGGAGGACCAGCCCTGGCCCGCGCTGGACCGCCCGCGCCGGGTCGGCGTCTCCGCCTTCGGGGTCTCCGGCACCAACGCGCACGTGATCATCGAGCAGGCGCCGGAGGAGGCCGCGGTGGTCGTGGCCACCGAGGCCCCGGCCGTGCTGCCCTTCGTGCTCTCCGCGCGGACGCCGGAGGCCTTGGTGGCCCAGGCCGACCAGGTCGCCGAACTCGCCTCGACGGCCGACCCGTCGGCGGTCGCCCAGTCGCTGGTGACCGCGCGGGCCGCGCTGGAGGAGCGCGCGGTGGTGCTCGGCGGCGTCGAGGCGCTGCGCGCGCTGGACGGCCCCGGCGTGGTGCGCGGGACGGCCAGCTCCGGTGGTCTGGCGTTCCTGTTCTCCGGGCAGGGTAGCCAGCGGGTGGGCATGGGGCGGGAGTTGTACGCCGCCTTCCCGGTCTACGCGCAGGCCTTCGACGCGGTGGCCGAGGCGCTCGGCCTGCCGCTGGGCGAGGTGATCGCGAGTGGTGAGGGTCTGGACGAGACGGGGTGGACGCAGCCGGCGTTGTTCGCGGTGGAGGTCGCGCTGTTCCGGCTCTTCGAGTCCTGGGGCGTGCGGCCGGACCTACTGGCCGGGCACTCGATCGGTGAGCTGGCCGCGGCCCACGTGGCGGGGGTGTTCTCGCTGGCCGATGCGGCCGCGCTGGTGGCGGCCCGGGCCCGGTTGATGCAGGAACTGCCCGGTGGTGGTGCGATGGTGGCGGTCGAGGCGACCGAGGAGGAGGTCCGCGAGGTCCTGGTCCCCGGTGCGGAGATCGCGGCCGTCAACGGCCCGCGTTCGGTGGTGGTCTCCGGCGACGCCGAGGCCGTGGCCGCCGTCCGCGAGCGCTTCGCCGACCGCCGCACCAAGCAGCTGAAGGTCAGTCACGCCTTCCACTCCGCCCACCTGGACGGCATGCTCGCCGACTTCGGCCGGGTGGCCGCCCACCTCGGCTACAGCGCCCCGCAGATCCCGGTGGTCTCCAACCTGACCGGCCGGATCGCCACCGCCGCCGAGCTCACCGACCCGCAGTACTGGGTCCGACAGGTCCGCGAGGCGGTCCGCTTCGCCGACGTGGTAAGGGAGTTGGCGGCCGAGGGCGTCAGCACCTTCGTCGAGCTCGGCCCGGACGGCACGCTCAGCGGCCTGGTCGGCACCATCCTGGACGAGCCCGTCACGGCAGCCGCGCTGCGCCGCGACCGCGACGAGGCCGAGACCGCCGTCACCGCGCTGGCCCGGATCCACGTCCAGGGCCACCCGGTGGACTGGGCCGCGCTGTTCGGCGGCGCCCGCCGCCCGCAGCTCGACCTGCCCACCTACCCGTTCCAGCGCCGCCGTTACTGGCTGGAGCCCGCCCGTCGGACCGCCGACGCCGGCGGTCTGGGCCTCGGTGCGGTCGAGCACCCGGTGCTCGGCGCGGCCCTGACCCCGGCCGGCTCCTCGGGCGTGGTGCTGACCGGCAGCCTCTCGCTGCGAACCCACCCCTGGCTGGCCGACCACGTGGCGCTCGGCACCGTCCTGGCGCCCGGTGCGGCCCTGGTCGAACTCGCCGTCCGGGCCGGTGACGAGGTCGGCGCGGCCACCCTGGAGGAGCTGGTGGTCGAGTCGCCGCTGCTGCTCCCGGCCGAGGGTGCTCTCCAACTCCAGGTCACCGTCGGCGAGTCGGCCGAGGACGGGAAGCGTCCGGTCGCCGTCCACTCCCGGGCGGGCGTGGCGGGGGAGTGGACCCGGCACGCCTCCGGTCTGCTCTCCGAGCGCACGGCCGCTGCCGAGCCCTTCGTCTGGCCGCCGCAGGGCGCCGAGGAGGTCCCGGTCACCGAGGCGTACGAGCTGCTGGCCGGGGTCGGCCTGGAGTACGGGCCCGCCTTCCGCGGCCTGGAGACGGTCTGGCGCGACGGTGACACCCTGTACGCCGAGGCCGCCCTCCCCGAGCAGCTCGTCCCGGACGCCTCCCGCTTCGGCATCCACCCGGCCCTGCTGGACGCGGCGGCCCAACTCCCGGCCCTGCACGGCAGCGAGGCCGGGGTGCGGCGCCTGCCGTTCGCCTACCGGGGGGTCTCGCTGCACGCGGCGGGCGCCGCCCGGATCCGGGTCCGGCTCACCGTCAGCGGCGCGGACGACTACGCCATCGAGGCCACCGACGCCGAGGGGCGCCCGGTGATCTCGCTCGCCTCCCTGGTCACCCGGCCGGTGCAGGACGGCGCACTGGGCACCGCCCCGGCGGTCGACCGGGACGCGCTGTTCGCGGTCGAGTGGCCCGAGCTCGCGCTGCCCGAGACGGACGGGGCGGACGGGCTCTCCGCCCACACCGTCCTGCGGGCCGAGGCCCGGGAGGGCGTGCTCGCCGAGGTGCTGACCGCCACGCAGGAGTGGCTGGCGGACGAGGCGAACGAGGGGGCCCGGCTGGTCGTCCTGACCAGCGGTGCCGTCTCCGTCGCCGGCGAGGCACCGGATCCGGTGGTGGCCCCGGTCTGGGGGCTGCTGCGCTCCGCGCAGTCCGAGCACCCGGAGCGGATCGTCCTGGTGGACGGTGACGTCGCCGGGCTGCTGCCGACGGTGCTGGCCTCCGGCGAGCCCCAACTCGCCCTGCGCGACGGCCGGGTGCACGTGCCGAGGCTGGCCCGGGTGGGCGTGCCGGAGCACGGCGAGGCGCGGCCCTGGGACCCGGAGGGCACGGTGCTGATCACCGGTGGAACCGGCGTGCTGGGCGGGCTGCTGGCCCGTCACCTGGTCGCCGGGCGCGGCGTGAAGCACCTGCTTCTGCTTTCCCGCAGCGGCGATGCTGCCCCCGGTGCGGCCGAACTCCGCGAGGAGCTGGCCGGATTGGGCGCACGGGTGACCATCGCGGCCGCCGACGCGGCGAACCGCGAGGCGCTGGCCGCCGCGATCGCCGCGGTACCGGCCGAGCACCCGCTCACCGCCGTGGTGCACACGGCCGGTGTGGTGGACGACGGTGTCTTCGGTTCGCTGACGCCGTCCCGACTGGAGGCGGTGTGGGCCCCGAAGGCCGACGGCGCCCGCCATCTGCACGAGCTGACCAGGGGTCACGAGCTGGCCGCCTTCGTGCTCTACTCCTCGGTCGCCGCCGTCCTCGGTTCGCCGGGGCAGGCCAGCTACTCCGCCGCCAACACCTACCTGGACGCGCTGGCCGCCCACCGGCGCTCGATCGGCCTGCCGGCCCAGTCGCTGGCCTGGGGCCAGTGGGCCGAGGCCAGTGGCATCACCGGCCACCTGAGCGCCACCGACCACGCCCGCCTGGCCCGGCTCGGGATCCGCCCGATCGGCTCGGCCGAGGGCGCCGCGCTCTTCGACGCGGCCGGCCTGCTGACGGACCGTCCGGTGCTGGTCCCCGCCCCGCTCGACCTGGCCGCCCTGCGCGGCCGTCCGGTGCCCGCGCTGCTGCGCGGCCTGGTCCGCCCGGTCCGCCGGGCAGCGGGCAGCGGTGGCGCGGCGGCGGGGGAGGCCCCGCTCACGGAGCGGCTGGCCGCGCTGCCGGACCGGGCCGAGCGCCTCGCCACGGTGCTGCGCCTGGTCCGCACCGAGGTGGCCGCCGTGCTCGGCACGGACGCCGGCTCGGTCGGCGCGCAGCGGCCGTTCACCAGCCTCGGGCTGGACTCGCTGACCGCCGTGGAGCTGCGCAACCGGATCGGCGCGGCCACCGGTCTGCGCCTCTCCGCCACCCTGGTCTTCGACCACCCCAACCCGGCCGCCCTCGCCGAGCACCTGCTCACCGAGCTGCTGGGCGCGGCGAAGGCCCCGGCGGTCCGTACGGCGTCCCCGGCGCCGCTGCCCGCCGACGACCCGATCGCCATCGTCGGCATGGCCTGCCGCCTGCCCGGCGGGGTGACCACGCCGGACGAGCTCTGGCAGCTGGTGGCCGAAGGCCGGGACGCGGTCGGGGAGTTCCCGACCGACCGCGGCTGGGACCTGGAGAACCTCTACGACCCGGACCCGGAGCGGCCCGGCACCTCGTACACCCGGCACGGCGGATTCCTCGACCGGGCCGCCGAGTTCGACGCCGCGTTCTTCGGCATCTCCCCGCGCGAGGCACTGGCCACCGACCCCCAGCAGCGCCTGCTGCTGGAGACCGGATGGGAGGCGCTGGAGAGCGCGGGCATCGACCCGGCCACGCTGCGCGGCAGCCGGACCGGCGTCTTCGCCGGGATGATGTACCACGACTACGCGCCCCGGGTCCGTGAGGTCCCGGCGGAGCTGGAGGGCTGGCTCGGCAACGGCAGCGCGGGCAGTGTCGCCTCGGGCCGGATCTCCTACACCTTCGGTTTCGAGGGCCCGGCCGTCACGGTCGACACCGCCTGCTCCTCCTCGCTGGTCGCCCTGCACCTGGCCGCCCAGTCGCTGCGGGCCGGGGAGTGCGACCTGGCCCTGGCCGGTGGCGTCGCGGTGATGTCCACCCCGACCACCTTCGTGGAGTTCTCCCGTCAGCGGGCGCTCTCCGAGGACGGCCGCTGCAAGGCCTACGCGGGGGCGGCGGACGGCACCGGCTGGGGCGAGGGCGTGGGCCTGCTGCTGGTGGAGCGGCTCTCCGACGCGCGGCGCAACGGGCACCAGGTGCTGGCGGTGCTGCGCGGCAGCGCCGTCAACCAGGACGGCGCCTCCAACGGCCTGACCGCGCCGAGCGGTCCCTCCCAGCAGCGCGTCATCCGGCAGGCGCTGGCCCAGGCGGGCCTTGCCGCGCACGAGGTGGACGCCGTCGAGGGCCACGGCACCGGCACCCGCCTGGGTGACCCGATCGAGGCCCAGGCGCTGCTCGCCACCTACGGCCAGGACCGCGAACAGCCGCTGCTGCTCGGCTCGTTGAAGTCCAACATCGGCCACACCCAGGCCGCCGCCGGCGCGGCCGGGGTGATCAAGATGGTGCAGGCCATCCGCCACGGCGTGCTGCCGCAGACCCTGCACGTGGACGAGCCGTCCCCGTACGTGGACTGGTCGGCCGGTGCGGTCGAGCTGCTGACCGAGCGTCAGGACTGGCCCGGGGTGGACCGCCCGCGCCGGGCCGGGATCTCCTCCTTCGGGGTCTCCGGCACCAACGCCCACGTGATCATCGAGCAGGCCCCGCAGGAGGCGCCCGCTCCCGAGCGCGGCGCCACCCCGCCGGTGCTGCCCTTCGTGGTCTCGGCCCGCACCCCGCAGGCCCTGCGCGAGCAGGCCGGGCGGGTGGCCGAGGCGCTGGAGGGCGCCGAGCCGGTCGACGTGGCGCACGCCCTGGTCACCACCCGGGGCGCGCTGGAGGAGCGGGCCGTGGTGGTCGGCGACCCGGCCGGGCTGAAGCTGCTCGCCGCCGGCGACCCCTCGCCCGCGCTGGTCACCGGCCGGGCCGACGTGGACGGCCGGACCGTCTTCGTCTTCCCCGGCCAGGGCTCCCAGTGGGCCGGCATGGCGGTCGGACTCCTGGACACCGCACCGGCCTTCGCGGCCCGGATCGCGGAGTGCGCGGCGGCCCTCGCCCCGCACACCGACTGGTCCCTGCTGGACGTGCTGCGCGGCGAGCCGGGCGCGCCCGGCCTGGACCGGGTGGACGTGGTGCAGCCGGTGCTGTGGGCCGTGATGGTCTCGCTGGCCGAGCTCTGGCAGGCCCACGGCGTCCGCCCGGACGCGGTGGTCGGCCACAGCCAGGGCGAGATCGCCGCCGCCGTGGTGGCCGGCGGCCTGAGCCTGGCCGACGGCGCCCGGGTGGTGGCCCTGCGCAGCCGGGCCATCCTGGCCCTCTCGGGCCGGGGCGGAATGGCCTCGGTGGCGCTGCCCGCCGCCGAGGTCACCGAGCGGATCGCCGCCTGGGGCGGCCGGCTCTCGGTCGCCGTGGTCAACGGCCCCTCCGCCACCGTGGTCTCCGGCGAGCCGCAGGCGCTGGCCGAACTGGTCGAGGGCTACCGGGCGGAGGAGGTCCGGGCCCGGCTGATCCCGGTGGACTACGCCTCGCACTCCGCCCAGGTGGACGGCCTGCGGGAGGAGCTGCTGGAGCTGCTCGCCCCGGTCCGACCGCGCACCGGCGAGGTGCCGCTGCTCTCCACCGTCACCGGTGACTGGCAGGACACCGCGGCGCTGGACGCCGAGTACTGGGTGACCAACCTGCGCGAGACCGTCCGCTTCGAGGAGGCGGCCCGAGCGCTGGCCGCCGAGGGCCACACGGTCTTCGTCGAGGTGAGCCCGCACCCCGTGCTCACCGTCCCGCTCCAGGAGACCCTGGAGTCCGCCGGGGCCGGACGGGGTTCGGTCGTCACCGGGACCCTTCGCCGGGACCACGGCGGCCTGGACCGCTTCCTGCTCTCGGCCGCCGAACTCTGGGTGCGCGGCGCGGCGGTGGACTGGCCGGCCGTGCTGGCCGGAGCCCGTCCGCGCCGGGTGGCGCTGCCCGGCTACGCCTTC
Organism: Kitasatospora sp. NPDC001664; assembly: GCF_053596675.1. Taxonomy (NCBI): domain Bacteria; kingdom Bacillati; phylum Actinomycetota; class Actinomycetes; order Kitasatosporales; family Streptomycetaceae; genus Kitasatospora; species Kitasatospora sp. NPDC001664. The sequence goes on from NZ_JBSFGS010000007.1 coordinate 139,417, forward strand.
CAGCGTCAGCGGTACTGGCTGGACGCCACCGTCACCAACTCCACCGTGACGGCCCCGGCCGTCCAGGCCGCCGAGGTGGGCGAGACCGCCCCGTGGGTGGCCCGGCTCGCGGTCCTCGACGACCCGTCGGCCCGCGAGGCGCTGCTGCTGGACCTGGTCCGCCGGGAGGCGGCGGCCGTGCTCGGCCACCCCGACACCGGGGAGGTCGGCGCCGACCGGGCCTTCCGGGACCTGGGCCTGAGTTCGCTGACCGCCGTCGAACTGCGCAATCGGATCGGCGCCGGGACGGGCCTGGAGCTGCCCGCCACCCTGGTCTTCGACCACCCGAACCCGGCCGCGCTGGCCGCCCACCTGCTGGCCGAACTGCCGGTAGGGGACAGGGCGGTGGAGCTCGGAGCGCTGGAGTCGGTGGCCGCGCTGGAGCGGCTGCTGGACGGCCCGGCCGACCAGGACCGCGACCAGGTGCTGGCCCGGCTGCGGGCGCTGGTCGACCGCTGGGGCCAGGACCCTTCCGCCGAGGACGAGTTCGACCTGGACCTGGACAGCGCCACCGACGAGGAGCTCTTCGCCCTGATCGACGGCAACTCCGACTGAGCGCCCGCACCGCAACCACCCGCACGTGATCCGAGAGGCAACGATGTCCAACGACCAGAAGCTCAGGGACTACCTGAAGCGGGCCCTGGCCGACGCCCAGAAGGCCAACAAGCGGCTCCAGGAAGTGGAGCGGGCCAAGTACGAGCCGATCGCCATCGTCGGCATGGCCTGCCGCCTGCCCGGCGGGATCACCTCGCCGGACGACCTCTGGCGGGTCGTCAGCGAGGGCGTGGACGCCATCGGCGAGTTCCCCGCCGACCGCGGCTGGGACCTGGAGGCGCTCTACCACCCCGACCCGGACCACCCCGGCACCTCCTACACCCGGCACGGCGGATTCCTCGACACCACGCCCGAGTTCGACGCGGAGTTCTTCGGCATCTCGCCGCGCGAGGCGCTGGCCACCGACCCGCAGCACCGCCTGCTGCTCGAGACGGCCTGGGAGGCCTTCGAGCGGGCCGGCATCGACCCGGCCGGTCTGCGCGGCAGCCGGACGGCGGTCTTCGCCGGGATCGCGGGCAGCGATTACACGCCCCGACTGCACGACGCCCCGGGCGAGTTGGAGGGATTCCTGGGGATCGGCGGCCTGGACAGCGTGGCCTCGGGCCGGATCTCCTACACCTTCGGTTTCGAGGGCCCGGCCGTCACGGTGGACACCGCCTGCTCCTCCTCGCTGGTCGCGCTGCACCTGGCCGCCCAGTCGCTGCGCTCCGGCGAGTCCGACCTCGCGCTGGCCGGCGGGGTGAGCGTGATGGCCACCGCCCAGGGCTTCGTGGAGTTCTCCCGCCAGCGCGGCCTGTCCGCCGACGGCCGTTGCAAGGCCTTCGCCGCCGAGGCGGACGGCACCGGCTGGGCGGAGGGCGTGGGCCTGCTGCTGGTCGAGCGGCTCTCGGACGCGCGGCGCCACGGGCACCCCGTGCTGGCGGTGCTGCGCGGCAGCGCCGTCAACCAGGACGGCGCCTCCAACGGCCTGACCGCCCCCAACGGCCCCGCCCAGCAGCGCGTCATCCGCCAGGCACTGGCCGGGGCCCGGCTGGCCGCCGCCGACGTCCACGCCGTCGAGGCGCACGGCACCGGCACCCGGCTGGGCGACCCGATCGAGGCCCAGGCGATCCTGGCCACCTACGGGCAGGACCGCGAACAGCCGCTGCTGCTCGGCTCGTTGAAGTCCAACATCGGTCACACCCAGGCGGCGGCGGGTGTGGCGGGCGTGATCAAGTCGGTGCTGGCGATCCGCCACGGCGTGCTGCCGCGCACCCTGCACGCCGAGCAGCGCACCCCCTACGTGGACTGGGACGCCGGAGCGGTGGAGCTGCTCACCGAGCAGCGCGCCTGGCCGGAGGTCGAAGGCCCGCGCCGGGTCGGCGTCTCGGCCTTCGGGGCCAGCGGCACCAACGCGCACGTGATCATCGAGCAGGCGCCGGAGGAAGAGCTCACGATCGAGGCCACCGAGGCCCCGGCCGTGCTGCCCTTCGTGGTGTCCGGCCGCTCACCGGAGGCGCTGGCGGCGCGGGCCGCCCAGGTGGCCGAACTGCTGGCGTCCGAGCCCCCGCTGGAGCTGGCCCGGGCCCTGGTGGCCGACCGGGCGGTCTTCGAGGAGCGGGCGGTGGTGCTCGGCGGGGTCGAGGCGCTGCGGGCGCTGGACGGGCCGGGCGTGGTGCGCGGGACGGCCCGCTCGGGCGGTCTGGCGTTCCTGTTCTCCGGGCAGGGTAGCCAGCGGGTGGGCATGGGGCGGGAGTTGGCCGCCGCCTTCCCGGTCTTCGCCGAGGCTTTCGAGGCCGTCGAGACGGCCCTCGGTCTGCCGCTGGCCGAGGTGATCGCGAGTGGTGAGGGTCTGGACGAGACGGGGTGGACGCAGCCGGCGTTGTTCGCGGTGGAGGTCGCGCTGTTCCGGCTCTTCGAGTCCTGGGGCGTGCGGCCCGACTACGTCACCGGCCATTCGATCGGTGAGCTGGCCGCGGCCCACGTGGCGGGGGTGCTGTCGCTGGCCGACGCGGCCGCGCTGGTGGCGGCCCGGGCCCGGCTGATGCAGGAACTGCCGGGCGGCGGTGCGATGGTGGCGGTCGAGGCCACCGAGGAGGAGGTCCGCGAGGCCCTCGTTGCCGGTGCCGAGATCGCGGCCGTGAACGGCCCGCGTTCGGTGGTGGTCTCCGGTGACGCCGAGGCCGTGGCTGCCGTCCGCGAGCGGTTCGCCGACCGGCGGACCAAGCAGCTGAAGGTCAGTCATGCCTTCCACTCCGCCCACCTGGACGGCATGCTCGCCGAGTTCGGGCGGACCGCCGCCGGTCTGACCTTCCATGCCCCGCAGATCCCGGTGGTCTCCAACCTGACCGGCCGGATCGCCACCGCCGCCGAGCTCACCGACCCGCAGTACTGGGTCCGCCAGGTCCGCGAGGCGGTCCGCTTCGCCGACGTCATCGGGGAGTTGGCGGCCGAGGGCGTCAGCACCTTCGTCGAGCTCGGCCCGGACGGCACGCTCAGCGGCCTGGTCGGCGCCGCCCTCGACACTCCTGTCACGGCCACCGCGCTGCGCCGCGACCGCGACGAGGCCGAGACCGCCGTCACCGCGCTGGCCCGGATCCACGTCCAGGGTCACCGGGTGAACTGGACCGCCCTGCTCGGCCACCCCTCCCGCCCCGCCGGACTGACCCTCCCCACCTACCCCTTCCAGCGCCGCCGCTACTGGCTGGAGCCCGCCCACCGCGGGGCCGACGCCAGCGGGCTCGGCCTCGCCGAGGCCGCCCACCCGCTGCTCGGCGCCACCGTCCGCCTCCCGGACGGGGAGGGCGTGCTGCTCACCGGCAGCCTCTCGCTGCGCACCCACCCCTGGCTGGCCGACCACGCCGTCCAGGGCACCGTGATCGTCCCCGGCACCGCGCTGCTGGAGCTCGCGGTCCGGGCAGGCGACGAGCTGGGCGCCGGCACCCTGGACGAGCTGGTGGTGGAGGCCCCGCTGGTGCTGCCCGAGCAGGGCGCCGTGCACGTCCAGGTCGCCGTCGGCGGCGCGGACGGGACCGGGGCCCGCGAGGTCACCGTGCACTCCCGCCCGGCCGGGACGGAGGAGTGGAGCCGGCACGCCTCCGGCCTGCTGCTGGCCGGCCCCGGCGCCCCGGGCGAGGCGCTGCGCGCGTGGCCCCCGGCGGGTGCCACCGCACTGCCCACCGAGGAGGTGTACCAGGAGCTGGCCGCCGCCGGGCTCGCCTACGGCCCGGCCTTCCGGGGCCTGCGGGCGGCCTGGCGGGACGGCGACACCTTCTACGCCGAGGTCGCGCTGCCGGAGGAAGTCCGCGAGAGCGCCGCGGAGTTCGGCCTTCACCCGGCGTTGCTGGACGCCGCCGTGCACGTCACCGCCCACCACGGCCTGACCGACACCCCGGCCGGCACCAGCCGGCTTCCCTTCGCCTACACCGGCGTGCGGCTGCACGCGGTCGGCGCGAGCGCCCTGCGGGTGCGCCTGCGCTACACCGAGCCGGAGGCCATCTCGGTCGACGTCGCGGACGAGACCGGCGCCCCGGTCGCCTCCGTCGAGGCCCTGCGGGCCCGGCTGGTCTCCGCCGAACAACTCGCCCCGGCCGGCGGCGCCGACCGCGACGCCCTGTTCCGGCTGGAGTGGCCGGAGATCGCGGCCTCCGAGCCGGCGGCTGCCGACAGCTGGAGCGAGCTGCGGATCACCGGCCACGAGGGCGTGCTCGCCGAGGTGCTGACCGCCACGCAGGCGTGGCTGGCGGACGAGGCGAACGGGGGGAGCCGGCTGGCCGTGGTGACCAGCGGCGCCGTCCCGGTCCTCGGGGAGGCACCGGACCCGGTGCTCGCCCCGGTCTGGGGACTGCTGCGCTCCGCGCAGTCCGAGCACCCCGGCCGGATCGTCCTGCTGGACACCGACCACGACTCCGAGCACCTGATCCCGGCCGCGCTGGCCACCGAGGAGCCCCAACTCGCCCTGCGGGCCGGCCGGGTGCACGTGCCCCGGCTGGTTCGCGCCACCGCCCCGGAGGTCGGCGCCGCCCGGCCCTGGGACCCGGAGGGCACGGTGCTGATCACCGGTGGCACCGGTGTGCTGGGCGGGCTGCTGGCCCGTCACCTGGTCGCCGAGCGGGGCGTGAAGCACCTGCTGCTGCTGTCCCGCAGCGGCGCCCAGGCTCCCGGCGCGGAGGAACTCCAGGACGAGCTGGTGGAGTTGGGCGCGGAGGTGACCATCGCCGCCGCCGACGCGGGCGACCGCGAGGCGCTCGCCGCCGCCATCGCCGCGATACCGAAGCGGCACCCGCTGACCGCCGTGGTGCACACGGCCGGTGTGGTGGACGACGGCGTGCTCGCCGCCCTCACCCCCGAGCGGCTGCGGACCGTCTGGGCCCCGAAGGCCGACGGCGCCCGCCACCTGCACGAGCTGACCAGGGGTCACGACCTCGCGGCCTTCGTGCTCTACTCCTCGGTCGCCGCCGTCCTAGGCGGCCCGGGGCAGGCCAGCTACTCCGCCGCCAACACCTACCTGGACGCGCTCGCCGCCCACCGCCGCTCGATCGGCCTGCCGGCCCAGTCGCTGGCCTGGGGCCAGTGGGCCGAAGCCAGCGCCGTCACCGCGCACCTCAGTGAGGCCGACCGCCGCCGGGCCGCCCGTGCGGGTCTCCGGGCGATCGGCGCCGAGCAGGGCGCCCGGCTGTTCGAGGCGGCCGCGCGGGCCGAGGACCCCTACCTGGTGGCGGCCCCGCTGGACCTGGCCGCCCTGCGCAACCAGCCGGCCCTGCCCGCGCTGCTCACCGCCCTGGTCCCGGCCGCCCGCCGGGCCGCTGCCCGGGGTGCGGCGGCCGCCGGCCCGGCCCTGCTGCCGAAGCTGCTCGCGCTCACCGGGGCGGAGCGGACCGCCGCCCTGCTGGAGCTGGTGCGCACCGAGGTCGCCGGTGTGCTCGGCACCGAGCCGGCCGCCGTCGGCGACGAGCGCCCGTTCAACGACCTGGGCCTGGACTCGCTGACCGCCGTCGAGCTGCGCAACCGCCTGACCGCCGTCACCGGCCTGCGGCTCGCCCCGACCCTCACCTTCGACCACCCGGACCCGGCGCAACTCGCCACTCACCTGGTGGAGTTGGTGGCGGAGGCGCCCACCCCGGGCGCCGTCACGGTGGCCGCGACGGGAGACGGCGAGGACCCGCGCCATCCGCTCTCCACCCTCTACCGTCGGCTCGCCGCCCAGGACAGCTTCCCGGAGGCCTCCGCGCTGATCGGCGTGGCCTCCGCGCTGCGGTCCCGGTTCACCGTCGACGAGCGGGCCGAACACGCCCTGGAGCCGCTCCAGTTGGCCTCGGGGGACGGGGAGACGGCCGTGGTCGCCTTTCCCGCGCTCAGCGCCATCTCCGGTCCGCACGAGTACGCCCGGCTCGCCCACGCCTTCCAGGGCGAGCGCGACTTCTTCGTGCTCCCCTCGCCCGGCTGGACCCCGAGCGACAAGCTCCCCGACAACCTGGACACCTTCCTCACCCTGCACACCGAGGCGGTGCTCCGACTGGTCGGCCCCGACCGGCCGTTCGTGGTGCTAGGCCGCTCGATGGGCGGCTGTGTGGCGCACGCCGTCACCGAACGGCTGGAGGCGGCCGGGCGGCGGGTGGCCGGGCTCGGCCTGGTGGACTCGTACCCGATCGACAGCGCGGTGCGCGAGGGCATGGGCGAGTGGTGGCTGACCGCGATGCTCACCGGCATGGTCGAGCGGATCCAGCAGTACGACATGGTCTGGAGCGACGCCAGCCTGACCGCGATGGGCGGCTACAACTCCGTCTTCGCCGGCTGGCAGCCCGGCCCGGTGCAGGCGCCCGTCCTGGCGCTGCGCGCCGACACCCCCCTGCGCGGCACGGTGATCGACCCGACGGGCCGTCACGACTGGCGCGCCTACTGGCCGGTGCCGCACGAGGTGCGGGACATCACCGGTGACCACTTCACCGTGCTGGAGCAGCACACCCCGACGACGGCGGACGCCGTCCGGCAGTGGATCGAGACGAAGGAGCGGGCATGGGCAGCAACCCGGTAGTACTGGTGACCGGAGCGGCCTCCGGGATCGGCGAGGCACTGGTGCGGCTCTACGCCGAACGCGGCCACCGGGTGGTCGCGGTGGACGTGGACAAGTACGGCCTCGACGCCTTCGCCGAGCTCGACGGGGTCGCCACCCTGGTCGGCGACGTCTCCGAGCAGGAGACCAACGAGCTGGCCGTCGAGCTGGCCGTGGAGCGGTTCGGCCGCCTCGACGCCGCGGTGCTCAACGCCGGTACGGGCGGCGGCGGTCCGCTGGAGTCGGCGGGAGCGGTGGAGCGCTTCGACCGGCTGTTCGCGGTGAACGTGCGCAGCGTGGTGCTCGGCATCCGCTCCGCCGTCCCGGCCCTGCGGGCCGCCGGGGGCGGCGCGATCGTCGCCACCTCCTCGGTCTCCGGCCTGCGCGGCGACCCGGGCACCTGGGCCTACAACGCCACCAAGGCCGCCGTCATCAACCTGGTGCGCGCCACCGCCATCGACTACGCCGCCGAGGGCATCCGGATCAACGCCATCGCCCCGGGCGGCACCGTCACCGCCCTGACGGCGGCCCAGGTCGCGGACCCGGAGTTCTCCGCCTTCATCACCCGCCGCATCCCGGCCCAGCGCTGGGCCGAGGCCCGGGAGCAGGCCGAGGTGGTCTGGTTCCTGACCTCGCCCGCCGCCTCGTACGTCACCGGCGTCACCGTGCCGGTCGACGGCGGCCTGAGCGCCAACGGCGGCATCCTCCTGCCGCCGGCCGCCACCCGCTGACCACCCATTCTTCCGTCAACCACCGAGGAGAGAACGAACAGTGAGCACCCTTGAGGACAACAAGGCCGTCGTCCTGCGCTACTACCACGAGCTGGTCAGCGGCCAGCGGATCGACCTGGTCGAGGAGCTGATCGCCGAGGACGCCGTCGACGAGAGCCGGGTCGGCCCCGACGGCCCCGGCAGCCTGGAGGACTTCCGCGAGCACCTGCGCTGGCTCTGGAACAACGTCCGGGACGTCAAGGCCACGGTCGAGGACCTGGTGGCGGAGGGCGACCTGGTCATCGCCTACTGGCGGATCGAGGGCATCCACGTCGGCCCGATCTTCGGCGTCCCCGCCACCGGCCGGCCCTTCGTCGGACACAGCGTCAGCCGCCTGACCGTCCGCGACGGCAAGGTGGTCCGCTACAGCGTCCTGCCCGACCGCCTCGGCATCATCCAGCAGCTGGCCCCCGTCGCCGTCTGACCCTCCGTGCCCCAGGGCCCGGCCGGACGCCTCCGGCCGGGCCCGTTCCCGTCCCCAGGAGACCTGACATGACCGACCGCCTGACCGTCGAGGACGCCGAGCAGCTGCGCCAGCTGCTGGCCCGCTTCTCGCACGCCTTCGACAACGCCGATGCCGAGGCCCTCGGCACCGTCTTCGCCGAGGACGGCGTCATCGAACTCGCCCGCACGGGTGCCCTGTTCAAGGGCCTGGAGGCCATCCGGGCGTTCAGCGCCGACCTCGGCCCCGAATCCCCCGACCACCAGACCCTGGACAGCACCTTCTGGGCCGAGGACGACGGCACCGCCCGCGGCCGCAGCCGCTACCTGGCGATCCTCGCCGACGGCAGGGTGCACAACGGCGACTACGTCGACGTCTACACCAGGACGGAGGCCGGCTGGCGCATCCTCAGCCGGACCTCCGTCCCCCGCTACCCGCTCCCCGGCTCAGCCCAGTAGCGCCAGCACCCGCTGCACGGCCTCCGCCACGGGGGCCCCGACCGCGCCGACGGTGGCGGCGATGCCCGCCACCGCCAGCAGCGCCCGGCGCCGCTCCTGCGCGGGCGGCGCCGGCGCCTCGATCACCGCCAGGGTCTCCGCCACCACCTCGGCGTCGAGCGGGCCCAGCAGCTCCCGGATCTCGCGCAGTTGGCCGGCGAGGGCGGCCAGTGCCCGGGCCAGCTCCGGCGGGTCGGCAGCGGTGGCGTGGTGGTGGACCACCTTGCCGATGTTCCCGCTGCCGCCGTGCAGGTGGATGTTGTCCCCGTGGTGCTGGTTCACGTGAGCACCTTCCCCGCGTTGCCGCTGCCGCCGTACAGATTGATGTTGTCGCCGATCTGGTAGTACCTCGGATTCACCGTCACTCTCTGCATCGTGTACCGGAATTCGTGGTCGGGGTTCTCCAGGGTGTGGGTCAGGATGTCGAGCAGTTCGGTGATCCTGCGCCGATCCGAGGAGGTCACCACCGCGGTCGGGCCCCCGGCGGTGTCCACCAGCAGGACGGGCACCGAGCTGCCGGCTATCGCGCGCAGCGCGTCGCAGAGCAGGTAGGCCGTGAGCAGTCCGGCCACGGTCAGGGCGACGTCCTCGTCGGTGTTGCCGTAGGAATTGGTCGTGGCGATGACGATGACCACGCCGAAGGCGGCGAACGCCAGGAACCGCATCCAGACCCGGTGGAGCGCCGCGCGGCGGTCGGGTTCCAGCGCCGTCGCACAGACCCTGGTGACGTTGTTCAGCGGGTAGGCGGCGTTCCCGACCCACAGCAGCCGCTTGTCGACCCGCACCACGACGGAGCCGTACGGCACGCCGCCGGTCGACGGCGGTGCGGTCGGCCGTGGTGGGATCGCCGGTGTTCCGGTGGACGACATGCAATTCCCCCCTCCGCCTCGGATCGCCCCGATGGCGATCGGCGGGCAACCAAGCATGCATCAGACGGCCGGAGTTGACGAGGGCGCGGTCGGGATCGCCCGGCCCGGTCAGGTGGCGGAACCCGTGGCCCGGCGGGGCAGCCCAGGGGTGGGCTAGGGGTTGCGTAGGGGTCCGCCTGCGGCACTGCCTCGGCAGACTTCCGAGCAGCTCAGCACCTCTTACTTTCCTCTCGCAACAAACGGAGCACACCGATGCCCAGAACCGGGCCCCGTCCCGTCCCGCTGCTCGCCGCACTCGCCGCGGGCACCCTGCTGCTCACCGGCTGCGGCTCCGGCGCCACCGGTTCGGCGGCCCCGGCCAAGGACGGCGGTGCGCAGGGCGCCCCCGTCCAGGGCGGCTCGCTCACCTACGCCACCGACGTGGAGCCGATCTCCTTCGACATCCACGTCAGCCAGCAGGACGTCACCGGCGCGATCCAGCGCAACGTCTTCGACTCCCTGGTCCAGCAGGACGCCAAGGGCGAGTTCCAGCCCTGGCTGGCCACCAAGTGGGAGGCCGCGCCGGACCTGAAGAGCTTCACCTTCCACCTGCGCGAGGGCGTGAAGTTCACCGACGGAACCCCCTTCGACGCCGAGGCCGTGAAGGTCAACTTCGACCGGATCGTGGCCAAGGAGACCAAGTCCCAGTACGCGGCCAGCCTGCTCGGCCCGTACAGCGGCACCGAGGTGATCGACCCGAAGACCGTGAAGGTGACCTTCTCGGAGCCCTTCGCCCCCTTCCTGCAGGCCGCCTCCACCCCCTACCTCGGCTTCTACTCGCCGAAGACCATCAAGGAGAACGGCTCCAAGCTCGGCGCCGGCGGCCCGGCCGACGTCGGCACCGGACCGTTCGTCTTCTCCGCCTACACCAAGGGCCAGAGCGCCGTCTTCACCAAGAACCCGGACTACAACTGGGCCCCGGCCGGCGCCGCCCACCAGGGCCCCGCCTACCTGGACAAGCTGACGGTCCGTTTCCTCACCGAGGACTCCGTCCGGCTCGGCGCGCTCAACAGCGGCCAGGTCCAGGTCGCCGACCCGATCCCGCCGTCCGGCGTGAAGACCGTCCAGGCCGACGCCAAGCTGAAGACCGTCTCCACCGACGCCCCCGGTGCGGTGTACTCCCTCGTCCTCAACACCTCCAAGGCCCCGCTGGACGACCCGCTGGTGCGCAAGGCGGTGCAGCGCGGCATCGACGTCGACACCGACGTGAAGAGCGTCTACTTCGGCGTCAACAAGCGGGCCTGGAGCCCCGTCGCGCCCACCACCCCCTACTACGACAAGTCCCTCGAGAACAGCTGGGCCTACGACAAGGCGCTCGCCGAGAAGTCCCTGGACGAGGCCGGCTGGACCACCAAGGACGCCGACGGCTACCGCACCAAGAACGGCCAGCGGCTCACCATCGAGTGGCCGCTGCCGCCCACCGAGTTCGTCCGCGAGCAGCGCGACACCCTCGGCCAGGCCATCCAGGCCGACCTGAAGAAGATCGGCATCGAGGTCACCCGCCCCCGCCTCGACATCGGCACCTACATCGCCCAGGTCTACGGCGGCAAGGTGCACATCGCCGACTACAGCTGGGCCCGGTTCGACCCGGACGTGCTGCGGCTGTACTTCCACAGTGCCAGCCAGCCCGCCAAGGGCGGCCAGAACGCGACCTTCTACAAGGACGCCCAGCTGGACGAGTGGACCACCAAGGGCAAGGAGACCTTCGACAAGACGGTCCGTCAGGAGGTCTACGGCAAGACCCAGCAGCGCGCGATCGAGCTCGGCCTGATCGTGCCGCTGTACGTGCGCACCGCCACCGTCGGCCAGTCCGCCCAGGTGCACGGCCTCACCGCCGACCCGAACACCTGGCTCCGCTTCCACGACGCCTGGCTGGGTAAGTGACATGACCGAGAACGACCTGACGGCCCCTCAGGGGCTCCGCTCGGTGACGCTCGGGGTGCTGCGAAGGCTGTTCGTCCGCCTGCTGGGTGCCCTCGCGGTCCTGATCGGGGCCGCCACGGTCGCCTTCGCCGCGCTCCAGCTGGTCCCCGGTGACCCCGTCACCGTGATGCTCGGCCCCGGCACCGCCGCCACCCCCGAGGTGAAGGCGGAGATCCGGGCCACCTACGGGCTGGACCAGCCGGTCGCGGTGCAGTACCTGCACTACCTGGGCCGCCTGCTCAGCGGCGACCTGGGGGAGTCCTACCAACTCCAGCGGCCGGTGGCCGGGCTGATCGGCGATCAGCTCGGCCCCACCGTCCAGCTCGCCCTGGCGGCCCTGGTGCTGGCCGTCGCCCTGGCGCTGCTCACCGCCACGGCGACGGCCGGCCGCCGGCCCGCCCTGCGGGCCCTGAGCTCGCTGCTGGAGCTGCTCGCGGTCTCCAGCCCCTCCTACTGGATCGGCATCCTGCTGCTGACCGCCTTCTCCTTCCAGCTGCGGATCTTCCCGGTCGCCGGGGACCAGGACCTCTCGGCCCTGGTGCTGCCCGCCGTGACCCTGGCCCTGCCGCTCGCCGGGGTGCTCACCCAGGTGCTCCGCGAGGGCCTGGAGACCGCCCTCGGGCAGCCCTTCGTGCTCACCGCCCGCTCCCGCGGCCTGGCCCCCGCCGCCGTGCTGCTGCGCCACGCCCTGCGGCACACCGCCGGCCCGGTGGCCACCCTGACCGGCTGGCTGACCGGCTCGCTGCTCGGTGGCGCCGTGCTGGTCGAGACGGTCTTCGGCCGCCCCGGCATCGGGGCGCTCAGCCTCCAGGGCGCCGTCAACAAGGACATGCCGCTGGTGATCGGCCTGGTGCTGCTCTCCGCGCTGGTCTTCGTGCTCATCTCCACCCTGGTGGACCTGCTCCACCTCGCCGCAGACCCCCGCCTGAGGAGCCGCTGACCATGGCCCAGACCGCCGCCTCCGGCCGGACCACCCTGGTCCTGGCCTCCGCCCTGCTGGCCCTGATCACCGCAGTCGCCATCGCCCCCGGCCTGTTCACCTCCGCCTCCCCGGTGGAGACCGACCCGATCCACGCGCTGGCCGCCCCCAGTGCCCAGCACTGGTTCGGCACCGACCAGTTGGGCCGCGACCTGTTCTCCCGGGTGCTGCACGGCGCCCGCCCCTCGATCCTGCTCGGCCTCGGCGCCACCGCCCTCGCGGTGGCCGGCGGAGCCGCCCTCGGGCTGGCCTCCGCGCTCGGCGGCCGGACCACGGACCAGGTGCTGATGCGCGCCGCCGACATCCTGCTCTCGCTGCCGCCGATCCTGCTCGCGCTGCTGGCCGTCACCGTGCTCGGCACCGGCTCGGGCAACGTGATGGCCGCCATCGCCATCGCCTTCGTCCCCGGCTACGCCAGGATCGTCCGGGCCGAGACCCGGGTGGTGCAGCGCTCCGGCTACGTGGAGGCGGCCCGGCTGCTGGGCGTGCGCACCTGGGAGCTGGTCCTGCGTCACGTGCTGCCCAACGCCGTCGGCCCGATGCTGGTGCTGGCCACCGTCGGCTTCGGCGCCGCCCTGATCGCCGCCTCCGGCCTGAGCTTCCTCGGCCTCGGCCCGCAGCCGCCCTCCCCGGAGTGGGGCGCGATGCTCTCCCAGGGCCGCAGCTTCCTCCAGACCGCCTGGTGGATCGGGGTCTTCCCGGGCGCCGCCATCACCCTCACCGCGCTAGCGGTGAACGCCGTCGGCCGCCGCGCGCAGCGCCGCTTCACCCGGAGGACCCCCGCATGACGCTGCTCACCGTCGAAGGACTGGACGTGCGCTTCGGCGTCGGCGAGCGCGCGGTGCGTGCCGTCCGGGAGGTCTCCTTCACCCTCGACCGGGGGGAGTGCCTGGCCGTGGTCGGGGAGTCCGGCTCCGGCAAGAGCGTCACCGCCCGCAGCCTGGTCGGACTCACCGGCCCCGGCTCCGCGGTGACGGCCCGTCGGCTGGAGTTCGACGGCACCGACCTGACCGCCCTCGGCGAGGCGGGCTGGCGCGGGGTGCGCGGTCGGCGGATCGGCCTGGTGCTCCAGGACGCGCTCACTTCGCTCGACCCGCTGCACACCGTCGGCGCGGAGGTCGCCGAACCGCTGCGCGTCCACGGCCTCGCGCCCCGGCGCGAACTCCCGTCGCTGGCCGCCTCCCTGCTCACCCGGGCGGGCGTGCCGGAGGCGGAGCGGCGCGCCGCTCAGTACCCGCACCAGCTCTCCGGCGGACTGCGCCAGCGCGCCCTGATCGCCTCCGCCCTGGCGGGCTCGCCCGACCTGCTGATCGCCGACGAGCCGACCACCGCGCTGGACGTCACCGTGCAGGCCCAGGTGCTCGACCTGCTGGCCGAACTCCGGCGCGGTGGCACGGCGTTGCTGCTGATCAGCCACGACCTCTCGGTGGTGGCCCGGACCGCCGACCGGGTCGCGGTGATGTACGGCGGCCGCATCGTCGAGACCGGCCCCACCGAGCGCCTGCTCGCCGAACCGCGCCACCCCTACACCCGCGCCCTGTTGGCCGCCGTCCCCGGCCCCGCCACCCGGGGCCGCCGGCTCTCCGCGCCCGTCGTGGACCGCCCCCGCCCCACCCCCGACGGCTGCCCGTACGCGCCGCGCTGCGACCGCGCCGACCGCACCTGCCTGGAGGCCCTCCCGGCCATCGACCACCACGGCACCCGCTGCTGGAACCCCGTTCTGGAGCCCTCCGCCGCGACCGCGGGGCCGCTCACCGCCCCTGACCGACCGTCAGCCCCGGCGGCCGCCCCCGTCGTGGAGGTCGACCAGGTCAGCAAGGCGTTCGGCGGCCGCCTTGTGGTGCGCGGCGTCTCGCTGAGCCTGGCGGCGGGGGAGGTGCTCGGCCTGGTCGGCGAGTCCGGCTCCGGCAAGACCACGGTGGCGCGGATGGTGCTCGGGCTGGAGCAGCCGGACTCCGGCACCGTCCGCCTCGGCGGCGCCCCCTGGAGCGAGCTGCCCGAACGGCGGCGCCGTGCCCAGCGGCTGCGCCTGCAGTCCGTGCCGCAGGACCCGCTGGGCTCCTTCGACCCCCGCCACACCGTGGAGCGGGTGGTCGGCGCCGCCGTGGCCCGTACCGGCGTCCGGGGCCGGGCCCGCCGGGCCCGGGTGGCCGAACTCCTCGACCAGGTCGGCCTCTCCGCCGCCCTGCTGCCCCGCCGCCCGGCCGAGCTCTCCGGCGGCCAGCGCCAGCGCGTCGCGATCGCGCGCGCCCTGGCCCCCGCGCCCGAGGTGCTGGTCTGCGACGAACCGGTCTCCGCCCTCGACGTCTCGGTGCAGGCCCAGATCCTCGACCTGCTGGCGGACCTGCGGCAGCACCTGGGCCTCGCGATGCTCTTCATCTCGCACGACCTCGGCGTGGTCCACCACCTGGCCGACCGCGTCGCGGTCATGACGGACGGCCGGCTGGTGGAGACGGGTGAGGTCACCGAGGTCTTCGCCCGCCCGGCCGCCGCCTACACCCGGCGCCTGCTCGCGGCCGTCACCACCCTGGAGGTACCGGCATGACCGGGGGCACCCTGTACGCCGTCAGCGACCTGCACGTCGGCTATCCCGAGAACCGCGAGGTGGCCGAACGGCTGCACCCCACCTCGCCGGAGGACTGGCTGATCGTGGCCGGGGACGTCTCCGAGACCTTCGAGGACATCGGCCGGACCCTGGGCCTGCTGCGCGAACGCTTCGCCAAGGTCATCTGGGCCCCCGGCAACCACGAGCTCTGGACCACCCCCGACGACCCGGTGCAGCTGCGCGGCGAGCCCCGCTACCGCGCCCTGGTCGAACTCTGCCGCGAGCTCGACGTGTTGACGCCCGAGGACCCGTACGCCGTCTGGCGTGGCGAGGGCGGCCCGGTCACCGTCGCCCCGCTCTTCGTGCTCTACGACTACACCTTCCGCCCGCGCGGCACCACCACCAAGGAGCAGGCCCTCGCGGTGGCCCGGGCCGCCGGCGTGGTCGGCACCGACGAGATCCTCCTGCACCCCGACCCGTACCCGGGCCTGGACGCCTGGTGCGCGGCCCGGCTGGCCGAGTCCGAGCGCCTGCTCGCCGCCCGCGACCCCGCCCTGCCCACCGTCCTGGTCAACCACTTCCCGCTGCGCCGGGAGCCGACCCTGATCCTGCGCCACCCGGAGTTCGCCCTCTGGTGCGGCACCGAGCACACCGCCGACTGGCATGTGCGGTACGGCGCGGGCGTGGTGGTCTACGGCCACCTGCACATCCCGCGCAGCACCGTCCACGACGGCGTCCGCTTCGAGGAGGTCTCGCTCGGCTACCCCCGCGAGTGGCGGCCGCGCGGCGGACCGAGCGGCCTGCGCCGGGTCTTCCCGGCAGCGGGGGAGGCCACGGCGGGCGGCGGTGGGTTCCGGTGATCGGCGGGCTGCTGCCCGGGGGCGTGGCCTGGGCCGAGTCCACCGCCGAGCCGGAGACGGCCGGACTCCTGCCCGAGGAGGCCGCCCTGACGGAGCGGATGGTCCCCGGGCGGCTGCGCGAGTTCACCGCCGTCCGGGCCTGCGCCCGCCGCGCCCTGGCCGGGCTCGGCGAGCCGCCCGCCCCGATCCTGCCCGGCCCCCGGGGCGAACCGCGCTGGCCCGCCGGACTGGTCGGCTCGATGACCCACTGCACCGGCTACCGGGCCGCGGTGGTCGCCCGCCGCGCCGAGCTGCCCACGCTCGGCATCGACGCCGAGCCGCGCGCGCCGCTGGGCCCCGGCCTGCTGGAGGCCGTCTCGCTCCCCGCCGAACGGACCCGGCTGGCCACCCTGCACCGCCGCGCCCCCGAACTCCCTTGGGACCGACTGCTGTTCTCCGTCAAGGAGAGCGTCTTCAAGGCCTGGTACCCGCTCACCCACCGCCCGCTCGGCTTCGAGGAGGCCGACGTCACGCTCAGCCCGGACGGCACCTGGCACGCCCACCTGCGCCTGCCCACCACCCCAGGAGCCCCCCGCTCCTTCGCCGGCCGCTGGGCCGCCACCGGTGCCCACCTGCTCACCGCGACGGCCCAGCCCGGCTTCTGACGCGGCGTGGGGCTACGACCCGATCTCCGTCAGGTAGCCGTCGACGTGGGTGAGGGAGTCCTGCAGGCGCTGCCGGACCATCGCCAGCATCTGGCGCTGGGCGGCGAGGACCTCGTCGTCGCCGTTCTCGATGGCGTCGAAGCCGGCGGCCATCGTGTTGGTGAGCAGCTGCGCCGCCTCGGCGGAGTACGCGGCCGCCACGGCCACCGGCCCCGCGTTCCCGCTGCGGGCGAAGAGGGAGAGCGGGAAGGAGGCCCGCCAGATCTGCCAGGCGACGAAGTTGGCCTGCAGCAGGTCGTTCTCGCCGACCCCGGCGGAGACCAGCTGCGCGGGCCAGACCGACTGCATGTCGTCGTCGTCCGGGCACTCGAAGTCGGAGCTCATCGCCTCCGCCTGCACCACGCCCAGCAGGGAGTTGAGCAGCCCCATCCGGTAGAGCTCGGCGGTCCTGTGCATCGCGGCGAACCGGGCGAGGGCCTCCGCGCCGGGCTCGCCCTGGAAGTAGCCCAGGGCGGCGAGGGCCCCGGCTATCTGCTCGACCGTCACCGGGGGTCCGTCGTTCTTCAGGTTGTCCATGCGGGCACGCTACCGGCCCCGGCTGACGAAACGGTCTGCCGGGGCCGGGAACTGTCGGTGCGTCAGCTGGTGGCGATGGAGGTGTCGTCGATCAGGAAGCTGGTCGCGAGCGACGCGTCCTCGACACCGTTGAACTTCAGGGTGACGCTCTGGCCGGCGTAGGCCGAGAGGTCGAAGGTGCGCAGCTGGTAGGAGGAGACGGCGTCCACGTTGGAGTAGGTCTTCAGCGCGGTGCCGTTCACCGTCACGGTGAGCTTGTCGTACTGGGTGGTGCCGGTCTCGGCGGTGTCGATGCGCAGGTAGAAGCCGAGGGTGGCCTTGCAGCCGGCCGGGATGGAGACGGTCTGCGAGGCGCTGTCGGTGTGCGAGGAGCCGTAGCCGTTCAGCCAGGCCTTGTAGGAGCCGGTGCGGGCGGGCTTGCTGGTGCCGCTGTCGATCACGCCCGAGGTGATGGTCCAGGTGGTGTTGCCGGACTCGAAGCCCGCGTTGCCGAGCAGCTGCGCCGGGGTGCAGGTGCCGCCGCCACCGCCGTTGACGGTCCAGGAGAAGCTGGTGGAGCCGGTGCGGTTGCCCGCGTCCTTGGCGGTCACGGTGACGTTGGAGCTGCCGGCCGTGGTGACGGTGCCGGTGATCCGGCCGGAGGAGGAGATGGTCAGGCCGGCCGGCAGGCCGGTGGCCGAGAAGGTCAGCGGGGCGGTGCCGCCGGTCGCGCTGATCTGGAGGTCCACGGCACCGTTCAGGGCGGTGGTCTGGTTGCCCGGGTTGGTGACGGTCGGGGAGGTCCCGGCCGGCTTGGTGAGCAGGCAGCCGCTGACGCTGAGGTCGATGGCGCGGTTGGTGCCCAGGCAGGTGGTGAACCAGTACACCTCCTGGCCGTAGCTCTGCCCCTTGGTGGCGGTGGTGGTGCCGTCCGCGTTCACCTCGCAGGGGTTGTTCAGGGTGCACATGGCGCCGTCGTCGTTGCCGGTGTTGTTGATGCCGACCACCTGCTTGCTGGTGGCGTCGACGATCGGCGAGCCCGAGGTGCCGTGCGTGGTGTTGCAGCCCGCGCTGTAGCGGATCGAGTCCTGCCAGGTCCACTGGTCCTCGCGCAGGGTGCCCACGAAGCCGTTGATCGAGCAGTTCCAGGTCTGCTTCCAGTAACCCGACGGTATGAACATCGACGAGCCGTTGACCGGGTGGGTGTCGGCGATCGTCAGCGCGGTGGCGCCGAACTTGGAGGTGATCGACGCGAAGGTGTCGGTCAGCTGGTAGAGCGCCACGTCGGTGCCGGTCATGGTCGCGTACAGGACCTTGTCGGCGTTCACGGTGCCGAGGGAGCCGCCGGAGGCGTTGAGCAGGGTGCCGGAGCGGCTGGCCGTCTGGTTCTGGATCACCTGGCCGGCCGAGGGCATGCTCGGCAGGCAGTGCCCGTTGGTCAGCATCAGCGCGCGGTCGGTGGACACCGAGGAGGGGTAACGCACCAGCGAGGCCGAGCAGTTGCTCAGGGCGATCGTGGAGGTCAGGTCGCCCGCCTGTACGGCCTGGGCCGGCGTGACGGCCGAGGTCAGCAGGCCCGCGACGATCGCGGCCGTGCCGAGCCCGGCGGTAAGTCCCTTGAACATGGGTCTCCTTGTGGGGGAACGCCGAGCGCACGAACGGATGCGCACACTCAGGCCGCTGAAAAATGCCATGCCCGCCTCAATGCGTCAACACCCCCGGCAGGGCTGGTCGTTGGGGCCCCGAACCGGAGTGATCCCGTCCGAATCCTGCTTCGGATGCCGCCCGCCGATGACCGGATCGTTCCGCATCCGGCCCCGATGGTGCCTTCAGCCGGCGCTCCCCGGCGGCCAGGATGGAGGCATGACCAACGCACTGATCGTCATCGACGTCCAGGAGTCCTTCCGGCAGCGCGAGGACTGGGCCGCCGTCTCCGACCCGGAGATCGTCTCCAAGGTGGAGCGGCTGGTGGACCACGCCCGCGCCCAGGGCGACCTGGTGGTCTGGGTCCTGCACGCCGACCCGGGCACCGGCACCGTCTTCGACCCCGCCAACGGCTTCGTCCGCCTGATCGACGGCCTGGCCCCCGCCTCCGGCGAGCCCACGCTCGTGAAGACCAGCCACAACGCCTTCACCACCACCAACCTCCAGCAGCTCCTCACCCTCCAGGGCATCCGGGACCTGACGGTCTGCGGCATCCGCACCGAGCAGTGCTGCGAGACCACCACCAGGGTCGCCGCCGACCTCGGCTACGAGGTCACCTTCGTCGTCGACGCGACCGCGACCCACCCGATCGCCCACCGCGACGCCCCCGCCGACCGCACCCTGGCCGAGGTGCTGGCCGACCCGCGTACGCTGTCCACCGAGGAGATCATCGCCCGCACCGAGTACGCCCTCGCCGGCCGCTTCGCGCGGGTCACCACCGTGAAGGAGCTGACCGGATCGTGACCCTGGTGCTCTTCCTGCTCGTCCCCGGCCTGCACCTGCTGGACCTCGCCGGCCCCGCCCAGGTGTTCTCCACCGCGGCCGACTTCGGCCTCGGCTACCGGACCGGGTACGTGGCCGAGCGGGAAGACGTGTCCAGCGCCCAGGGCCTCGCCCTGCGCGCCTCCACCGAGTGGCCCGCCCTCGCGGCGGGCGACCTGGTGGTGGTGCCCGGCTGGCACTCCTCCTCGCTCTCGGTGGAGGTGCCGCTGTGCTCCTCCACCCTGGAGCGGCTGACGGCCCATCACGCGGCGGGCGGCACCGTCGCCAGCGTCTGCGCGGGCGCCGACGCCCTCGGCCGGGCCGGCCTGCTGGACGGCCGCCGCTGCACCACCCACCACGAGCTCCAGGAGGAGCTCGCCCACCGCTATCCGGCCACCACGGTGGTGCGCGACGTCCTCTACGTCGAGGACGACCGGGTGATCACCTCCGCCGGCATCGCCAGCGGCATCGACCTCGCCCTCCACCTGCTGGCCGTCCGCCACGGCCCCGCCGCGGCGGCCCGGGTCGCCCGCGACATGGTCGTCTACGCCCGCCGCAACGGCGACGAGCCCCAGGCCAGCGCCGTCCTGCGCCACCGCTCCCACCTCAGCGACTCCGTCCACCGCGTCCAGGACCAGATCGACGCCGGCTTCGCCGACCGCCTCACCCTCACCGACCTCGCCACCACCGCCGGCCTCAGCGAACGCACCCTCACCCGCCGCTTCACCCAGGCCACCGGCCTCACCCCGCTCCGCTACCAGCAGGAGCTCCGGGTGGAACGCGCCGAACACCTCATCACCCAGGGCACCACGGTGGAGGCGGCGGCCCGCGAGGTCGGCTTCCAGGACGCCCGCATGCTCCGGCGCCTCCGCGCGCGGACGGTGTCCACCGCCGACTGACGGGGCCGAGAGGGCTGACGGGGCCGAGAGGGCTGACGGGGCTGACGGGGCGTCATCCGGGCCGGCGCCGCCACTACGATTGACCGACCGGTGGGCGGCAACGGCAGTGACGGAGGGCGCCGGAGAATGCGCGAGGGCGGCGGGCACGCGGTCAAGGGCTCCGGCAGTGCGACGGCCTCGGGCCAGTCCTCCGTGGCCAACAGCGGGGTCATCAACGGCGACGTGCACGTCGGCATCCGGGCCCCCGCGCCGTCCGGCTACCTGCACCAGGTAGGCGATATCGCGGCGGCCGAGTTCAGGGGGCGGGAGGCGGAGCTGGCCGAGCTGGCGGCGTTCTGCACGGCCGAGGCGGTGGCCGCCTCCTACTGGAGGTGGTTGGCGCCCGCCTGGGCCGGAAAGTCCGCGCTGTTGGCGCAGTTGGTGCTGGATCCCCCGCCCGGCGTCGACATCGTCTCGTTCTTCATCACCTCCCGCATGGCCGCGCAGAACGACGCGGCCGCCTTCTGCGCGGTGGTCCAACGGCAGCTGTACGAGCTGCTGGGCGAGGAGGAACCGCTCACCACCCCCTACACCCGGGACGAGCAGCTGCGGCTCGCGATCGACCGGGCGGCGCGGCGGTGCGCGGAGCGCGGGCGGCGGCTGGTCCTGGTGGTGGACGGCCTGGACGAGGACCGAGGCGTGACGGCGGGTCCGGAAAGCCACAGCATCGCCGCGCTGCTCCCGAGGGTGCCCGCGCACGGCATGCGGATCGTGGTGGCCGGCCGCCCGCACCCGCCGGTTCCCGAAGACGTCGGCCAGGCCCACCCGCTCCGCTCGACCGAGATCGACCACTGGCTCGCACCGTCACCCCACGCGCAGGCCGTGCGGTCGCTGGCCGAACGGGACCTGGTGCGACTGCTCGACGGGGGCGGCCTCGGCCGGGAGCTCGTCGGGCTGACGGTGGCGGCGGGTGGTGGGCTGACCGCAGCGGACCTGGCCGCGCTGACGGGTAGTCGCCCGCGCCTCGTCGAGCGTGAACTCTCCGCCGTGGACGGGCGGAGCTTCCGGCGTCGCTCGGCCACCTGGCGCGCCGACGGGCCCGACGCCTACCTGCTGGCGCACGAGGAGATCCAGCGGAGCGCCGCCGAGCTCGTCATGGAGGTGGAGCTGAAGGCCCATCAGGAGCGGCTGCACGCCTGGGCCGACACCTACCGGGAGGCGGGGTGGCCGGAGGAGACGCCTGAGTACCTGCTGCGCGGCTACGCCCAGCTGCTCCAGGAGGTGGGAGGGAGTCGGCGGCTGGCGCAGCTGGTGTGCGACCCGGCCCGGCACGAGCGGCTCTGGCTGCTGACCGGATCCGACTTCCACGGGCTGAGCGAACTGTCCGCCGCCATGGATCTGACGCTGGCCGAGGGGCGCCGGACCGGGCGCCACGACGTGGGCACCGCCGTGGCGGTCGCGGTGGCGCGCGATCGGCTGCACGGCCGGATGGTCAACCTGCCACACCGGCTCATCGCCCTCTGGGCGCGGCTCGGCGACGCGGACCGCGCGGTCGGCCTGGCCCGGTCACAACGGGGCGTGGTGGAGCGGCCGTTCGCCTTCGCGGCAGCGGCGGAGCAGCTCGCGGCCGGCGGTCACCTGAGCCACGCGGTCGGTCTGGCCGACGCGGTCGGGGATCCGGAGGACCGGGCGCGGGTCCTCACCGCGATCGTGCTGGGCCTCGCCGAGGCCGGGCGGTACGGCGACGCCCTGCGGTTCGCCCTGGAGATGCCCGCAGGGAAGGAGAGGGCAGAGGCCTTGCTAGGGGCGCTGAAGGCGCTCGTGGCGGCAGACGGCGGCGGGGGAGCCGCCGACGTCGTGACCGTCGAGCCGTACGCCGCCGCGGCCCTTGAGGCCCTGGACGACGCGACCGACGTGATGGCCCAGGCCGAACACCGGTGTGCATTGGCGGTCGTGCTCCGCAGGATGGGTGAGGTCGAGAGGGCGACGGAGCTGGTGAACGGGGTCCTCGCCACCGCGTACGCGAGGGACTGGGCCTCCGGTCGCGCACACGTCCTCGCGATCGTCGCTCGGGAGATCTCGTCGGATCCGGTTCTCGGAGCGCTCGGCCGGGAGACGGCGGTCGCCATGGCCGAGCTGTTCGAGACGGTGACCGAGCCGGAGCAGATGGAGTGGCTCTTCGCCGACGTCGCACCGGCGTTGGTGGCGGCCGGGCGCGCCGACCTGGCGCTGCTGCTCGCCGACCGCTTTCCCGCCGACGAAGCGGAGCGAGGGTGGGCCAGGGCGCTCGTCGGGTGCGCGGTCGCGGCCGGTGGGGACCTGGCCGCCGCCCTCGGGCTGGCGGAGCACCTCGATGACCCGCGCGACGCCGTGGCGGTGCTCAACGCCGCCGGCGCCGTGCTGGGAGCTGCCGGAGCCACCGAGGAGTGCGGGGCGCTGGCGGAGATGACGCTGGACGCGGTGGACGAGTGGGTCCCGCCGAGGGACCGGGTGGAGCTGTTGGTCGGTACTGCCGACTTCCTGTGCACGGCCGGGCTTGTCCAGGAGGCCCGCTCGGTGGCGGCGGCTGCGACGAGCCTTGCCAGGGACTCCGTCGTCTCCCGTGGCAGTGTCGAGGAGCTCTCCGTCCTCGCCCGGGTGCTGGGCGGCGCCGGCCATCACGACCTCGGGCGCCGCGTGCTCCTCCGAGCCGCCGGACTCGCCGACGAGGCGGAGCCCGGTCTCGGTCGCGCGATGGACCTGGCCCACGTACTCGGAGGGTCGTATGCCGTTCAGAGCGAGGGCGAGTCCGAGCGGATGCTGGAGAGCCTGACCGAGGAGGTCGGGAGCCTCCGGCTCGTGGACCGGCCCAGCGCCTTGGCGGCCATGGCCGAGGCACTCGGAGGAGCGGGGAGATTCGGCGAGGCGTACGAACTGGCTCGTCAGCTCGGAGAGTTGGCGGAGGCCGGTGATTCGCCGTACCGGAGGGGCTGGGACCGGTACAGCGCCGCGCGCGCCTACCTGGCGGCAGGGGACGTCAATACGGCGCTGGCCCTGAGCGAGGACCTGCCGTTGGACGCGATTCCCGAACTCTTGTCGGCCGCGGTCGAGAAGCTGGTGGACGCGGGCGACCTGGCGCGGGCGGTGGCGGTGACCGACTCCATCGACGACGCGATGGAGCACGAACGGAGTCTCGGGTACCTGGCCGGGGGGCTGGCGGCGGCGGGCGACTTCGGTCAAGCCGTACAGAGGTTGGCCGAGATCGACTCCCCGGTCATGTGTGACCGGGCGAAGCCCCTGGTCGCCCGTGGCATGGCGCGGGCCGGCCAGCCCGAGGCGGCCTTGGCCGTCGCCGAGAGCGTCACGGACCTGGAGCGCCGGAGCAAGTCCCTGGCCTCCGTCGCCGAGGCGTGGGGGACCGGTGAACGCGGGCGGGCCCTGCTGGTCGAGGCGCTGGCCCTCGGGCCGTGGGAGCAGGTGCTCCCGGAGCTCGCGAAGGTGGCCCCGGAGTGCCTGCTGCTCCTGGCGGACCTCGTCCTGGCGGACGGGCAGCACGCGTAGTCAGGTTGACAGGTGGTCAGCGACCCCGGGCTCGGATGAGCAGGGCGACGCCGAGCGCCGCGGCCGCGCCGGTGGCGAGGGCGGCCCGGTCGGAGCGCCAGGAGAGCACCGAGCAGCGGGAGCGGGCGGAGAGCAGGGAGCCGGCGCTCAGCCAGGAGGCGGCGGAGAAGGCGGACAGGGAGGAGCCGGCCGACCCGATCGAGAGGAAGCTGCCGACGGAGCCGACGGAGAGCACCGAGCCGACCGAGCCGATCGACAGGACGGAGCCCACCGATCCGATCGACAGGGCCGAGTTGCGGGAGTGCAGCGAGCGGAAGTTGGCCATGGGGCCACCGTATCCAAGGGTGCGGCCGGTTTGCGGGGCGTACGCGCGGCTGCTTTAATAAACGAACGTTCATTTACTAATCGGGGAGTACAGATGGCCGGTCGACCCAGAGGAGTCCCGGACGAGGTGATCCTGCGGGCCGCCACCGAGGTGATCGGGCGCGGCGGACCGTCCGGGCTGACGCTCGCGGCCGTGGCGCGGGAGGTCGGGCTGGCGCCGGCCACGTTGGTGCAGCGCTTCGGGTCGAAGGCCGGGCTGCTGGCCGCCTTGGCGCGGCACTCCGCAGCCGAGGCGGCCGCCCGGCCGGAGCGGGTACGGGCGGAGCACGGCGACCTGCTGGGGGCGTTGACCGCCCTGGTCGCCGACTGGACGGCGCCGATGGACACCCCCGAGCGCTTCGCCAACCACCTGGCGATGCTCTGCGCCGACCTCGCCGACCCCGAGCTGCACGCGCACGCCCGTACCGCCCACCTGGCCCAACTCGGCGCCGTGGAAGCCCTGCTGGCAGAGGCGCGGCTCGCGGGCGAGCTGCGCGAGGGCACCGACCTCAGGGCGCTCGCCGGATCGATCCAGGCGGTGACGGCGGGCGCCGGGCTGGTCTGGGCGGTCGAACGCGACGGCCCGTTGGCCGAGCGGCTGGCGCGCGAACTGCGCACCCTGGTCAGCCCGTGCCTCACCACCGGACCCCGTACCCAGGAGGACACATGAGCAGCAGCGAACAGCGCCCATTGGCGGGCAAGGTCGCCCTGGTGGCCGGTGGCACCCGCGGCGGCGGTCGCGGCATCGCCGTCGAACTCGGCGCGGCCGGTGCCACGGTGTACGTCACCGGGCGGAGCAGTGCGGGCGGCGGGCGTTCGGAGCTGGACCGGCCGGAGACGATCGAGGCGACCGCCGAACTGGTCACCGCCGCCGGAGGGCTGGGCATCCCCGTCCGGGTCGACCACGCCGACTCCGCGTCGGTCCGCGGGCTGGTCGAACGGATCGCTGCCGAGCAGGGCGGGCGGCTGGACGTGCTGGTCAACTCGGTCTGGGGCGGTGACCCGCTCACCGACTGGGAACACCCGCTCTGGGAGCAGGACTTGGACACCGGGCTGCGCCTGCTGCGGCAGGCGGTCGAGACCCACGTGATCACCAGCCGCCACGCCCTCCCACTGATGGTCGCGCGGGGCAGCGGCCTGGTGGTCGAGGTCACCGACGGGAACACCGCACGCTACCGGGGCTCCTTCTTCTACGACCTCGCCAAGTCCTCGGTCATCCGCCTCGCCGTCGCCCAGGCCGCCGAGCTCAAGCCGCACGGCGTCGCGGCCGTGGCGCTCACCCCCGGGTTCCTGCGCTCCGAGGCCCTGCTGGAGCACTTCGGCGTCACCGAGGAGAACTGGCGCGACGCCGTCGCCAAGGACCCGAACTTCGCCCACTCCGAAACCCCGGCCTACCTCGGCCGCGCCGTGGCGGCACTCGCCGCCGACCCGGACGTGATGGCCAAGTCAGGCCGGGCACTGGCCACCTGGGGCCTGTACCGCGAGTACGGCTTCACCGACGCCGACGGCACCCAGCCGGACTTCGCCGCCCACTGGGCCGCCGAACTGGAGCCGGAGTACGGCCCGTTGGGGACTCCGCTCTAGCTTCACGAATCACCCAGTGATCAGCGAAGCTACTCAAGGCGTATGACGATCTGACGGTCAGTCGATCCAGACCAGGACGGCGTGGCCGGCGGAGGCGGCGGTGCGGAAGAAGTCGACCAGCGGGGTGAAGGCTTCCCGGGCCCAGTCCAGTGACGCGGTGTCGTCGATCTGCGGGTAGATCTCGGTGGCGTCCAGTTCGGCCTGGACCACGTCCGCGATCAGCTCGTCGTAGCTCAGCCGCTCCAGCCCTTCGGCGGCCGACCTCACCTGAGCGACGGTCAGGTGGCGCGGAGGCCCGTAGCCCCAGTCCTCGGCTCCGGGCATCGGCTCCTCGCCGTGCACCACGTCCACCGGGAAGCCCGAGCGCTTCAGCAGGAACCCGAGCAGGTCCCAGGCGCGGTGCGTGCTGAAGAACCGTCCCCCGTCCTCCTCCGCGCTCCGGTCCTGGGCCTCGTCGGCGAAGTCCCAGGCCCACTCCGGATCCTCCAGGGCCCGGGCCAGCTCCTCCGGGGTGACGCGCAGGTACTCGCCGTTCATGCTCATGCGCGGCAGCCTACGGAACGGCTCCGACAGGAATGCCCGCTGGTGCTGCCGCACGGATCTGGGAGAGCGCCCCGAGGTCTGGGGCCGGATCAAGGGCGAGTACGTCGGCCCCCGGCGGCATCGGCTCCTATGGCCGCTACCTCGCCCACGAGTTTCGCGCCGAGCCGCGGACCGTACGGCGGACGCGGCGCCGGGGGAACGGCCGGGCCGCTCGCCCGGCGCCGCGTCAGGGGGCGGGGGGTCAGTGACCCCGGGCGATCCAGTCCGCGAGGTGCGGGGCTTCGTCACCGATGGTGCTGGTGTCGCCGTGGCCGGTGCGGACCACCGTCTCCGGGGGCAGCTTGAGGAGGCTGTCCGTGATGGAGTCGATGATGGTGGGGAAGTCCGAGAAGGACCGGCCGGTGGCGCCGGGGCCGCCCGCGAAGAGGGTGTCGCCGGTGAAGACGGTCCCGAGCTCCGGAGCGTGCAGGCAGACGGCGCCGGGGGCGTGGCCCGGGGTGTGCAGGACCGTCAGGTCGGTGCCCGCGACTGAGAGGACCTGACCGTCGGTCAGGTCGCCGTCGGGGGAGCGGTCGGGGTGGGTGAGGCGCCAGAGCGGGAGGTCCGCCGGGTGGAGGAGGATCGGGGCGCCGGCGCGGTCGGCGAGGGCGGGGGCCGCGCCGACGTGGTCGTCGTGGGCGTGGGTGCAGACGATGGCCACCAGCCGGCGGTCGCCGACCGCGGTCGCGATGGCCTCGGCGTCGTGGGCGGCGTCGATCACCAGCACCTCCTGGTCGTCGCCGACCAGCCAGACGTTGTTGTCGACCTCCCAGGTGCCGCCGTCGAGCGAGAAGGTCCCGGCGGTCACCAGGCGTTCGATGCGCGCGGTCATCAGAAGACCACCACCGAACGCAGCACCTCGCCGCGGTGCATCCGGTCGAAGGCGCCCTCGACGCCGTCGAGCGGGATGGTCTCGCTGACGAAGGCGTCCAGGTCCAGCCGGCCCTGGAGGTAGAGGTCGACCAGTAGCGGGAAGTCCCGCTCCGGCAGGCAGTCGCCGTACCAGCTGGACTTGAGCGCCCCGCCGCGGCCGAACACGTCGAGCAGCGGCAGTTCGAGCTGCATCTCCGGCGTCGGCACCCCGACCAGGACCACGGTGCCCGCCAGGTCACGGGCGTAGAAGGCCTGCTTGTACGTCTCGGGGCGGCCGACCGCGTCGATCACCACGTCCGCGCCGAAGCCGCCGGTCAGCTCGCGGATCGCCTCCACGGGGTCCGCCGAACGGGAGTTGACGGTGTGGGTGGCGCCCAGGCCCTTGGCCAGCTCCAGCTTGCGGTCGTCGATGTCCACCGCGATGATCCGGGACGCCCCGGCCAGCCGCGAACCGGCCACCGCCGCGCCGCCCACCCCGCCGCAGCCGATCACCGCGACGGTGTCGCCGCGGCCGACCGCGCCGGTGTTGACCGCCGCGCCGAGCCCGGCCATCACGCCGCAGCCGAGCAGGCCGGCGGCGGCCGGGGAGGCGGCCGGGTCCACCTTGGTGCACTGCCCGGCGGCCACCAGGGTCTTCTCGGCGAAGGCGCCGATGCCCAGGGCGGGGGAGAGCTCGGTGCCGTCCAGCAGCGTCATCTTCTGCTTGGCGTTGTGGGTGGCGAAGCAGTACCACGGGCGACCGCGCTTGCAGGCCCGGCACTGGCCGCAGACCGCACGCCAGTTGAGCACCACGAAGTCACCCGGGGCCACCTCGGTGACGCCCTCGCCGACCGACTCGACGACGCCCGCCGCCTCGTGCCCGAGCAGGTACGGGAACTCGTCGCCGATCCCGCCCTCCCGGTAGTGCAGGTCGGTGTGGCAGACCCCGCAGGCCTGGATCTTCACCACCGCCTCGCCCGGCCCCGGGTCCGGCACCACGATGGTCTCCAACCGGACCGGCTCACCCTTGGCGCGCGCGATGACGCCCTGCACCTGCTGCGGCATGCTCTGTGTCTCCTTACGACGGACGAGTGACAAGCACCGCCAGCCTACGCAGCCGCGCCGTCCGGCGCCGGGATTGAGGTGGTCACAGGGGGGAGGGCGGAGCCGGCCGATGTCGGGAAGTCTGTTCGAGCCCTTCGCGTCCCGTGCCGACGGAGTGTCACGATGCGGAGTTGGCAGGGTGAACCGGAGCGGAGCGTACCGGAAGGGACGGTGGGGCCCGATGGGTGAGCGACCGGCTTTCGGAGTGCTGGGGCCGTTGGAGATCCGCTTCGGCGGAGCCGGGCTGCGGGTCGGCGGGCCGATCCCGGCCCGGGTGCTGACCATGCTGCTGCTGTCGCCGGGACGGATGGTTCCCGTCAGCCGGCTGGTGGCCGCCGCGTGGGAGGAGGACCCGCCCGCGACCGCCGCGCACCAGATCCGCAAGGCCGTGGCCGAGCTGCGCCAGCGGATCCCCGACGGCCCCGCGCTGCTGCTCACCGACGGCCCCGGCTACCAGGCCCAGGTCGGGCAGGAGCAGTTGGACCTGAGCATGTTCACCCACCTGCTGCGGCAGGCCCGCGAGGCGCTCGACGGTGAACGGCTCCCGGAGGCGGCCGAGCGGCTGCGCGGGGCACTGGCCCTCTGGCGCGGCCCGGTGATGGCGGGGCACGGCGGCTCGGTGATCGCGGCCGCCTCGGCCGTCCTGGAGGAGCGGCGGCTGGCCGCCGTGGGGCAGCTCCTCGACCTGCGGCTCTCGCTCGGCGAGTCCGAGCAACTGGTCGGTGAATTAAGGGAGTTGTGTGCGGAGCATCCGCTGCGCGAGACCTTTCGCGGGCACCTGATGCTGGCCCTGCACCGCTCCGGCAGACGGGCCGAGGCCCTGGCCGAGTACGCGGCCACCCGGGCCCTGCTGGTCGAGGAGCTCGGCGTCGAGCCGGGGCAGCAGCTGAGCCGTCTGCACCAGTCCATCCTGCGCGGAAGCCCCGAAGTGTCCGGCGACCGGAGGCCGGTGGAGCCCGCTCCGGCCTCTCCGTCGCAGCCCCCGCGGTCGTCCGCCGCGGCCGGAGCTCCCGCCGTCGCGGCCGCGCCCGTGCTTCCCGCCCCGTGCACCCTGCCGTACGACCTGGCCGACTTCACCGGCCGGGAGGCCGAACTCGCCCGGCTGACCGAGGGGTTGGGGTCGGCCGAAGGGGTGGTGCGGACCGACGGTGCCGTGCGCATCCTCACCGTGGACGGCATGGGCGGCAGCGGAAAGACCGCCCTGGTGGTGCGGGCCGCACACCGGCTGGCTCCGTCCTTCCCCGACGGTCAGTTCTACTCCGACCTGCGCGGCTTCAGCCCCGGCGAACGGCCCTGCGACCCGGCGGCGGTGCTCGGCACCCTGCTGCGCTGCCTCGGAGTCCCCGGCGAGCAGCTGCCGGAGGGCGTGGCCGCCCGCTCCGCGCTCTGGCGCTCCGCCCTGACGGGCCGTCGGGTGCTGCTGGTGCTGGACAACGCCGCCGACGCGGCCCAGGTGCGCCCGCTGCTCCCCGCCTCGGCCGGCTGCCGGGTCCTGGTCGCCAGCCGTCGGCGCCTGGTCGGCCTGGACGGATCCGACGCGGTCTCCCTCGGCCTGCTCACCCCCGGCCAGAGCGCCGGGCTGCTCGCAGCCACCCTCGGCGCCGACCGGACCGGCCAGGACCCGGAGGCGGTGAGCGAACTGGCCGAGCGCTGCGGGCACCTGCCGCTCGCCCTGCGGATCGCCGCCGCCCGGCTGCGCAACCGTCCGCTGTGGAGCGTCCGGCACCTGGCCGACCGCCTGGCCGACGAGTCCCGGCGCCTGGACGAGCTCCGCTCCGGGGACCGCAGCGTGGAGGTCGCCGTCCGGCTCTCCTACGAGGTGATGGAGGAGGGCCACCGGCGCGCCCTCCGCCTGCTCGGCCGCTGCCCGGGCGGCGGGATCGACGTCCACGGTGCGGCCGCGCTGTTCGGCCTCGGGCCGCACCAGGCGGAGGACCTGCTGGAGCAGCTGATGGACAGCCACCTGGTCGAGCAGCACGAGCTCGGCCGGTACGCGCTGCACGACCTGGTGCGGCAGTTCGCCCGGCGGCTGGCGGAGCAGGACGGGCCGGCGTCCGCGCCCGAGGAGGAGGCCGCCGTGGTACGGCTGCTGGACTACTACGTGGCCGCCACCGACGCCGCCTGCCGCGCCCGCCACCCCGGGCAGGTGCCGGTCCGCCCGGGGGAGGACGCCGTCGTCGCCCACCTTCCCGACCTGGCCGGCCCCGACGAGGCGGAGGAGTTCCTCGACCGGGAGCAGAACTCCCTGGTGCTGGCGGCGGAACAGGCGCTCCGGCTCGGCCTGAGCCGGCACGCCGCCCGACTGGCCCGCAACCTGCTCGTCCACCTCGACGCCCGCGGCCGCCACGGCGACCACCACCTGGTGGCCGGTCTGGCGGTCGAGGCGGCTCGGAACTCCGGCGACCGCCACGGGCTGCGCGCGGGTCTGTGCGACCTGGCCGCCGTGCTCTGGAGGCTCGGCCGCTTCGCCGAGGGCGAGCGGGTCTCCACCGAGGCCCTGCGGTTGGCCGGCGAACTCGGCGAGCCGGAGGGCGAGGCGGCGGCGCTGCACCTCCTCGCGCTCGTGCACAGCGGCGAGGGACGGCTGACGGAGGCGCTCACCGGCCTGGAGCGCTCCGTCCGGCTCTACGGCGAACTCGCCACGACGGGCCGTCAGGAACGGCGGGAGCACCGGGAACGGCAGGAGCGGCTCGCCTGCTGCACCCTCAGCACGGTGCGGCTCTGGCTCGGCGACCACCCCGGGGCCGTGGCCGCCGCCGAGCGGGCCGTCCGGCTCGGCCGCGGCTTCGGCCCCGACGGCGAGGAGGTCACCGCCCTCACCGACCTGGCCCTGGCCCGGCTGGCCGGCGGCGAACTCGCCGCCGCCCGGCAGGCGGTGGACCGCGCACTGGAGCGCGGCGACGAACGCCACCGCCCCGAGAACCTCGCCCTCGCCCACGCCGTCGCCGCCGACGTCCACCAGCGCCTCGGCCGCACCGCCCACGCGGCCGCCTGCGCCGAGCGCGCCGCGCGGCTGATCCGCGAACACGGCGCCGACGTCCGCCGCACCACGGTGGAGAACCTCCTCGGCGCGGTCGAACGCCGCAGCGGCTCCCCCCGCCGCGCACTCGCCCTCCACCGCAGCGCCCTCACCCGCGCCGAATCCATCGGTCACCGCCTGGAAGCCGCCACCGCCCGCGCCGGCCTCGCCGCCGCCTGGCGCGCCCTCGGCGAACCCGCCCGGGCCACGGCCCAACTCCGCATCGCCAACGCCCTTTTCGACACCATGTCCGTCCCCGAACGCCGCCGCGCCGCCTGACCCCGGCGGCGCGGACCGCCGACCGAGACGCCGAGGATCCGACTCCGATCCGTACACATGACCGAGACGGAGGGTAATCGGCCGATCGTGGTGTTGATCAAGCCAGTCCGATCATCATCAGGAGTCGGACGGGCGCTACTGGGGAGTCACTTCGGCGCAGTGGCCGAAGGCGCCGCTGCGGGAGGGGAACCCCTAGCATGTCCGCAGAACGACCCGCCGGCAGTCGGCTCAAGACGTACGGCGACCGGACCTACCTGCACACCACGATGGTGCGCCACCAGGGCACCACGGTCGCGCTCGCGCTCGGCGAGGACCGGCGGATCTACTACAGCGTCCTGGACTTCGACGCCGCCGTGACCGCGCGGAGGGACGGCGAGGAGGAGAGCCGCGCCGACCTGGACGTGCACCACTGGTCGGAGGACCCGAAGGAGCTGGCCTTCCCCCGGGAGATCGCCCGGGCCGGCTACGCGTTGCTCGGGGGCGACCGGGTGCCGCGGGTGCGCGGGCGGGCCGAGGAGGGGCCGGAGGACGTGTTCCGGGACGAGGAGCTCGACCCGTTCCTCTCCAGCACGGCCCGGCTGACGGCCGCGGTGCCCTTCCAGGCGGTCTCGGACGGACGGCACGTCTTCGTCTTCCGGCAGGCCGTGGACGCCGGGCACGCGGACGGCCTGGTGTGGGACGAGGACGGCGACCTGACGGGTACGGGGACGAGCGGGACGCCGGTGGCCGACGGGGCGCTGCTCTGCGACCGGTTCGTGCTGGCGGCCGGAGAGCTGCGGCCGGTGCTGGAGGTGCGCTACCGGCGCAGCGGCCACCGCACCGAGCCCGAGTCCGCCAAGGACAGCCTCGGCATCAAGGACATGGACGAGCGGCCGTTCCACGAGCCCACCCTGGAGCTGGGCTTCGCGGGCCGGCCCGAGCAGGGCCGGTTCAGCGTGCTGCTGCTGCCGACCGGGGTCACCGGGGTCAGCCGCTGGCAGTTCTTCGTGCACGGCAAGGCCTCCGGCGCGGTCGAGTCGGTCAACGTCGAGCAGGGCGAGGACGGCCTGTTCCACACCCAGGGCAGCCGGCTCTGGACCAGCCCGGATCCGACGTACCGTCAGTCGGTGCTCGAACGCGAGCCGGGGCTCTGCCCGTTCACCCGGAAGCCGCTGGTGCCGGTCGAGCCGGAGGCCAAGTTCGCCGAGGCCGCGCTGAGCCTGCCCGGCAGCACGGGCAAGGGCTACGGCGAGGCCGC
Organism: Kitasatospora sp. NPDC001664; assembly: GCF_053596675.1. Classification (NCBI taxonomy): domain Bacteria; kingdom Bacillati; phylum Actinomycetota; class Actinomycetes; order Kitasatosporales; family Streptomycetaceae; genus Kitasatospora; species Kitasatospora sp. NPDC001664. Next base: position 172,069 of record NZ_JBSFGS010000007.1, read on the forward strand.
CGCGCCGAGCGGTCTCGGGGCCACCGCGTACACCGTCGAGGCGTGGATCAGGCGGGCGGCGGCGGGCGGCACCGTGCTGTCAACCGGCGCGAGCGGCCTGACGCTCTCCGTCGACGGTCAGGGCGTCCTTCAACTCGCCCACGGCAGCGCCACCTTGAGCACCGAGGCCGGGCTGGTGGCGGCCGACGCCTACACGCACGTGGCCGCAGTGTACGACGGCAGCTCGGCGAGCCTGCTGGTGAACGGCGAGGTCAAGACCTCGGGCCCGCTGACCGCCGCCACCGCGCCGGCCACGGACGGCAAGCTGCTGCTCGGTGCCGGGACGGCGACCACCGGCCACTTCGCGGGCGTGCTGGACGAGGTGCGGGTCTGGTCCCGGGCCCGGGCGACGGCCCGGATCGCGGCCACCCGGGGGGAACGCCTGGTCGGCGACGAGCCGAAGCTGGTCGCGTACTACCGGTGCGACGAGGGCACGGGGACGACCGCGTACGACCAGAGCGCCAACGGAGCGCACGCCGCGCTGAGGGGCACCACCGCCTGGATCGCCTCGGACGCGCCGGTGGCCGACCACCCCGGCATCCGCCGCGACGCCTTCCGGGTCACCGGCTACCGGGTCACCGGCGGGCTCTCCGCCGCGCTGCTCCACCAGCAGGAGGAGGGCACCGTCGGCGGCGGCGAGATCCGCCCGCTCAAGCGGCAGGCCCGGGTGCTGCTCACCTGGGCGGCCACCGCGAGCGGCGGCACCGCGGGCCGGATCGCCGCTCTGGACCTGGCGGTCGGCCGGGACGGACGGATCGTCCAGCTCCCCGACGTCCTCACCCTGCCGGTGGTCGGCAGCGCCGTCCCGGCCGCCGACCCGGCCCGGGAGAACGAGCTGGCGGTGGCGATCGCGAGGGACACCGAGGCGGCGGCCGCCGTGCGGGCCCAGTCGGAGAAGCTGCGGGCGGACCTGCGCCGGCGCCGCGAGCTCGCCGAGGAGCTCGCGAAGGCGCGGCGGATCTGCACCACCGCCGTCTTCGCGGCCGACCTGGCGAAGACGCCCGCGCTCTGCGAGGTGTACGCGGCCGACGGCAGGCGGCTGGTGGTGGAGAAGGACGGCAAGGGCGTCTACCGCCCGGTGCTCACCGGCTCCGTGCCGAAGGCGGGCGACAAGTCCGCCCAGTGGACCGTCGACGGGAAGACCTTCAAGAACGTCCAGACCGGCACCTGCCTGACCGACCAGGGAATCGACAAGGCCATCGTGCTCGGCAGCACCAGCACTCTGACCCTCCGTCAGGAGGGCGGCAGCCCGCTTCCCAGGGAACTGTGGAAGGAGTTCGGGATCAAGGACGACGGCATGTCCTTGTACTTCCGGGCCCCGGGCAAGGACCACTGCCTGACCTGGAACGACGGCCTGCGGAACAGCATCCGGTGGCTGGACAGCACCAACGTGGCCAAGTTCCACCTGGTCCCCGTGAAGCCCGCCGGTGACCGCGTGCTCAAGGCCGTCGCGGGCATCGACGCGGCCCTGGCCCGGATCAAGGCCGTGGAGAACTTCGGGGCCAGCCAGAAGGCGTACAACGAGGAGATCACCCGCCTGCTCGCCGCGGTGAAGAGCAACGGGGAGGAGCTCGGCCGGCTCACCGCCTACACCAAGGGCCGCAGCATCCACACCGAGCCGATGAAGCAGCTCGGGCAGGACCGCCTCGGGCTCGGCTACTCCGGCGCCGTGCTCGACTTCGCGGCGGCCAAGGGCTCGCCGTTCCTGGCCGAGAGCGGCACCGGCCACCTCGGGCTGTACTACCGGGACGACCAGGACCGGCTGACCGGGCTGTTCTACGACACCAACGTGGACCGGTCGACCAGGACCGTCACCGCCGCCGACCGCACCGAGGTGCTGCTGACCACCCGGGACGCGGGCGTGGACCTGGCGGACGTGACCGTCACGGTGGCCGCCGGGTCCACCGACGGCCGCTGCACGCTGACCCTGGCCGTCAAGGACGGGGACACCGAGACCTGGGCCGAACTTCCGCGTGACGCCCAGCAGTTCGCCGCTGCGCTGAACGGGGTGCGGCAGGCGCCGGTGTCGGTGGGCGCGACCGCCTCCTTCAAGGACGGGGTGCTCACCCTGGCCGCCGCCGGCAGCACGCGGGCGCTGGACGCGGGCTCGCTGCTGGCCGTGGGCGGGGCCGTGTACGTGCTCTCCGAGGAGGTGGCCGCGGGGGCGACCGAGCTGCGGCTGGTGTACGGCTCCAGGACGGCGACCATCGCCGCCGGGACGGCCGTCGAACTGCTCTCGTACACACCGGATTTGGTCACCCACACCCGGCCGGGCGCCGCCGCCGAGTACGGCTCGCGGTACGTCAGTGCCTCGGTGGTCAGTGAGGCCGGCTCCACCATCGGGGCGGTGGCCGACGGCGCGGCCGCGCTGACCGGGGCCGTCCGGCTGCCGCGCTGGTGGGCCGACCTCCCGGGCCGGGCGCTCACCTTCGCCGCCGCCACCAAACCGCCGGCCCTGCCGGCCGCCAAGCTCGACCAGGCGCGGCAGCGCGACGACCTCACCATCGAGGCCTGGCTGCACCCGGCGGCGGGCACCGCCGCCGAGGACACCCGGCGGATCGTGCACGCCAACACCGGTACGGCGGCACTGGATTCGCAGTACGTGCTGGCGCTCGGCGCCACCACCACCAAGACGGTGGCGGGTGAGCGCCCGCTGGTCGTCGGGGTCGGCAACCGCTTCGTCACCTCCAAGGCGACCGTGCCCTCCGACCGGTGGACGCATGTGGCCGCCGCCTTCGAGCAGTCCTGGGCGCTGCGCTTCGCGAGCGGCGTGTACGCACAGGCGCCGCACGCCGACGAGCTGAACATCGGCCGCGACCTGACGCTGGAGGTGTTCCTGCAGACCGACGCGCTCGGCACCGCCCAGGGCGTGCTCGCCAAGGGCCGGACCGCCGACGGCCGGGGCCGGAGGGTGCCGTACCAGCTGGGCATCGACGCCGAAGGCCAACTGGTCTTCACCTTCGAGGACCGGGACGGCAACGAGGTGCGCCGCACCTCGACCGGCAAGGTCCGGGCGGGCACCTTCCACCGGATCGCCGTGGTGCGCAAGCTCGGTGACTCCCGGGAGGAGAAGAAGGGCAGCAAGAAGCTGTCGGTGGTCGGGGCCGACGGCAAGCCGATGGACATCACGGTGGACGCGATCGAGTCGCTGGTGGTGAAGCGCTGGTCCGACCTCACCTTCTACATCGACGGCGCCGAGGCGGGCAACATCCGCTACGAGGACGCCCCCGACCTGGGAACCCCCGGACCGCTGGACATCGGCCGGGCCCGGCGCGGCACCGCGACCGAGGGATTCACCGGTGTCATCAGCGAGGTGCGGATCTGGAACACCGCCCGCCAGGCCAAGGACCTAGGCGACGACCTGCCCCTCATCCCCGCGAAGGCCCCGGCCGAGGGTGGCGTCGAGGCGCAGCTGCGCCCGGAGGGCCTGGTCGCGCACTGGCGCTTCGAGGAGAACGAGGGCAACGCCGCCCGGGACGAGTCCGGCGACCACCCGGCCCGGCTGCACGGCCCCAAGTGGACCAAGAACCCCGACCCGAAGGGCAGCCGGTTCCGGCTGTACGTGGACGGGCGGCTCACCGAGGCGAGCCCGCTGGCCGCCGTCGCCTACGGCGACACGGCCCAACTCGCGCTGGGCGGCCGCCGCGACGGCTCGGCGACCACCGACCGGTACCTCGGCGTGCTGGAGGAGGTGCGGCTCTGGCGCACCGCCCGCAGCGAGGAGCAGATCCTCGACAACCTCTTCGGACGGCTCACCGGAGACACCGTCGACCTGCTCGGGTACTACCCCTTCGACGACGATTCCACCGAGGCCGACGCGGTCGAGCTGCGCGACCACGGCCCCCGCCGGCTGCACCTGCCGCTGGGCACCGATCAGGCCAAGCGGCCGAAGCCGCTGATGTCCACCGCGCCGATCTCCTCCGAGACCCCGGAGGTGCGGCCGGTCTTCACCACCGGTCAGCCCCGGTACGTGCAGACGATCGCCGGCACGCCCGCCGCGAGCGAGTACGCCGACCTCCAGCGCGGCCGGGACGGGGTGAGCCGCGGTGTGCTCAAGCGGGCCTACGCCTATCTCCAGGACGGCAGTTGGAACCTGATCACCGGTTACAAGCTGGGTGACCTGGCCACCGAGTGGGTGGGCCAGGTGCAGTTCGCCCCGCAGCTGGTCGGCTACATCGAGGGGGCGCCGCCGGTGCCCTCGGAGAACCTGATCGCCACCCGGCGGCCCAGCTCGCTCAGCTACCTCAACACCACCACGGTGGAGTTCCAGCAGGCCGACCAGGTGGTGCAGACGCTCACCTCGGGCGGCGAGTCCACGGTGGACACCGAGTTGGCCTTCCGGTTCTCCAACAACGCCGACGCCAGCACGCTGCTGATCGCCGCTCCGCTCGGCTTCGGCACCGCCACGCCGATGGCGCAGTTCAAGTACGGCCTGTCCGCCGGTGGTTCGTTCGAGTTCTCCAACGGCTGGAGCAGCGAGACCCAGGTGGCCGAGGGCGTGAACACCGAGCGCTCCACCTCGATCGGACTCAGCGGCGGCTGGGAGACCGACGACCCGACCCAGCAGATCCACGCCGCCGGCGGCCGGCGCTTCCTGCCCGCCAACACCGGCTACGCGCTGGTGCAGTCCGAGACGGCCGACGTGTTCGCGCTGCGGGTCGCGCACTCGGGCGCGGTGGTCGCCTACCGGATGCTGCCCAACCGGGACATCCCGCGGGACTGGAACATGATCCCGTTCAAGATCAACCCGCGGTACGTGAAGCAGGGCGTGCTCGACGGCATGGTGGGCTACGACGAGACGCCGGACCCGGCGAGCAACGCGCCCAAGGGCAAGCTCGTCGACAAGGACTATCCGCAGGCCAAGGAGTACGGCGAGTACAGCTACTTCAAGCCGCGCGAGGCGTACGCGCTCAAGCGCCGGATCACCGAGGCGATGCAGCGTCGGCAGGCCTTCTACGAGGGAGTGTCGACCGAGACCGCCAAGGCCGGGTCCTTCCCGGCGCAGGAGCGGGCGCAGAAGCTGCTCGACCGGTTCACCGGGCCGGTGCCGGGCAACGGCAAGGAGGAGCAGACCAAGAAGCGGGAGGCCGAGGGCTTCGCCCGGCGCGACCTGGTCAACACCTACGTCTGGACGGCGGACGGCGGCTTCTTCGCCGAGACCACCTCCACCACCGACGTGGTGACCGAGAGCACCAGCGGCTCCTACCGCTTCCACGGGATGGCGGCGGCCAGCTTCGACACCAGCTTCAAGGCCTTCGGGGTCGGCATCGGCTTCCAGTTGGACGGCGCGCTGGGCGGGGGGATCTCCAACACCCGGTCCAAGGCCAAGGAGGCGACCCGGTCCTTCAGCCTGAACGTCAAGGTCGACACCCCCGGGGACATGCAGAAGTACGACGAGCAGTCGAACCCGCTGTTCGACGCCGCCGGCAACGCGATCGAGGTGCCGGGCCGGGTGGACGCCTACCGGTTCATGACCTTCTACCTGGACAGCGACAAGGCCAACTTCGAGGACTTCTACGGCAAGGTCGTGGACCCGGAGTGGCTGCTCGGCCCCGACGCCAACGCCGTTGCGCTGCGGCAGGCCGACCAGAGCGGGCACAAGCCGCCGTGCTGGCGGATCCTGCACCGGGTCACCTTCGTCAGCCGCAAGCTCCCGAAGGTGGTGGACGCGGCGGGCAGCCCGGTGGAGAAGGCCATGCGCAGCGCGGACGTGGGCAGCAACTACGAGCTGCTGCGCCGCCTGGAGCCCTACGTCGACCGGGCGGTCGCCGACCGGGACGAGCTCGCCGAGCAGGTGGAGGCCGCGATCGACCTGGAGGTCCCGGCCCTCGGCCCGTACGCCGGGACGATCACCGAGTTCTTCGCGGCGTACTACGGCGTCAAGTGAGTGCTCCGGTGGACCACCTGGTGGCCGCGGAGCGCAGGGCCCGTACGGTGAGGGTCGCCTGACGGTCCGTGGGGGAGCACGACGGCCCGCCGCCGGGGAGCACCCCGGCGGTGGGCCGTCCGCGGACCTGCGGGCCCGAAAACCCGTGGCGTCCGGCCGGACCGTGCCACAGAATCGGGACCTGCGACCACCCGTAGCTCAGCTGCCAGAGCACCGTCCTACAAGGCGGGGGGCGCCGGTTCGAGTCCGGCCGGGTGGATCGTGCGGGTATAGCTCAGTCCGGTAGAGAGCAGCCGCCTCCAAAGCGGTGAGCCGGGGGTTCGATTCCCTCTACCCGTGCCGTGAATCCGGCCCGCCCCACCCCGGGGCGGGCCGTTCGCATGCCCCGGTGCTCAGGAAGTGGCGCTGCGCGCCCGGTGGTTCGCCTGGAGGCGGCGCAGGGGCGGGAGGAGGAGGGCGCCGGCCGCGAGGGCGGTGAGGAGGGCCTCGGGCCAGGGGCCGAGGTGGGCGGCGGGGGTCGTGGTGGTGCGGAGGGGGAGGGCGGCGACGAGGTAGGACTGCTGCCAGGGGGAGGTACGGGCCGTGGTGCGGCCGTCGGGGGTGATGGTGGCGCTGATGCCGGTGGTGGAGGCGAGCACCACGGAGCGGTCGTGTTCGACGGCGCGGACCCGGGCGATGGCCAGTTGCTGGAGGGGTTCGCCGAGGGAGCCGTCGCGCATGTAGGTGGCGTTGTTGGTCTGGACGGCGAGGAGGTTGGCGCCGGCCCGGACCGCGTCGCGGACCTGGGAGTCGTAGCCGACCTCGTAGCAGATGGAGTCGGCGAGGGTGACGGGGCCGACCCGGAAGACGGCGGGGCCGGTGCCCGGGACGAAGTCACGGGGGATCAGCTGGAGGTCGCCGAGGCCGCCGATGGTGTCGCGCAGCGGGATGTACTCGCCGAAGGGCACCAGGTGCTGCTTGGCGTACCACTCGCCCGGGCCGCTGACGGGGCGCCAGAGCAGGCCGGCGTTGCGGATCCGGCCGTCCGGGCCGTCGAGGATGGCACCGACCAGGACCGGGACGCCGAGACGGTCGACGGCGCGGCCGATCTGGCCGGAGAGCAGGCGGTCCGGGCGGGGGTCGGTGTCGGTGGAGTTCTCGGGCCAGACCACCAGGTCCGGGGTGGGGAGGCGGCCGGAGCGGACCTCCTCGGCGAGCCGGTCGGTGGCCGCGACGTGATTGGCCGTCACCTGCCGGACCCGGGCCTGCTCGGCGAGGGTGCGCTCGCGCGGGACGTTGCCCTGGACGGCGGCCACCGTGGCGCTCGGGCCGCCGGTGGCGGAGGGCAGCAGCAGGAGTCCGGAGAGCGCGGTCGCCACGGTGGCGGCGGAGCCGACGGCCCGGCGCAGCAGCCCGCGGCCCCGGCCCCGGGCGGTGAGCAGCAGGGCCAGGCAGGCCGCCGTGAACGCGAGCAGCCCGCCGAGGCCGGGGGCGCCGAGGACCGAGACCCAGCCTAGGGTCGGCGCGTCGGCCTGGCTGAAGGCCAGCCGCCCCCAGGGGAACCCGCCGAGCGGGAAGCGCGAGCGCACCGCCTCGGCCGCCACCCACCAGCAGGCCACCCAGAACGGGGCGCCGCGCAGCCGCCACAGCGCGGGCAGCCCGATGGCCAGCAGCCCCCAGAGCAGTGCCTGGGCCAGCGTCAGGCCGATCCAGGGGGCGGCGCCGAGGTTGCGCAGCCAGAGCAGCATCGGCCCGAAGAAGGCGAGGCCGTACGCGGTGCCGGCCAGGAAGGCCGTCCGGGCCCGGACGCCACGGACGGCCGCGAGCAGCAGCGCGGGGCCCAGCACCGCGAGCGGCCACAGGCCGAGGGGAGGGAAGGCGGCGGCGGTGAGCAGGCCGCCGAGCGGCGCGAGGAGCAGTCGGAGCCGGGCCGCTCCCGGGAGGCCGGGGAGGAGGCGCCGGCCGGGCCGCGAGGAGGACCGGGCCGGCGTGTGCTCGGTGGCGGGTGTGGCCGTGGCGGTGGTCATGGTGCGGGGTGCTCCTCGCGCGTCGGGGCGGGCAGGTGCCGCCCGCCGGGCACGCGGTGGTCAGGTCCTGCTGCGCCGTGACGCAGCATCGCACGTGGACGACCGGTCAGTGCTCGTGGGGTCCGTCGTGGTGGACGGGGCCGTGCGGCTCGGCGCAGTGGCCGGCGGCCGGGCCGGGCGCCGCGGCGGTCAGGCTGAGCACCCGCTGGGGAGCGTGGTCGACCTGGAGGGTGGTGTGGGTGATGCCGTGGTCGTGGGCGAGCTCGTGCTCCAGGTCGCGGCGGACGGCGTGGCAGTCCTGGTCCGGGGCGACCAACACGTGGGCGGAGAGGGCCGGTTGGCCCGAGGTGATGGCCCAGACGTGGAGGTCGTGCACCTCGCTGACCCCGTGGTGGGAGGCGAGCGCGTCGCCGATCCGGTCCGGTTCCACCCCGGCCGGAGCGGCCTCCAGGAAGATCCGGCCGGACTCGCGCAGCAGGCCCCAGCCCGCCTTGAACATCAGCGCGACCACGATCAGGGTCACGATCGAGTCGGCCCGCGCCCAGCCGGTGGTGAGCACGATGACGCCGGACACGGCGGTGGCGATGAAGCCGTAGAGGTCGTTGAGGATGTGCTGGTAGGCGCCCTCGACGTTGAGCGAGCTCCGGTTGGCCTTGGAGATGCACCAGGCGGCGGCGATGTTGACCACGATGCCCGCCAGCGCGGTGACGACGACCAGACCGCCCTCGACCTCGGGCGGGCTGATCAGCCGGGAGACCGCCTCGTAGGCGAGCCAGGCGCCGAGCAGGATCAGCGTCAGCCCGTTGATCTGGGCGGAGAGGATCTCGGCCCGCTTGAGCCCGTAGGTGAAGCCGCCCCGGGCCGGCCGGGCCGCGAGCCGCATGGCCACCAGGGCCAGCACGATGGAGAAGGCGTCGGTGAGCATGTGCGCGGCGTCCGACAGCAGGGCGAGCGAGCCGGACACCACGCCTATGACGGTCTCGACCGCCAGGAAGACGGTGATCAGGGCGAGCGCGATGCCGAGCCAGCGACGGTCCGCGTCGGCGGAGACCCCGTGCGAGTGGCCGGCGTGGCCGCCGTGGCCGCCGGCGTGGCCGTGGGTGTGGTCGTGCTCATGACCCTTCGTCATGTCCGTGCCCCCTCGTGCTCGTGTTCGGTGTGCGCGGTCGGAGGAAGTGAAACCTACCCCCGGGGGGTTGTGCAAAGGCTGCGCTGATGACGGTTTTCACCTCCGTTAAGACGCCCCTGACCTGCGAAGATGCGGGAGTTCGTGCAAGGTGCGGGTGTGCGCGTCCGGAGGCCCGGCGGAGGGGGATGGGCGGCGCGGGCGGACGGCTGCCGGGCCGCAGCCGGTCCGTGAACGCCGACGGCCTGGCGGGTGCTCCCCGTGCCAGTAGGGGAGCCGACCGCCAGGCCGTCGTCGTCAGGAACGCTTCGGTCTCCACGATCCGCCGGGCCCGGGGCCCTGTCATCAGCCCCGCCGACGCTCTGTCAGGTCCGGTCAGGTCGCGGTCGGCACGACGTCAGGTCGTGGGATCAGCTCAGCCGCAGCGGCAGGCGGCGCAGGCCGTTGACCACGATGGAGTCCAGGTACTCGGGCTCCCCGGCCAGTTCGACCGACTCCACCTGGGCGCAGAACTCGCGCAGCACCGCCAGGATCTCCAGCTTGGCCAGCTGGGTGCCGACGCAGTAGTGCGGACCGGCGCCGAGCGCCAGGTGGCGGTTCGGGGTGCGCCGCAGGTCGAAGGTGTCGGGGGAGTCGAACTGCGCCCCGTCCCGGGCCGCGGAGGTGAGCCAGCAGACCACCAGCTCGCCGGCTCGGACGGTCTGCCCGCCGACGAGGACGTCCCGGGTGGCCCGGCGCAGCAGGTGGGTGGCGCTGGAGGTCCAGCGCAGGATCTCCTCCACGGCGGCCGGTGCGAGGGCGTCGAAGTCGGCGCGCAGCGCGGCCCACTGCTCGGGGTGCTCCAACAGGGCGAGCATCCCGCCGGACATCGCCAGCCGGACGTTCTCGGTGCCGCCGACCAGCAGGTTGTCGCAGTTGAGCACCACGTCCTCCAGGGGCAGCAGTTCGCCGTCCAGCCGGAGCGTGGCCAGCGTGCTGACCAGGTCGTCACCGGGCTCGGCCCGGCGCTGCTCCACCAGGTCGGTGAAGTAGTCGAGGATCTGGAGGTGGGCGAGGCTGCGCTCCTCGGCGCTGCCGGCGCAGAACGCGTCGGTGGACCAGGTGACGATCGAGGGCCGGTCCTCGTCCGGGATGTCGAGGAAGGCGCAGACCACGTCCAGCGGGACGCGGGCGGCGACCTCGGTGACGAAGTCGGCCTGCCCGGCGGCGAGCGCCGCGCCGACGGCGGCCCTGGCCGAGACGTCCAGGAAGCCGCCCAGCGTGCGCAGGTGGCGCGGGGCGAAGCGGTCGGCGATGGCGCCGCGCAGCAGGGAGTGGCGGGGCGGATCGGAGAGGGCCAGGGTGCGGCCGCTGCCCGGGTCCTGGCCCTGTGCCAGCGGGCGGAGCAGGATGCCGGAGGCGGAGCTGAAGGTCTCCGCGTCGCGGAGCACCTCGCGGACGTCCTCGTACCGGGTGAGCGACCAGAAGCCGGGGAAGAGGCCGGGCTCGTGCCAGCGCACCGGCTCCTGCTCGCGCATCCGGGCCCAGGTGTCGTACGGGTTGCCCTGACGGTAGGTCAGGCCGTCGGTGAGTGCGTCCGGTCCCACCGTGGCCGGTGCGAGCGCGGCCGGTCCGATTGCGGCGGGCCCGAAGCCCATCGGGCAGCCCGAGGAGGCGGGGGAGGCGGTTGAGGACACGCGCGGGAAGGCGCTTTCCCGGGCCGCCACGCCGAGTGCGCCCGCGAGCAGGGCGACCGGGGGAGCGGTGCGCAGGTAGAAGTGGCCGCCCTCGGCGGTGACGGTGGAGAAGCGGCCGGAGGTGTGCTCGCGCCACGCGGACTGGCCGGCCCGGATGCCGGGCACGTCGTCCCGGCCGGAGACGGCGACGACCCGGGCGCGGACGGTGCGGCCGACGTGCTCGCGGTAGTGGGCGACCAGCCGCAGGTCCTCCTTGATGTAGCCGAGCAGCAGCTCCAGCAGTTCGGCGTCCTCGCGGATCTCCGGGCTGAGCGGCTCGTAGCCCTCCAGGTAGGCGAGCACGTCCTCGGTGGAGCTGAACGGCACCGGCGGGCGCAGCCCGGGGGCGGCGGCCGAGGAGACCACCAGCAGCGGCACCGGGACGCCGGCCGACTCCAGCCGCCGGGTGACCTCGAAGGCCAGGTAGGCGCCCATGCTGTGGCCGAAGAGCACCGAGTAGCGGACCGGGCCGGCCAGCACCTCGGCGGCGATCTGCTCGGCCAGCTCGGTGAGGGCGGCCGGGGCCGGGTCGGCGATCCGGTCCTCGCGGCCCGGGTACTGGACGGCGTGCACCCGGGCGCCCTCGAAGAGGGACTGCCAGGGCCGGAAGAAGGAGGCGGAGCCTCCGGCGTGCGGGAAGCAGAGCACGGCCGGGGCGCCGGCCTCGGCAGTGGCATCGGCGGTGGCCTCGGGGGTGGTGTCGGGGGTGGCCTCGGGGGTGGTGTCGGGGGTGATCCGCCGAACGGCGCGGGTGGGGGAGGTGGTTGACGTCACGTCTGGCCCATCGGTAGCGCGGAAGGGGAGGTGGGCGCCCGGGCGGCGGTGCGGTGTCAGACCCGGGAGAGCAGCTCGACCTGCTGGTCGAGGGTGGCGCAGCGGTACACGTCGGCGACGCCGACCGGGTGGCCGGCGAGCTTGCCGAGAGCGCGGGTGAGCCGCAGGACGGTGAGCGAGTTGCCGCCGAGCTCGAAGAAGGTCTGCGGGCAGTCCCGGGTCACGCCGGTGCCCAGCAGTTCGGCCCAGACCCGGGCGACCTGCCCGGCCAGGCCGTCGGGCTGCGCCCCGTTCCCGTCCGCGGCCGCCGCGCCCTCCGCCGCGAGGTCGGCGAGCAGCGCGGCCCGGTCCACCTTGTCGTGGGCGGTGCGCGGAAGGACCGTCACGAACCGCACCCGGTCGGGGATCCCGGCCGGTCCGAGGGCGAGCTCGCCGGTGCGGCGCACCGACGCGGCGTCGGGGGCGCTGCCGGGCAGCGGCACCACGAAGGCGGCCAGGGTGGAGGTGGCGGCGTCGTGGGCGACGGCGACCGCCTGGACGCCCGGGTGGGCGGCGAGGGCATCCTCGACGGCCTCGATGGTGATCCGCACGCCGCGGACCTTCACCTCGTTGTCCACCCGGCCGAGGAACTCCAGGCCCTCCTCGTCCGTCCAGCGGCCCAGGTCGCCGGTGAGGTAGGCGCGGCTCACCCGCCCGCAGGGGGCGGCCAGTTCGACGAAGACCTCGGCGGTGCGGCGGCGGTCGCCGACGTAGCCGAAGGCCACGCCGGGGCCGGAGACGGCGATCTGGCCGGTCTCGCCGGGGCCGACCGGCCGGAGCTGGTCGTCCAGCAGGTGCAGCTCGGTGCCGGGGATCGGGAAGCCGATGGTGGAGCGGGCCGGGCGGCGGTAGATCCGGTAGGTGGACCAGACGGTGCACTCGGTGGGGCCGTACTCGTTGGCCAGCGCCACCCCCGGCAGCAGGGCGAAGTGCTGCTCGATCACCGACTGCGGCAGTGCCTCGCCCGCGCTGACCAGCACCCGGAGGGTGGCCAACAGCTCGGCGGCGTCCGGGTGCTGGGCCCAGGAGGCGAGCAGCTCGGCGTGGAAGCCGGGCACCGTGAGCAGGTGGGTGACGCCGTGCCGGGCGATCCGCCCGAGCAGGGCACCCGGGTCCCGCCGCTCCTGCTCGTCCGCCACCACCAGCGTGCCGCCGGCCGCCAGGGTGCCCCAGACCCCGGCCACCGAGGAGTCGAAGTGGAAGGGCGAGAGCAGCAGGAAGACCGGGGTGCCGAACTCCTGGTAGGCCGTCAGACGGGCCGAGTTGGAGGCGGTCAGGTTGGGGTGGGAGACCGAGACGCCCTTGGGGCGGCCGGTCGAGCCGGAGGTGTGGAGGACGTAGGCCTCCTGGGCCGGGGTGGGCTCGGGGAGCGGGGTGCCCGCCGGGAGCGGGTGGTGCAGCAGGGCGTCGGCGTCGGGGTCGGCGGTCAGCAGCAGACCGGTGGAGGAGCGGATGTGGGCCAGGGCCTGCTCCGGGGCCTGCGGGTTGACCAGCACGGCGGAGCGTCCGCTCAGCCAGGTGCCGAGCACCTGGGCGACGGTGAGCTCGCTGCGGGAGGCCCGTACGCCGATCCGGCGGCTGGCCGGGCCGGCCGGGTGCGCCTCGATCGCGGCGGCGGTGGCCCGGGCGGCGAGCGCCAGGGCGCGGTAGCTGAGGGTCCGGTCACCGCAGATGACGGCGGGACGGTCGGAGTGGCGCTCGGCCCGGCTCAGCACCGTGGCGGGGACGCGCTCGGTGGTCTCGGGCAGGGCCGGTCCGGCGGCGAGCACGAAGGGCTGATGAGTCGTCATGGCAGCAGAGCATCCGCGCCGCTTTCCCGTCCCGCTCCCGGCCCGCTCCGGGAACGGAACGGGAAGGCGCCGGTACCGGGCGGAACCAACCTCCCCATGGCACCGGCTCCGGACGCCGTTCCCGCACCACCTGCGGGGCGGGCGGCGGGGGAGCGGGGGCCGAGCTGGAGCAAGCCGAGCTGACGGGAAGGGAAACGGTGTACAAGTCCTTCGCAGAGAAGCTGTCCGAGCCGGACCTCATCGACCTGGGCAACGGCATCTTCGTCCTGCGCTTCGAAGTCATGAAGGTCACCTCCGTCTACGCCGCGGTCAAGGACCTGCTGGACCGGGGCGTGATCCGGCCGGGGCAGACCCTGGTCGACAGTTCCAGCGGCATCTACGGCCACGCGCTGGCGCTGGTCTGCCGGGAGCTGGGCCTCAAGGCGCACGTCTTCGCCTCGGTCGCGGTGGACGCCGCGATCCGCACCCAGCTGAAGTACCTCGGTGCCACCTGGACCCAGGTGGCCTCCGGCGGGGACGGCGGCCTCCAGCACGACCAGGAGAGCCGGGTCCGGCTGGTGCACGCGTACATGGAGGAGCACCCGGACGCCTACTGGATGCAGCAGTACCACGACGACGTGCACTTCGTCGGCTACGAGCGGGTGGCCGCCACGCTGGTCAAGGAGCTCGGCTCGGCCGCGCTCACGCTGGTCGGCGGGGTCGGCACCGGCGCCTCCACCACCTCCATGAGCGGCTTCCTGCGCGGTGCGGTGGCCGACTTCCGGATGGTCGGCATCCAGCCCTTCGGCAGCCGCTCGTTCGGCGCGGAGGCGATACCGCTGGACGGCTTCATCATCGCGGGCATCGGCAGCGGCATCCGCTTCGGGAACGTCCACCACGACGCCTACGACGAGATCCACTGGCTGAACTTCGACGTCGCGGCGGCCGGCTGCCGGGACCTGCTCTCCACCACCGGGGTGTTCGCCGGGCTCTCCTCCGGCGCGGGCTGGCAGGTCTCCAAGTACCTGCGCGAGCGCTCGCCGGACGGCGCCCCGGTCGTCTTCCTGGCGCCCGACCCCGGCCACCGGTACGTGGAGAAGGTGTTCCCGCCCGAGGGGCCGGTCGAGCAGGACCCGCGGTACGCGCCGACCGTGATCGGGGACCTGGCCGAGCTGACCGGCCCGTGGAGCGCGATGGACTGGGCCCGCCGCCCGTACGAGGTCCACGACGACCTGCCGCCCTACGTGCCGGCCGGTGCCGCGGCCGCCGCGCGCTGAAAGCGCCTTCCCGGTCCCCCAGGACCACCTGACGCACCTGACAGACCCTCATGCCGAGAGGCCCGCACACCATGACCAAGATCGCCGTCATCAACTACGGCCCGAAGAGCGACTACGCCGCCATGCTCCCCGAGGTGGCCGGCGCGCTGCACGTCTACAGCCACCACGAGCTGGCCGGCACCGAGGGCTTCGCCCACTACGAGTACGTCCCGGACTGCGAGTTCGTCCCGTACCCGGAGCTGATGATCCGTCGCTCCGCCGAGGACGCGCCGTTCACCCACGTGATCACCGACAACGAGTACGACCTGGAGCGCACCGCCCGGATCCGCCGCGACCTGGGCATCCCGGGCCAGTCCCCGGCCAGCGCGCTCTCCTTCCGCGACAAGGAGGTGATGAAGCGCGTCGCGGAGAAGACCGTGCCGGTGGCCCGCTACGCCCGGCTGGAGACCGTCACCGACCTCACCGGCTTCGTCGCGGAGACCGGCTACCCGGTGGTGGTCAAGCCGGTGAAGCAGGGCGGCTCGCGGGACATCGTCACCCTGCACGGCGACGACGAGCTGGTCGAGTTCACCCGGCGGCACTGGCGCGACGACCTGATGGTGGAGCAGTTCGTCGACGGCCCGATGTACCACGTGGACGCGGTCATCGCGCCCGGCTACCGCTTCGTCGCCTCCTCCCGCTACCTGCGCAGCTGCCTGGGCGTGCTCGCCGGGGAGAACAACGGCTCGCTGCAGCTGCACCCGGAGGAGAAGTTCGCCGCCCGGCTGGAGGAGTTCCTCGACCAGGTGCTGGACGCCTTCGAGACGCCCGAGGCAAGCGCCTACCACCTCGAGGTCTTCCACACCCCAGACGACCGGCTGGTGCTCTGCGAGATCGCCTCCCGGGTCGGCGGCAACCGCATTCCCCAGCTCACCCGCGCCACCTACGGGGTGGACCTGCACCGCACCTGGCTGCGCCAGTCGGTCGGCCTGCCGGTGCCGCCCGCCCCGGCCGAGGCGCCGGAGTCCGTGCGCGGCTCGGTCTCGGTGGTCCCGCAGGGCCGCCCGGTCGGCGCCCCGCCCCGCCCGCCCTTCGAGTGGATCGACCACTACGAGGTGAACGCGGCGCTCGCCCCCGGCGCCAAGCCCGCCAACAGCACCTCGCACCTGTGCTTCGCCATCGTCCGCGGCGCCGACCTCGCCGAGGTCGAGCAGCGGGTGCTGGAGACCGAGGCCTGGCTGATGGCCAACCTGGTCGAGCCGGCGGACGCCGAGGCGGCGACCGACGGGACCGCCCCGGAGGTGACCACCCCGTGACCACCTGGCGCCGCACCTCCGCGACCGGTCGGGCCCTGCTGCTGACGGTCCTGCTGACCGGGCTGACCACCTTCATGTTCCTCCCGCTGCTGGCCGTCCGGCTGTCCGCCCAGGGTCTGCCGACCGGTCAGGTCGGCTTCCTGGTCGGCCTGCTGTCCTTCAGCAGCCAGGGCTTCTCCCTGGTCAGCGGAGCGGTGGTGGACCGGCTCCGGCCGCGGACGGTGCTCGGCGCCGGCTTCACCCTGCGGATCGCCGGGTACCTGCTGCTCGGCCTCGGGCTGGTCGGACCCTCGGGCCCGGACGGCCGGACGGTGCTGCCCGCCCTGCTGGCCGGGATCGTCGCGGTCGGCGTCGGCGGCTCGCTGCTCGGCCTGTCGATCAAGACCAGGCTGGTCCGCGAGGCGGGCGAGGCCCCGCGCGAGATGCTGGCGCTGCGCTCCACCTTCGTCAACGTCGGCGTGGTGGCGGGCCCGGCGCTCGGCGCGGCGGTCTACCCGCTCGGCTTCGGCTGGATCCTGGCCGCCTGCATCACCTCGCACCTGCTGCTGGGCCTGTACCTGACGGCCCGTGACCAGCAGCCGGTGCGGCGGGGCGGCGGCCCGGCCCGGGCGGTGGAGAGCGCCGAGGCCCCGGAGTCGCCCGCCGGGGCCCGGGCCCGGCGCCGCCAGTGGGTACCGCTGCTGCTGGTCGGCACCGCCTACTGGGCGCTCTACAGCCAGCTCAACGTGGTGCTGCCGATCACCGCCGAACGCCTCACCGGCAGCCCCGCCGCCATCACCGTCGTCTTCACCGTCAACGGCGTGCTCTGCGTGCTCTTCCAGTACGGCCTGCTGCGGCACGTCTTCGGCCGGGTCTCCTCCCGCACCCTGCTGGTGCTCGGCTTCCTCTCCTTCGCCGCCGCCTACCTGGTGTTCGTCCCGCTCGGCGGCTGGGCCGCGCTGCTGGTCTTCGTCCTGCCGGTCACCCTGGCCGAGATGCTGGTCTCGCCCAGCCTGGACGAGCAGGCGGTCAAGGCCGTCTCGGCCCGCCGCACCGGGCTCGCCCTCGGCGCGATGAGCGGAGCCGGAGCCCTGGGCAGTCTGCTCGGCGCCGGCGGTGGCGGCCTGCTGCTGCAGACCCTGGGCGAGGGCACCGGGACCTGGCTCGTCGTCAGCTCGGTGGCGGCCCTGGCCGCGGCCACCGCCCTCCTCCTACCGAAAGGCTCCGGGACGATGCCCGAGACCCTGCCCACCGCCGTGCTGCTCGGCCCCCGTGACACGGTGGTCACCGCCGCCGAGTCCCTCGGCCTGGCCGTGGTGGTGGTGGCCGACCCCACCCAGCCGGCGCCGCCCGCCACCGACTGGCCGGTCATCGAGACCCCCTGGACCACCGACACGACCGAACTGGTCGCGCGGCTGCGGGAGTTCGGCTTCACCGGTCCGGTCAGCTGCTTCGGCTTCGGCGAGCTCGGCTCGAGCGTCTGTGCCGAGGTCAACCGGGAGCTGGGTTGGACGGGCAACCCGCCCGAGGCGCTGGCCGCGTTCAAGGACAAGGCCCGGCTGCGCGCCCTGGTCGGCGACCGGGCCGGCAAGCCGGTGGCCCACGCGCTCGGGCGCACCCAGGCCGAGCTGACCGCCGCGATCGAGCGGATCGGCCTGCCCTGTGTGGTCAAGCCGGTGGACGGCACCGGCAGCGCGGGCGTGCGGCTGCTGACGGACCGCGAGGACGCGACCTGCTTCCTGCGCGAGGCTCGGGACTCCGGCCCCTACCTGGTGGAGGAGTACCTGAGCGGCCCCGAGTTCAGCGTGGAGGCGGTCAGTGTGGCCGGACGCCACCGGATCGTCGCCGTCACCGAGAAGCGGACCACCGGAGCCCCGCAGTTCGTGGAGACCGGCCACACCCTCCCGGTCCGCCTCCCGGAGGCGGAGACGGCAGCCGTCTCCGCGCTGGTCCGGGCCACCCTGGACGCCACCGGCTACCGCTACGGCCCCTCGCACACCGAGGTGATCCTGACCGGCGACGGCCCGCGGCTGGTCGAGTCGCACGGCCGCCCCGGCGGTGACCGGATCAGCGACATGCAGCAACTCGCCCTGGGTGAGGACGTGTTCGCCCTGGCGATGGCCGCCGTCTTCGGGCTGCCGCTGCCCGCCGGCCGCGAGCGCCCCAGGGTGGCCGGCATCCGCTACGTCACCTTCGACGGCACCCTGCCGATGCCCGAGACCAGCACCGAACTGGTCGCCTCGCTGCCGGGCGTGACGGAGGTGCACATCACCGTCCCGGTCGGCCAGCTGCCCGCCCCGATCCTCAAGTCCGGTGACCGGCACGGCTTCGTGCTGGCGGTCGCCGACACCCGGGAGGAGCTGGAGGCGCGCCTGGACTGCGCCGTCCGCACCCTCACCGCCAAGGCCGTGGCCGGCGCCCGCGCCTGATCATCCGTCAGACCGCTTTCCGAGCACCCGCACCCGCATCCGTACCCGCACCCGCATCCGTACAGAGAGGCCCGTGCCCCCGTGTCCTACAAGATCCTGATCCTGGTGTCCGAGGCGTCCACCGTCGAGCTCAACAACCACTCGATCATCCCGAGCGCGCTGCACCGCGAGGGCCACGAGGTGCACATCGGCGACATCGACACCCTCAACGTGCACGAGAACGTGGTCGTGGTCGACCGGGTGCGGCTCACCGAGGAGTTCGCGGCCGGGGGTGAGTTCCCCGCCCTCACCAGGACCTACGCCTCCGCCGAGGAGTTCGACCTGGTCTGGGTGCTCACCGGCACCCACCCCGAGTCCGGCGACGACTCCTTCCGTCTGCTCTGGCTGCTCAACCAGCGGGTGCCGTTCGTCAACGACGCCAGCGCGCTGTTCTACCTCAACACCAAGATCAACCTCAATGCGATCGTGCCGCCCGAGCACCTCCCGGTCAGCTACGTCACCAACGACTTCGACTTCCTCAACGGCCTGGTCGACTCCGACGGCGAGCGCTCCTGGGTGGTCAAGCCCACCAGCGACGGCTGCGGCGCCGACGTCTACGTGGTCAACCGCACCGACCGCAACCGCTCCGCCGTGCTCTCCTCCGCGACCGGCAACGCGGCCTCCCGGTACGGCCGTTACGGCCGCGACATCATCGGCATGGCCAAGCGCCACACCGCCGTCCAGGAGTACATCCCGAACGTCCGGGAGAACGAGAAGCGCGTCATCGTCATCGGCGACCAGCCCGTCGCCGGCTTCAACCGTCACCACCCCGAGCACGACCACCGCTCCAACGCCACCCTCGGCGCGCGCTTCTCCCCGCTCGAACTCACCACCGAGGAGGAGGCGTTCGTCCGCCGCCTGGGCCGCCGGATGACGGAGCTGGGCATCTTCTACTCCGGCATCGACCTCGCCTACCCGTACGTCATCGAGGTCAACATGGTGAACCCGGGCGGCCTGAGCTACCACAAGCGGGCCACCGGGGAGGACAAGTCCTCCGAGGCGGTCAACACCCTGCTGGCGGTGCTGCGCGAAGCCGGGAAGCTCAAGTGACCGCCTTCTGGCCGGGGTCGGCACAGCTGGTGGCCTGGGAGGGACTGGACCAGCGGGCGGTGGCCGGCTGGAAGCAGTACGCGGCCACCGGCGCGTCCGAGGCCGACGGCGCCGCCTTCGCCGAGCGGCTGCACCGGCCCGGCTGGGTGCACACCTACCCGCCCCAGATCCTCACCGGCGAAGCCGTCACGGCGGTCGAGACCACCGGGCTGCGGCTGGCCGAGCTGATCACCGGCTTCCCCGAGCGGGCGTTCGGCGGGGACCGCACCGCCTGGCTCGAGTACCTCCGACTGCCCAGCGCCGACGCCGAGTTGATCGCCGAGGCGCTGGACCACCCGCACCTTGCCAAGGTGGCCACCGCCTTCATGCGGCCCGATCTGGTGGTCACCGAGAACGGCCTCAAGCTCGTCGAACTCAACGTGGCCGTCTCGCTCGGCGGTCTGAGCACCTGCGCCCCCTACACGGCGGCGGCCGCCGACTCCGGCTTCGCCCGCCACCTGGCGGCCCAGGGCCTGCGGCTGCACGGCACCGACACCTCGCGGATCTGGCTGGAGGTGTTCGGCTCGTTGCTGCGCGGCACCGGCGAAGGTCCGCTGCACGTCTTCGAGGCGGCGGCCGACCCGGCCGACGCGCTCGGTGGGCGCCGCTTCTTCGCCGACATGATCCGCTCGGCCGGGTACCGGATCAGCTCCGGCTTGATCCACGACCTCGAACTCTCCGACGAGGGCGTCGCCTTCGGCGGCGAGCGGGTGCACGCGATCTTCACCGGCTACACCTGGGACGAGACCCGGCGCTTCGTGCCGCCCGCGCTCACCCGGCGGCTGATGGAGCTGGACGCCGCCGGGAAGGTCGACTTCATCGGCTCGCCCGCCGCCGCCCTCTACGACAACAAGGCCAATCTGGCGCTGCTCTTCGACCCCCGCTTCACGGCTCTCCTCACGCCGGAGGAACGGGAGTTGGTCCGCAAGCACGTCCCGGAGACCAGGGTGCTGGACGCCACCACCCTGGACTGGGCGCTGGCCGCGCGGCCCCTGCTGGTCTGCAAGCCCACCGCCGCTTACGGGGGCAAGGACATCGCCTTCGGCCTGGTCCACTCCGACGCCGCCTGGGAGGCGGAGCTGCGCCGCCGGCTGGCCCGGCCGGGCGAGGTCCACGTCCTGCAGCGCCGCGAGGCCCCCGCCCGGCTCACCCTGCCCGGAACCGCCACCGCCGAACGCGAACTGGTCCTGGCCCCGCTGCTGTTCGGCGGCCGCCCGGCCGGCATCTTCGTCCGCCACGCGCCGCCCAGGCCCGACTCCGCCATCAACGCCTCCGGCGGAGCCGAGGCCGCCGGAGCCCTCACCCTGCGCCGCATCACCCCGCTGGGCTGACCCCGCCTCAGCCCCCTCCCCCTCCGACCCCGGGGCCCCGGCCGGCTGATGGCCGGGGCCCCGGCCCACGCCGTCCCGGGGCGGGTGAACACCACGACGTCCGGGCCGGCGGGCAGGCGCTGCCAGCCGTGGCGTTCGTAGAGCCGGACGACGCTACGGGCGTTCGGCGAGGTCAGCAACCAGCACGCGTCCTGGCCCTCGCACAGCAGGTTGAGGAGGCGACCCGCGAGGCCCCGCCCCCGGGCGTGCGGCGCCACCGCGAGTTCGTCGACCTCCAGGGTTCCGGCGAGCCGGGTCCCCACCTGGTCCCCGAGGGCGGCCCGCACCCGGTCGGAGGAGCGGCCGGTGGGGAGCGGACGGGCAGGAGATCGCTGGACTGTCCACCTCGACGACGGATGGGTCTGGGCAGCCTGGGGAGTCACCCTGTTGACCGGATGACGATGGCGGCGAGGTAGGTCGTGGCAGTTGTGCCGTGCCGTGCGCGGTCGGCGTGGTGAGGTGCTGATCGATGCTCAACTCCGGGAAATGCCCGGCTCCTCAGCCCCATGGGCGGGAACCTCGTCCACACCGGGTGCCACCACCGGCAGCCCGGAGGCCATCAACTCACCACGCGCGCGGCCAGGCTCTCACGTTCCCACAGGGCCGCGTCACTCACTCTCTCCACCACTCCGGAACCCTAACCGGAAGTAGTGGCCGACGGCCTGGCCACTGTCCTGCGCGGGGCAGACGCACGGGGGTTGACGGCGCGGTGGTAAGGGCCAGGCTGTGCCGGGTGGGCAGTGGTACGCCGAGGGTTGGTCGGCGATCACCGCCGGGTGATACTGGCGCCCATGAGCGATGCGTTTGGGTACGCGAGTCCGCAGCACTACCCCGCGGTCGTGACCGATCGGTGGGGACAGTTCCGCACGACTCTGGTCAACAGCGGCAGGACGTTCACGATGGTTCTTCGGGGCAACCGCTTCGAGGGGACGTCACTTGACGGTCTCGAGCTGGTGGGAGCGCCTGCCGAGACCGACGAACCTCCTGCCCTGGACCACGGCGATCTGTGCTCCTGCACCATCGAGTGGAGCATGCCGGTCGAGGTCTCCCTGCCCGACACCGGACCGGTGAGCGCCCCGTTGGACGTGCGGCTGGTCCTCGGAGATCCGGCACTCACCCGTGCCGTCGACCTGGTCAGCGTGACGTTGGCGCTGCACCTTCCGGCCGGGGTCGTGGAGACGACCGCTCCCCAGGAGTACATGGAGGATGCCCTGCTGGACCTCCAGCGCGGGCTGCCTGACGGCACCCGGCTGCTGGCCTGCATCTCCTGTGCCTTCTCCGACTACCACCCGGCGGGTTCCGGCTTCATCGGTGCGATGGCCTGCTTCCGCGACCGCAAGGACGCCTACCGGGCCGTCGTCGGCAAGCGGGGCCTGTTCGCCGTCTGGGCCGAGCGGAGCGGGTTCGTCCAGGAGACCTTCCACTGCCCTGACTTCGAGCAGCGTCAGCCCGGCACCGGATACCGCGGCTGAGCTCGCCGTCCGACCCGCGGTCCAGGTGAGACGGGTTTCCGGCGGCAGCGATCGGTTGGGCCGACCGGGTGGGGCCCGGTGCCGGTGCGGTGTGGTGCGGGGGCGGGCGGGCGCGGGCACCGGATAACTCTGTGGACGGACGTTCCGCAGGGCGTCCGCGGTCGAGCGGGGAGCGGTGGATGCGGGCGTGGTGGTGGCGGGCCGCAGTGGCGGTCGTGGTGTGTGCGGCGGCCACCGGGACGGCGGTGGCGGAGGCCGGGGCACCGCAGGCGGAGGAGCGTCGGGAGGGGCTGCGGGTGGTGCACGTCTCGGTGGACCCGGTGCGCGCGCACGGTGTCTCCACGGTGCGCGCCCTGATCACCAACGACGGTCCGGGAGCGGTGGGTTCGGACTTCACGACACACGTGCGGGTGCCGCTGCGGGCGCTGGCCACCGGTACGTACTTCCCCCGCAACTGCCACCTGAAGCAGGCCGAGCTGAGCTGCTCCTTCCGCAAGGGGCTGCCGCTGCTGCGGACCGCGACGGTGCTGATCCCCGTCCGGCTGGCCGAGGACGTGCGGGACGGCGAGCGGCTGGAGGGCGGCCTGATCACGGTGGACGACCCCGACCGGCCCGGCCGCACCCACAGCCGCGCGTTCTCGATCGACGTCGGCTGAGCCCTCGTCCCGCGCCCGACACCCTTCGAACGGAGCCCCGTTGTCCCTGCCCCGCCGCGCCGCCATGGCGGCCATGCTCCTGCTGCTGCCACTGCTCCCGGCCACCGGGGCCGCCGCCGCTCCTCCCGTGCGGCAGCAGAGCCTGACCCCGCAGCGCGCCGTCCCGGGCGCACCCGTCGCGGCCACCCTCACCGTCCGTTCCACGAGCTGCCTGACGGTGGACGAACTCGGCGTCGGGGTACGGGACTCGGCGCAGAACAACCTGGACTTCCCCGGCTCCACCGGCCGGATCGAGATCTGCCCGGACGGGTACACCCTCACCACCGGCACCCGTACCTTCGACGCGGGGAGGTACCGGCAGTTCGGCTTCTACCGGATCGGCTCGCGCTACTTCGACCTGGACAACCGCCCGTTGGTGGTGGCCGCGCCCGAGGTCCGCCAGCGCTCCCTCGCGCCCGACCAGGCGGTCGACGGCCGACCGGTGGCCGCGACCCTCACCGTCACCGCGGACGCCTGCACGACGGTGGACGAACTGGGCGTCGGCGTCCGGGACCAGGACGACGCCAACCTCGACTTCCCCGGGACGGCGAGCGCCGTCACCGTCTGCCCGCAGGGGTACACCCTGACCACCGGCGAGCGCTCCTTCCCGGCCGGGACGTACACCGAGTTCGGCTGGTACCGGATCGGCACGGAGTACCACAACCTGCGCAGCCAGAACCTGACGGTCCGCCAGCTGCCGACGCCGCCCACTCCGCCCGTGGTGGGCGAGCTGGTCTTCGACCAGACCTTCAACGGCCCGCTGGACATCGGCGGCACCTGGAACGACAGCACCACCAGCGCCTACCGCTACGGCAACCACAACCCGGACGACGACAAGCTGGACTGGATCGAACCCGCAGCGACGACCACCGCCGGCGGCCGCTCCTCGTTCACCGGCAGCCCGGGCACCGAGCGTCTGGAGAACGGCGAACTCGCCTGGAACACCGGTCTGCTGACCACCGAGTCGACCCAGCAGGGCTTCCAGGTCCGCCCCGGTGACTACGCCGAGGTCAAGCTACAGCTGCCGTCCGGCGAGGGTGCCTGGCCCGCGCTGTGGACCTGGAAGGACGGCGGCAGCGAGATCGACTCCTTCGAGTACCACCCCGACAACCCCAACCTGCTGGAGCTGAGCAACCGCATCCGCCCGGCCTCCTCCTACTACACCGACCCCGAGACGGTGTACCCGGGCGCCTGGATCACCATCGGCGTGCACTACGGCACCCGCAACAACGACTGGTACGTCAACGGCCGCCTGGTCTTCTCCGACCAGACCGGTGTACCGGACGACTGGTCCGCCTACCTGATCCTCAACCTCTCGATCGACGCCGGGAGTTGGCACCCCGCCCCCGACGGCCCGACCCCCATCGTCCTGAACGCCGACCACCTCCGGGTCTGGCGGCCCAGCGGTAACTGACTGGCACCGGCCCGGAGTCGGTGGCTACGTTCGCGGGATGCAGCGACTGGCACTCTTCGACCTCGACGGAACGCTCCTCGACCGCGACGCCGCCTTCGCCGCCTGGGCCCGGGAGTTCACGGACTCCCGGCGCCTGGGTGACGGGGCGCTGGAGTGGCTGATGGCGGAGGACACGCGGCACGGCGGCCCGATGGGCGGCTTCTTCGCGAACGCCCGGGAGCGGTTCGGCCTCCGGGCGTCGGTCGAGGAGCTCTGGGGCGCCTACCGGGCGCGGATGCCGGAGTTGATCACCTGCCCGCCCGAGGCACTGGCGGCCCTGGCCGCCGTGCGGGAGGCCGGTTGGCGGACCGCGATCGTCACCAACGGCCGGCAGGACGTTCAGCTGGCCAAGATCAGGGCGACCGGGCTCGCGGAGTCGGTCGATGCCTGGTGCGTCTCGGAGGAGGTCGGAGTCCGCAAGCCGGGGGCCGGGATCTTCCGGATCGCCGCCGAACGGTGCGGGGCCGAGCTCGACCGTGGCGGCTGGATGGTCGGCGACCGCCTGTCGGCCGACATCGCGGGCGGCCGGGCCGTGGGGTTGAGGACCGTCTGGCTGCCCGGCCGCAGGGCCTCGGAGCAGCGGCCCGCAGGCGTCGTGCCGGACGCCACGGTGGCCTCGGTGTCCGAGGCCGTGCGGGTGATCCTCGCCGCGCCGGACGGCGGCTGACGGGGGATCGGCGCGGGCCCAGCAGGCGTGGCTGCGGCCGTGTGCGGGTCGGTGCGGGTGAAGACCAGGACGCGCAGGACGGCGAAGCGGGCGAGGCCGGCCAGTGCGGAGGCGCCGAGGTAGACGGCCTGCTCGACGAGGGGGCCGGGGGAGTCCACCGCCAGGTGGAGCAGGAGCATCGCCGCGCAGGTCGCGGCGTAGGCGGCCGTCGCGGAGGCGGCGGCCTGGGCGTGCTGACGGCCCGTCGCCCGGGCTCCGGTGCCCGGGCCGAAGGTGAAGCGGGCGTGGAGCTCGGTGGTCAGGGCGGTGGAGACCACGGCGACCAGGGCGTTGGCCAGGGCCCAGGGGAGGTGGTCCGCGAGGGCGGCCACGGCGATCCCGGAGAGGACGCCGGCCCCGCCGCCGAACAGTACGTACCGCACGAACGCCTTCATGGCCCGCCCCCTTCTCGCTGTTTCCGATATGGGAAACGCTACGTTGCCTTTCCGGAGTTGGCAACGATGGATTCACCCAAAGTCGGCATATGGGCAGGTGGGTGACGTGAAGTCATTGCAATGGATGGGCGGCTAACGCAATGCACGCCCACGTCCCGGCTGCCCGGGCGGACGGTGTCGGGGTGCCCGTTCGGGCAGGGATCGGGAAGTCCGGCCCACAGGTCGGATTGGTACAGACCACTGGGTGATCGCTGTGATAGAACGTCACCTCCGTGGCGGGGGAACACTCCGCACGTGAGGGGAGTGGAATGGCACTGACGGGGGTCGGGCGCCGCGTCGCACAGCACGGTCTGGTGCTGGCCTCGGCGGCCGTGAGCATCCTGGTGGCGGTGGCCGTGCTGGCCTCGGTGACCGGGCTGGCCGGGGCGGCGGCCACGGTGGGGGTGCGCGAGCGGCTCGCCCGCGACGCCGACCTCTCGGTGGAGGTGGACGCGCGCTGGAGCGCGCAGGGCCTGCCGGCGGGTGACCGGACCGTGCGCGCCGCACTGGCCCGGGCGATGGGCGGTGCGCCGTTCCGTACCGAGACCGCGGTGCGGGCCGTCAGCGCCGTAGACCTCCAACTCCCGCCCGCCGGACGGCGACAGGCCACCGAGACCACCCTCGCCGCCCTCCCGGTCGCCCTCCCCGACCCCGGGCGCCACGCCGGCCTGCGCAGCGGGACCTGGCCGGCGGCCGGCAGCGGACCCGGGCTGCGGGTGGCCCTGCCGGAGAGCGCGGCCGACCGGCTCGGACTGGACACGGGGGGCACGGCGACCGTCGTCGACCCGGTCACCGGTGGCCCACTGCTCCTCACCGTCACCGGCGTCTACCGGCCCGATCCGGAGGCGGCCGCGCTCTGGGCCCACCTCGGCGGCGCCGACCGCGAGGCCCCGGACCTGCTGCTCACCGACCCCGCCCAGCTCACCACCCTGCCCGCCTTCGCCGACCGCACCCTGGCCGTCTGGCTGGCCCGGCCGGACACCGCGGGCCTGAGCCTGCCCGACCTGCTCGAACTGCGGGACCGGGTGGCCGTGTTCGCCGGATCGAGCACCGCGCGCTCGGTCTACCGCGGTGGCACCCCGGTACTGGCGGAGACCCGGGCGCACAGCGACCTCCCCGCCGCCGTCGACCGTCAGGCCCTCCCGGCCCTCAAGTCCCGGGCCGAGGCGGCCGTCCCGCTCGTCCTGCTGGCCGCACTGGCCTGCCTGGTACTGGTCCTGACGGCCCGTCGGCTCGCGGACTCGCTCGCCGCCGAGCGCGCCCTGCGCCACTCCCGGGGCGCGGGGGCGGCCCGGCTGCTGCTCGCCTCGGCCGGCGAGTGGGCGCTGGCCGCCGTCCCGGCGGCGGCCGGCGGGCTGCTGCTGGCCGGTCCGCTGCTCTCCGCGGTGCTGCGCGCCTCGGGTGCGCACGCCGCCGCGCTGTCGGACCTCGCGGCCGCCGACGCCCGGACGGCCTGGTGGGCAGCCGGGTTCGCGCTGCTGGTGCACGGCGCGGCCCTGCTGCTGCCCCTGGCCGCCCAGCTGGCCGGCCCCGCCCGCTGGTGGGCCGCCCGACGGGGCGGATCGCGCCGCCTGGGCCCGCAGCGGGCCGGGGTGGACCTGGCGCTGGTGGTGGTCGCGGTGCTGGGCCTGCTCCAACTGCGCCACTACGACGGGCTGGTGGCCCGCCGGGCGGTGGCCGGCTTCGGCGCGGCGGTCGACCCGGTGCTGGTCCTCGCGCCCATGGCGACGGCGGTGGCCGGGGCGGTGCTGACGCTGCGTCTGTTCCCGCTCGCCGGGCGGCTGCTGGAGCGGACCGCCCGCCGCAGCAGGGGCCTGGTACTGCCGCTCGGCGCCTGGCAGTTGAGCCGGGAGAGCGGCCGTCAGGCCGTGCCGGTGCTGGCCACCGTGCTCGCGGTGGCCTGCGGCAGCCTGGCGGCCGGGGTGCTGGGCGGACTGTCCGCCGGGGACCGGGACCGGGCCGCCTTCGCGGTCGGTGCCGACCTGCGCCTGACCGGGGTCTCCGGCCCGGCGGCGCAGCGTCAGGCGGCGCTCGCCGCGGTCCCCGGCGTCACCGGCCTGACCCCGGTCGCCGAGTCCCGGGCCTTCGTGGGCGGCACGGTCGTGCAGACCGTCGCCGTCGACACCGCAGCCGCGAGCGCCCACGGACTGCCGCTGCTCCGCGCCGACCAGGCGGACCGGCCGGCGGCCGAGCTGCTCGCCCCGCTGACGGCCGTGCCGACCGCAGGACTGCCGGTGCCGGGCCGCCCCACCGCGCTGGAGGTGACCGCGCAGGCCGCCGCGGACCGCCCGCTCGCGGGGGCCGAGCTGTACCTCTGGGTCCAGGACGCCCACGGCCTGACGGAGCGTCTGGCCGCCCCGCTGCCCGCCGACGGCCGCTCGCACGTCCTCGCCTTCCCGCTGGGCGACACCGACCGTAGGGCCCACCCCCTGACGGTGAGCCGGCTCGGCGTCCACTTCCCGGCCGGCCTGACGCAGCGGACCACCCTGGACCTGCGACTGCCCCGGATCGACGCGGTCGGCTCCGGGGGCAGTGCCGGGCTCGCGCTCCCGGACGGCCACCGCTGGTACCGCTCCGGCACGGCCTTCGCCGAGCCGGCCGCGATCGGCTGCCCGGCCGCGGAGGGGAGCGTCAGCAAGTACTCCGTCGGCTTCCCGGAGGACGCGTGGGCCACCGCCTGCAGTTGGCAAGGCGGCGGCCAGGGTGGCGAGCTGCTCCGTGCGGTGCTGCGCTCCCAGGAGCCCTCCGACCGGGCCGACCCCGCCACCCTGGACGCGGTGTTCGTGGCGTTGCCCGGGACCGGCGCCACCACACCCGCGCCGTCCGTGCTGCCCGCGGTGGCGGACCGGGCGCTGCTCGCCGCGCTGGGGGCGGCGGTCGGCGACACCGTCCGGCTCGGCTGGGAGCAGCAGTCGTCGGTCACCCAGCAGGTCAGGATCACCGGGCTGGTCGACGCCCTTCCCGGCGACGAGCGCACCCGGGGCCACCTGCTGCTCGACCTGCGCTCCCTGGCCGCCGCCCGCGCGGCCGTCGGACTGGAACCACCCGGCGACAGCCGCTGGTGGCTGCGGACCTCGGACCCGGTGGCGACCCGGGCCGCTGCCGGGGCGCGCGGCGAGCTCGGCCGGGTGGAGAGCACGCGCACGGTGGCCGAGGGCCTGCGGGACGACGCCTTCCGGACCGGTCTGCGCGGAGCCTGGCTGCTGGTGCTGGCGACCGCGCCGCTGTTCGCGGTGACGGCGCTCACCCTGCACACGGTGGGCGCGGCCCGGGCCAGGCGACGGGAGTTCGCCGTGCTGCGCGCCCTCGGGGTGCGCAGCGGCGACCTGGTCGGGCTGCTGCGCGCCGAACAGGTGGCGGTGACCGCCCTGCCCGTGCTGCTCGGCGGCCTGCTGGGCCTGCTGCTCACCGCACTGCTGCCGCTGATCGCGCTGGACGACGCGGCTCGACCGCTCTATCCGGCGCTGTTGGCCGCGCCCGGCCGGCCCGGTGCCGTGCTCACGGCGCTCGGCAGTGGGGTGCTGCTCACGGTGGCGGTGCTGGTGCTCACCCGGCTGCTGGCGCGGGTGGACCTGGTCCGGGTGCTCCGGGCGGGGGAGGACGGATGAGCCGGGCCATGGAGGGGGCCACCGCGAGCGGCGCGGTGGCGGGGACGGACGGGATCGGTACGGCGGCCAGGGTGTACGGCACGAGGAGAGAAGGATGCTGACGCTTCGTCTGGTCCTGCGCGAGGCGCGGATCGGCTGGCCGGTCGCCGCGGTGCTGGCGCTGCTGGCCGTCCTGCTCACCGCGCTGCCGCTGAGCTGGCCGCCGCGGTTCGACCGGTTGGCGGCCGACACGCTCGCGGAGCGACTGGGCCGCGCCCAGCAAGCCGGACCGCTGCTCGCCGCCCGTGCCTCCAGCGAACCGGTGCACGACTACCCCATCCTGCTTCCGGCCTCGGTGGGCCGGGGCAGCCTCGACAAGTCCCTGGACCAACTGGGCGCGGGCCTGCGCGGGGTGGCCCGGCCGCCGCTCGCCGACTCGCTGGGCCCCACCCCGGGACGGGCGGCCACGCCGTCCGCGGCGGCGGAGGGGCCCGGCGTCCCGCAGGTCAACGGCCTGCCGCCGCTGCTCGGCCTCGCCTACGCCCAACCCGGCCCCGACGGCCCGGTGGAGTACGTCCGGGGTCGGGCCCCCGCGCAGCCGCCCGCCGATCCGGTGGTCGCCGACCCGCAGGAACGCCTGCGGGCCGACCGGGCCCCGATCGAGGTCGCCGTCTCCGAAGGGGGCCTGAAGGGCCTCGGCCTGACGGTCGGTCAGCGGTTCGAACTCAAGGGCGAGCGGTGGAGCACCCCGGTGGTCCTGGTCGGGGTGTTCCGCACCGACCGGGGCGCCGCCCGCCTCTGGCAGCAGTACCCGCTGCTGGTCACCCCGGCGGTGGTGGCCTCCCGCGTCGGCAACCAGCTCAACGGCCAGCTGCTGACCACCTCCGGAGGCATCGAGCAGGCCGAGGCCCGGGGTGAGGTGCCGCTCGAACTGGCCTGGGACCTCACGGTGACCGTCGACCGCTCCGGCCGGGCCGCCACCCCGGCCGTGCTCGCCGGGCAGGCCAGGGCGCTGACCGCGCTGCGCGCCGTCGAGACCGAACGGCTGTGCCGGGACGCGACCGCAGGGTTCTGCTACCTCTCCGACCACCGGATCGCCCGGCCCGACCTGATCGACCGCCTCACCCCCGAACTGGAGGCCTTCGCCGCCCAACGGGCTCGTACCGAGCAGCTCCAGGGCTTCGCCCTGGTCGGTGCGCTCGCCGTGGTGGTGGCCACCGCCGTGGCGGCCGCGCGGCTGGGTGCGCGGCGCAGGGCGGGTGCCTTCGCGCTCCAACTGGCGCGCGGTGCACGGCTGTCGGGGATCGCGGGCCGCCTGCTGGTGGAGGCCGCGGTGCCGGTCGGCCTCGGGGTGGCCGTGGGCTGGGGGCTCGGGCGGGCCCTCGCGCCGCCGGGCGCCGCACTCGGCCCGGCGGGCCCGGTGCTGGTGGCCGCGCTGCTGGTCTGGTGCGCTCCGGCCGCCGTCCTGCTCGCCACGGCCGGGGGAGGCGTCGGGGCCAGGCCGCTGCCGCGCTCGCGCAGGCTCGTCCTGGAGGCACTGGTCGTGCTGGCCGCCGTGGGCGGGCTGGTCTCCCTGCGCGGCCGGGGGGCCTTCAGCGGCGAGGGCATCGACCTCCAACTGGCACTGGTGCCGGTGGTGTTGGCGCTGGTGTTGGTGGTGACGCTGATCCGGGTCCTGCCGGCGCTGCTGCTGGGCGCCACCCGCTGGGCCCGCCGGTCCTCCGGTGTGGTGCCGCTGGTGGCCCTGGCGAGGGCCGGGGCGCAGAGCGGGGCCGCCGCCCTCGCCCTGCTGGTGCTGGTCCTGGCGATGGGCAGTGGAGTCTTCGGCGGCATGGTCGCGCGCTCCCTGGAGGACAGCCGTGCCCAGAGCGCCGACTGGCGCACCGGCGGAGCGCCGACCGCCCTGGTCGGCCCGCGGGCCCGGCTGCCCGAGGACCTGTCGCAGGTGCGGACGGTGGGCCGGCAGGTGCTGGTCACCGGCGCCAGTGGCGAGCTGACCGCCCAGGAGAGCGGTGCCACCGTCCCGTCGGCCGAACTGGTCGCCCTGGACGCCGACGCCCTGCGCGCCGCCGTGCCCTCCTCGCCGCTGGCCGCCGCCCTCACGGCCGCCCGTGAGGACAACCCGTTCGATGGCGGCACCGCCTCCGACGGTGGATCCGGTGCAGCAGAGCGGGTGTTGACGGCGCTGGCCGACCCCGCGCTGGCCCGCTCGTTCCCCGACGAGGTCCTGGAGGTGGCGGCCTTCGGGACCACCAACTTCCGGGTGCGGGTGGTCGGGGCGCTGCCCGCAGCGGCCCTGCGCGACCCGGCCCTCGGGCCGGTGCTGGGCAGCGAACGGGCGCCCGCCGCCCTGCTGGTCTTCACCGATCCGGCGGCGCAGCGGCAGCTCCCCGCCACCGGCGGCCACCCGTCCGCCCTGCTGCTCCACCCCGCCGACGGAGGGCCGCCGGTCGACCGCTCCGCCGTCGGCACCGCCGCAGCCGGGGCGCTGGCGCCGGGCGGTGTGGTCGGCCCGGCGGTGGAACTCCGCTCGTACGAGGAGGAGTTGGCGGTGCTGCGCGGGGACGGGCTGGCCCGCTCGCTCCGCCTGGCCTTCCGGCTCACCACCGGCACCGCGCTGCTGCTGGCCCTCGGTGCGGTCGCCCTGGAGTTGGTGCTCAGCTCGGCCGAGCGTGCCCGCACCACCTCCTACCTGCGCACGCTGGGGCTCGGCGGTGCGAGCGTGACCGCGCTCCAACTGCTGCAGCTGCTCCCGCTGTTCGCCGCCTCGGCGATCGGCGGCACCGCGCTCGGGGCGGTGCTCCCCGCCGCACTCGGCCCGGGCCTGGAGATGCGGGCCCTGACCGGCGGACCGTTCGAACCGGCCGTCCAGGTCGACTGGACGACCACGGCGGTGCTGGGCACCGCACTGGCGGCGCTGCTCCTCGGCGCCGCCGCTCTGGAGGCGGCGATCGTCCGCCGACGCGGCCTCGGGGCCGTGCTGCGACTGGGGGAGGCCCTGTGACCGTCCGAGCTGCCGAACTGCCGGAGCACCGCACCACGCCCGGCGCGGGCGCGGGGCGGTCCGCCGCGCCGATGGTGACCTGCGAGAGCCTGGTGCGGATCTACCGCACCGGCACGGCCGGGCGCCGGAGCACCGAGGTACAAGCCCTCCAGGGCCTCGACCTCACCGTCCAGGAGGGCGAACTCCTCGCCCTGGTCGGGGCGTCGGGCTCCGGCAAGTCCACCCTGCTCGGCATCCTGGCCGGCCGGGACACCCCGAGCGCGGGCACCGTCCGGGTCGCGGGCACCGACCTGTCCGGACTCGGGCGCCGGGGCCGTACGGTCTACCGGCGCCGCACCGTCGGGGTGGTGCGGCAGCAGACCGCCAGCAACCTGCTGCCGTACCTGACGGCCCGTGAGAACGTCCAGCTCCCGATGGCCTACGCGGGCCTGCCGCGCCGTCAACGGGCCACCCGGGCCATGGAACTGCTCGACCTGATGGGCATCGCCGGACTGGCCGGGCGCACGCCGGGCACGATGTCGGGCGGCGAGCAGCAGCGGGTCGCGATCGCCGTCGCCCTGGCCAACCGCCCGCAGCTGCTGCTCGCCGACGAGCCCACCGGCGAGCTCGACAGCGCCACCTCCGAGGAGGTCTTCGGCGCCCTGCGCGCGGCCAACACCGAGCTCGGCACCACCGTCCTGATCGTCACCCACGACGCCCTGGTGGCCGACCAGGTCCGCCGCACGATCCGCATCCGCGACGGGCGGATCTCCACCGAGGTGCTCCGGCACGCCGAGGAGGCGGGCACCGCTCCGGGCACCCCGCCGGCCGGTCAGGAGTACGCCGTCCTCGACCGGGTCGGCCGCCTCCAACTCCCGCGCGAATTCACCGAATCGCTCGGCCTGGCGCACCGGGTGCGGCTGGTCCTGGAGGAGGACCACATCACGGTCTGGCCTGACCGGGAGCGCCCGTCCGGGCCCGACCCGCGCTGACGGTCACCGGCCGGTCGGGTCTGGCTGGCACGGCGTCAGCCGCGGAGGTAGGCGAGGACGGCGAGCACCCGGCGGTGGTCGGTGTCGGCCGGGGGCAGGTCGAGCTTGGCCAGGATGTTGCCGATGTGCTTGGCGACCGCCGCCTCGCCGACCACCAGCCGGGCGGCGATGGCGGCGTTGGAGCGGCCTTCGGCCATCAGTGCCAGCACCTCCCGCTCCCGGGAGGTCAACCGTTGCAGCGGTGCGCGCTGGTGGCCGAGGAGCTGCCGCACCACCTCGGGGTCGATCACGGTGCCCCCGGCCGCGACCCGTTCGACCGCGTCGACGAACTCCTCCACCTCGCCGACCCGGTCCTTCAGCAGGTAGCCGACCCCGGCGCCGCGCCCGGAGTCGAGCAGCTCGGCGGCGAAGGTCTGGCCGACGTACTGGCTCAGCACCAGGACCGCCAGCGAGGGCCGCTCGCCGCGCAGGGCGACGGCGGCCCGCAGCCCCTCGTCGGTGAAACCGGGCGGCATCCGGACATCGGTCACCACGATGTCCGGGTCGTGCTCGGCGACCGCCGCGAGCAGTGACGGGGCGTCACCGACGGCGGCCACCACGGTGTGCCCGAACCGCTCCAGCATGCCGACCAGCCCGCCGCGCAGCAGCGCGGCGTCCTCGGCCAGCACCACCCGCACGCCTGTCCGCACCCCCGCCCGTGAGCCCACCTGCTCGTCTACGCGCTCGGACAAGGGATCTCCACGGTGATCACGGTCGGCCCGCCGGTCGGGCTCGACACCGACAGTGTGCCGTCCGCCGCGGCCGCCCGGTCGGCCAGCCCTGCCAGGCCGGTCCCGGCCGCCGGGTCCGCCCCGCCGGCGCCGTCGTCGCGCACCTCCACCACCAGCAGCTCGCCGAGCAGCCGCCCCCGCACCTCGGCCCGGGTGGCGCCGCTGTGCCGGGCCACGTTCGCCAGCGCCTCCGCCACCACGAAGTACGCGGTCGCCTCGACCGACGCGGGCATCCGGCCGGGCAGGGCGACGTCCACCGAGACCGGCACCGGCGAGCGGCTGGCCACCTCGGTGGTGGCGGCGGCCAGGCCCCGGTCGGTCAGCACCTGCGGGTGCACGCCGCGGATCAGCTCCCGCAGCTCGGCCAGCGCCAGCCGGGCCTGCTCATGTGCCTCGGCCACTCCCAGTGCGGCGGGCGAGCCCGCCGGCAGGTCCAGCCGGGCCATCCCGAGGGCGATGGTGAGCGCCACCAGCCGCTGCTGGGCGCCGTCGTGGAGATCGCGCTCGATGCGGCGCCGCTCCACCTCGAAGGCATCCACCAGCCGGGCTCGCGACCTGGACAACTCGCCTATGCGGGCACCGAGTTCGGCCTCCCTGGGGGAGAGGACGGAGCGGGCGAAGGCCGCCCGCGCACCCGCCCAGACGGTGACCGGGAAGGCCGCCACCGGCAGCAGCACCGGGATCGCCAGCACCAGGAACGCGGTGCCGTACCAGGGGATGAAGGGGTCGACCACGATCTCGATCCCGGCCATCACCGGCAGGGCGAAGGAGGCCACCAGCACCCCGAGGTCCAACCACCACAAGGCCAGCACCGACACCGCCACGTACCCGAGCTCGCGCCAGGTCTGCTGCTCGCGCAGCCGGGTGTGCAGCCAGCCGCGCACACCCGGCCGGTCCGGTGCCCGGTGGGGGTCGGGCGCCGGATCGAGGTCGACCAGCCGCAGCCGCCACCGCTCCAGCCGGGCCACCGCCACCCCGGACAGGCCCGCCGCGAACAGCAGCGCGAAGCCGACCAGGAAGATCGTCAGCAGCGCCCCGCCCGCCAGCAGGCCCAGCAGCACCGCCCCCGTCGCCGCACCGGTGAGCACCCCCGACACCAGGTACCCGAGTGACCGCCAGGGCCAGGAGGAGGCCAGGAAGTGCACCGGATTGCGGGTGATGGCCTGCCAGGCGGTCCGTACGGTCACCCGGCCGACTCTAGCGAGCCCCTCCGGCGGCCACAGTAGTGCTGGCTCTACCCCCGTGACTCCAGCCCGGGCCCGTGAAAGGTGCCGTTCGGGCCGGTTGGCTGGGGCCCATGACGATCCATCGGACAGAACGGGCCCAGGCGGCGCCGGTGGACGGAACGCAGGCAGTGAGCCTGCGCGCCGTCCACCGGGTGCACGGAACGGGCGAGAACGCGGTCACGGCCCTGGACGGGGTGAGCCTCGGCTTCCCGGCCGGCAGCTTCACGGCGGTGATGGGCCCCTCCGGCTCGGGCAAGTCGACCCTGCTGCACTGCGCGGCCGGCCTGGAACGCCCGACCGCGGGCACGGTGACGGTGGCGGGCACCGACCTCGGCCCGCTCGGCGAGCACCAGCTGACCCTGCTGCGCCGCGAGCGGATCGGCTTCGTCTTCCAGTCCTTCAACCTGGTCTCCTCGCTCACCGCCGAACAGAACGTCGCCCTCCCGCTGCGCCTGGCCGGCCGGAAGCCGGACCGCACGGCCGTGCGCGCCGCGCTCGCCGAGGTCGGGCTCGCCGACCGCGCCGGGCACCGGCCCGGCCAGCTCTCCGGCGGACAGCAGCAACGCGTCGCCATCGCCAGGGCGTTGGTCACCGGCCCCGAGGTGATCTTCGCCGACGAGCCGACCGGTGCCCTGGACACCGCCTCCTCGCGCGAGGTGCTCGCCCTGCTGCGCGGGGCCGTCGACCGGCACGGCCGTACGGTGGTGATGGTCACCCACGACCCGGTCGCCGCCGCCGTCGCCGACCGGGTGGTCTTCCTCGCCGACGGGCGGGTGGCCGACATCGCCCACGGCCTCGACGCGGGCGCGATCGCCACCCGGACCACCCTCGCGGCCCAGGCCGCGCCGACCGCCGCGCCGGGGGCCTGACGTGCTGTCACTCTCCGCCCTGCGCCACCGCTGGCCCGCCTTCGCCGCCACCTTCCTGGCCCTGTCGCTCAGCGTCTCCCTGATCACCGCCGCCCTGCTGGTGCAGCTCTCCGCCCGCCCCCGGGTCCCCGACCGGCTGGCCGGGGCCCCGCTGTACGTGCGCGCGGGCGAGGCGCCGTGGTCGGCCGAGACCGTCCGGGAGCTGACCGGGCGGATCGCCGCCCTGCCGGGGGTCACCGCCGTGGTGGCAGACCGTCCCTTCCACGCCCAACTCCTCTGGGACGGAAGGCCCGTGGGTCGCGCCGAGCGCGGCGAGCGGCAGGGCAACGCCTGGTCGGCGGCGGCCCTCGCGCCCTTCCCCCTGCGGAGCGGACGGCCTCCGGCCGAGCCGACGGACGTGGTGCTCGGCGGCTCGCTCGGAGTCCCCGCCGGTGCGACCGTGACCGTTCTGACGGCCGCCGGCCCGACCCGACGGACCGTCACCGGCACGGTGGACGGCACCGGTCTGTACGTGGCCGATGCGGAGGCCGCCCGGCTCGCGAGTGGCGTACGGCTGCTGGGGATCCACGCCGCTCCGGAGTCTGCCGTAGCGGTCGGCGCGGCGGTCGGCGAGGCCGGGGAGGTCCTCGTCGGCGAACGGCGGACCGCGCTGGAGGAGCCCGGCCGGACCGCCGTCCGCGAGATCGGGGCCCAGGTGCTCTCGGCCACGGTCACGCTGGCGGCCTTCTCCTCGGTCTTCGTGACCGCGTCCACCTTCGCCTTCTCGGCCGGGCTGCGGCGCCGGGAGTTCGGCCTGCTGCGGGCGGTCGGTGCGACGCCCCGTCAGCTCCGGCGCGCCGTCCTGGGCGAGGCCCTGGGCGTGGCGGCGGTCGCCGGGGCGGTCGGCGCGGCGGTGGGTACGGCGCTCGCGCCGGTGTTCGGCCGACTCCTCGTCGGTGCGGGCTTCGAACCGTCCGGCTTCACCACCGTGATCGCGGCCTGGCCCCCGCTGGCCGCCTGGGCGGCGGGCCTGCCGGTGGCGGCCGCCGGAGCCTGGTCGGCCGCGCGGAGGGCGGGGACGGCGGCGCCGCTGGAGGCCCTGCGCGAGGCGGCGGACGACCGGCGGCCGATGGGCCGGGGGCGGCGGATCGTCGGCGGACTGTTCGCGCTGCTCGGCGGCGGGTTGGTGGTGGCGCTGGTCGGGGCGGAGGGCCAGTCGCTGGCCACCACCTCCCTGCTGGCCGCGATGGCCCTGCTCACCGCCGCGACGGTGCTCGCCCCCGCCGTGGTGCCACCTGTCGTCCGGCTGGCCACATGGCCGTTCGGGCGGAGCGGACGGCGCGGGGGAGCGACCGGGATGTTGGTCCGGGACGGCGCGCTCGGTGC
This sequence comes from Kitasatospora sp. NPDC001664, assembly GCF_053596675.1. NCBI lineage: Bacteria > Bacillati > Actinomycetota > Actinomycetes > Kitasatosporales > Streptomycetaceae > Kitasatospora > Kitasatospora sp. NPDC001664. The sequence goes on from NZ_JBSFGS010000007.1 coordinate 209,454, forward strand.
CGTCGGGCGGACCGCCTCCACGGCTGCCCCGGTGATCGTGACCGCCGGCTTCGCGGTGCTGATCCTCGGTCAGAGCGCGACCATGGCGGAGGCCTACCGCAGCCGCGGCACGGCCGCCGTCGAGCACCGGACGGTCATCCGCCCCGACGGCACCCCCGGCCTCTCCGACGCCGTCCTCGACGCCCTTCCCGCCGACCGGACGACGGCCTCCACCACGGCCGGCGTCCGGCTGGACGGCGCCGCGGGCTGGGTCACGGCGGTCTCCCCGGCCGCCTTCCGCCCCACCGTGCTGGCCGGTTCGCTCGCCGCCTTCGGTACGCCGGGCACGGCGGTCGCGGCCGGGCCGACCACCCCTGACGGCGTGCCGGCCCGGGTCGGCGACACCGTGGCGGTCACCTTCGCCGACGGCCGGACCGTGCCGCAGCGCGTGGTCGCCGTGGTCGAGCCGCTCGACACCCCCGGACTGGTCCTTCCCCGGGCCACCCTCCGGGCCCACGACCCTGACGCCCTCACGGAGTTGGCGTACGTCGACGGCCTGATACCGGAGGCGGTGCGGCCCGTGCTGGCCGGGCTGGGCGCGACGGCCGTCCCGGGAGCCGACTACCGGTCCGACGCCTCGGCCCGTGACGACGAGCTGGTCCGGGTCTTCGTGCTGATCCTGATCGCGGTGTCGGTCGGATACACCGGGCTGGCGATCGTGAACACCCTGGTGCTGTCGGTCTCCGGCCGGCGCCGCGACTTCGCCGTCCTGCGGCTCTCCGGCGCCACGGCCGGGCAGGTGCGGCGGGTGGTCGCGGCCGAGTCCGCACTCGTCGCCGCCACCGGAGCCGCCCTCGGCCTCGCCGTCGCCCTCGGCGCCCTGCTCGGCGTCCGCTCCGGCCTGGCGGCGGACCTCGGCCGCCCCGTCCGTCTCCTCCTCCCTCCCCTCCCGATCGTCACCGTCCTCGCCGCCTGCGTGGGCCTCGCGGTGGTGGCCGCCGTCTGCGCAGCCCGCCCGTCCCCGCACCGCCGGGACTGACGGGCCGTCGGGCGGAGGAGGCCGGTCCGGAGGTTAGAGTCCAGGTCATGAACGTGGACAGGGCCCAGTGGTACCGGATCGCCGATCTCCTCCCGGAGGCGGCCGCGGCGGAGGTCGAGGACTGCTGGGAGAGCGGCGAGCAGGAGGCCGGGCTCCGGCTGCTGGTGGAGGGCCTGCTCGCCTTCCAGATACCCGTCGGGGAGGCCGACCGGGCCCGGATCGCTGTCCTCACCGAGCGGTGGGGCGTTCGCGAGCTCCTCGCACCCGGCCTGCTCCGCTGCCTCGGTGACGGAGCGTCGGCCCCCGTCCGCCTCCTCGACGCCGAGACCGACGGCGCCGAACTCCTCCCGGGCGGCCCCGGCCTTCCCGGGCTGCTGCTGGCCCCGTGGATCCGCTGCACCCGCTGCGGCCACTACCTCCTGCGCGCCCACCGCTGGGAGGACTGGGACGACCTCTCCCACGACGCCGAGCACTACGCCCTCACCTCGGCCGACCGCTCCACCCTGCTGCGCACGTTCCCGGCCGACGCGGTGGCCGAGGCCTTCACCGAGCTCCTCGACCACTGCCCAGCCGCCGTGGAGTGACGCCGATCGCGTCCGGGGTCGAGGGCCGTCCTCGTCCGAGACCAACCTCGCCCAGCACGATCAAGGTCGGTCTCAGAGCCGGCTGTCCGTTGTCAGAGGGTGGCCGCGCGCAGCACGATCAGGGCGACGGAGGCCATGGTGAGGACCATCGCCGGAGGCGCGCCCTTGCGGTCGCCGACGCGGAGGTGGGAGGCGACCGCCCCCGCGAAATAGAGCGTCAGGCCGATCGCTGCGGCGATTCCGACGGGTCCCCACCGGAGTCCGGCGATCACACCGGTCGCGCCCGCGATCTGAGCGCCGATCAGGAAAGCCATCATGCTCTGCGGCACTCCGAGGGTGGACATCTGCTCGGTGATGTGTCGCGTCCGCAGGGACTTGGCTCCGGCCGATACCAGGAGAAGCGCCGACATGACCACGGAGACGACGGCAAGGGAGACGAACATGGCTGAGACCTCAATCGTGCGAGATGCGAGTAAGGGGGCGTGCGCACCTCGACGACGATAGGCGGCTAATAGGTACCTCCAGGTAACCTTCGGGGCATGAGCCTGCGACCTGGAATCGCCTTCCTCGCCGACTGTCCCGCTCTCCTGGCCATGGAGATCATCGCCAGCAAGTGGTCCATGGTCACGCTCTTCGCGCTGACCGAGGGCCCGTTGCGCCACGGCGAGCTGGTCGAGCTGAGCGGTGGCATTTCGCGCAAGGTGCTGACCCAGACGTTGCGTAGGCTCCAAGCCAACGGGCTCGTCGAGCGGCACGCGTACGCCGAGGCGCCGCCGCGCGTCGAGTACGGCCTGACCGATCTCGGGCGGACCCTCGAGGAGCCCATCAGGATGCTCACTGCGTGGGCGAGGGAGAACGGCGAGGCGGTCGTCACCTTCCGGGAAGTAGCCGAGGCGGCCAAGGCCATCGCGGAGAATCAGGCGAGTCAGGCGACCCGGGTGAGGGCCCGTCATGTTGACGAGAGGCTGGACCTGTAGACCCTTCCGTCGCCGGAGAGGCGCGCTCGTACCAGTCCGCCGACACTCGGTGTACTGGAGACGATGCCCGAAGCCATGAGCTCAGCCTTCGAGTCAGCCAGGCGCAGCGGCACGGACGAGGACCGGCCTGACGGGTCGTCGGCGAGCGCGAAGAGGAACGGAACGCTCGCCGCCGTGAGGCCAACTGCTCCAGCCACAGCGGCACTTCCTCGGCGGTGCCGTAGGCGTGACCCAGCGACGGCCAGTCGACGTCGCCGAGGCCCTTGAAGTTCTCGATCATGAGCCGCACGCCGCCACGCTCGACCGACAGCGGAGCGGCGGTGTGGTCAGGCGATGGTCTGCCGCGCCGAGCGGGTGCGGGAGCGCAGTCCGGGGAGGCGGGCGTGTTCCTCGGGGGTGGCGAGGCCCTGGTCGAGCGCGAGGAACGAGAGCAGCCGGACCGGGTGGCCCGTGCTGGCGGCGGCCTCCAGCTTGTGGTGGCCGTCGAGCAGGAAGTGGGTCAGTCCCCAGTGCCGGTAGTGGTCCTCGGGCTCGCCGCTCGCCGGTTCGCACACGTCGAGGGTCGACACCGCGACGGCGGTGGGGACGGTACCGTCCGCCATCAACCGGGCGTACTCCTCGACGCGGGCACGGGTGTTCCACCGCGGCGGGACCATCGGCACGACGAACTCGTAGAGGTGGGCGGAGGCGTCGACCCCGGTCTCGAAGGTCCGGTAGTACGGGGTGTGCGGATACTGCGGCAGCCCCCAGAACTGGTCCATCCCCCACGTGGCCACCTGCTCACCGCTGAAGTAGTCGCCCTCCTTGCCGGGGTTGACCAGCTGCGGTTCGACCCGCAGCAGCACCGGCAGGTACTCACCCTCGGGCAGCAGCGCGCCGAACGCCGCGACCACCCGCTCGTCCACACCGTCCAGGCCGCCACCGAGCAACTCCTGCACGTCGTCCGCCGACAGGGTCTCGTTCGCCCCCTCCAGCCGCCGGAACAGGAACGGGCACGTCCCGCACCAGTGGCTCAACTCGAACGCCGGCTCCCCGTCCAGCTCCAGCACCCTCAACCCGGGCCGGCCCCGCCGCTCATCCACCCCGAACCCCAGCCGCGCCGCCCCGCCCGCCACCCCGAGCCTCCGCGGCTCACCCCACATGATCGTCACCCGCCCAGGGTACGAGCCGCACGACACGGCCGGGGGTCAGGCCTCCTCCTGACCGCTGCGGACGCTCTGACCTGCGGAGATGGGCAGAGCCCCTGTTACTGTGCGCCCATGTCAACGATCAAGCAGTTCCAAGTGACCTTCGACTGCGCGGAGCCCGTGAACCTCGCCGCGTTCTGGTGCGAGGTGCTGGGGTACGTCATGCCGCCGGTCCCGGAGGGCTTCGCCACGTGGGAGGAGTGCTTCCGCTCGCTGCCGCCCGAGGACACGGTCTACTTCCCGTGCTCCGATCCCGCGGGTGTGGCTCCGCGCCTGCTCTTCCAGCGGGTCCCCGAGGGCAAGGTCGTCAAGAACCGGGTGCACCTCGATGTGCGGGCCGGCGTCGGGCTGGTCGGTGACGAGCGCCTGGCCGCGCTCGAGGCCGAGTGCGCACGGCTGACGGCGCTCGGCGCGAAGCACGTGCTGACGCAGCGCGCCGATGGGATCAACGAGTCGTGCATCACGATGCAGGACATCGAGGGCAACGAGTTCTGCCTCGCCTGATCTCTCGGTCCGGCCGGGGCCGGATGCTGCAGGGTCGAGCGCGGGCAGTCCGTCGAACTGTCCTACGGTCCCGGTACGGTGTGCGCCGTGAGCCTGGGAGTGCACTTCGCCATTGATGCCGAGACCGCCGAACGCCTGCTGGCGTCCGCCGCCGATGTCGTCTGCGCCCTCGTCGAGGAGATCGAGGAGGAGGGCATCGGCGTCGCCTACTGCGACACCGACAAGGCGTGGGACGCCATCCATCGCAGCCTGACCGACGGTCAGCTCGGCGGCGACAACGGCACCTATCCGTTGAACGCCGTGGTCCTGGGCGGGCTCCAGCTCAACGAGGGGGACGACTACGTCGTCAGCCTGCTCACCCCGGATCAGGTCCGCGACGTCGCCGATGCCGTGGCCGAGGTGGGCCGCGAGGAGCTGAGGGCGGGCTACGAGCGCATCGACGCCGAGGACTACGGGCCGAACTTCGGCCACGAGGACTTCGCCTACACCTGGGCGAACTTCGCCGACCTGGTCGTCTTCTTCCGGCAGGCGGCGGACGCGGGGAGCCACGTGATCTTCACGGTCGGCCTGTAGCGGTCGGTGGATGCCCGACGGGTCGGGGCGGGAGCGGAGTTCGGCTCACAGGCAGACGGCCGGATCGGGGACCGGGACGAGCCAGACGTCGGTGATGCCGCTGACGTAGCGGGCGCCGCAGCGGTCGGCGGGGACGACCAGTTGAGGGCCGGGGCCGTCCAGGGGGTGCCGTCGATGCTGGTGGCGAGGAGGATCTGCTGGCCGCCGAAGTCGGGGTCGATCTCGGCCCAGGAGAGGGCGGCGAGGTGGCCGTCGGCGCCGGTGACGGTGAGGAGGAGGCGCAGGCGCTGCTTGCGGCCGACCAGGTCGACCCGGGGCTCGGCGGTGCGGATGACGTCCCAGAGGCGGTGGCCTTCGAAGCCGTGGCGCTGCTTGCCGCTGCCGAGGCAGTCGAAAGTGGCCTCCACCCGGTGGACCGGGAGGTCGCGCAGCTGGGCCACCGTCAGTTCACCGGGGGCGTCGAGGAGTCCACGCAGACGGACGGCGGCGGCTTGGCTCACGGGGGGCTCCTTCCGGCCGGCGCGCGCCGGTCCGATCGGGGTGGTACCCCGATGAAGCCGCCGGTACCCATGAGAATGCGCTGAACGGCTTGCAGATGCGAGGCAGAAGTGCGGTTTCCCTGGCAGTAAGCCACTGGTTGATCGCCCAAGGCAAGGCGGCCTGAGCTGGTGTGACGGCCCAGGAGGCGGCCGGGCGGCCAACCGAGGACGTGAGCGTCCGAAGCTGGCCGTCCGGCGCGCCAGGACCTGACGCGGGGTCGGCTAGGCGAAGGTGTCGGGATAGCCGAGGTCGTAGTGGGGGGACATGGAGGAGGTCCAGGTGGTGCCGTCGAAGCGGTCGCAGAGGACCTGGTCACCGCCGCCGACGCGGCGGCAGTAGGTGACGCTGCCGTCCGCGTTGGCGATCCAGGAGCGGTCGTTGCTGTAGCCCCAGTCGTTGGGCGGGGAGTACGCGGTCACCCAGCCGGTGGGCTTGAGGACGTTGCAGACGAGGAACTGGGAGTTCTGGTCGCCGGCCCGCCCGCACAGCGCGGGTCCGTCCTTGGTCCGCAGGTACGACCGGTTCTCGTGGTAACCCAGGTCGTAGTGGGGGGACATGGAGGAGGCCCAGGTGGTGCCGTCGAAGCGGTCGCAGAGGACTTGGTCTCCGGTGCCGACGCGGCGGCAGTAGGAGACGCTGCCGTCGGAGTTGCTGACCCAGGAGCGGTCGTTGCTGTAGCCCCAGTCGTTGGGCGGGGAGTAGGCGCTGGCCCAGCCGGTGGGCTTGAGGACGTTGCAGACCAGGAACTGGGAGTTCTGGTCGCCCGCGCGTCCGCAGACTGCCGGGCCGTCCTTGGTGGCGAGGTAGGCGCGGTTCTCGGTGTAGCCGAGGTCGTAGTGGGGGGACATGGAGGAGGTCCAGGTGGTGCCGTCGAAGCGGTCGCAGAGGACTTGGTCGCCGGTGCCGACGCGGCGGCAGTAGGAGACGCTGCCGTCCGAATTGGCGATCCAGGAGCGGTCGTTGCTGTAGCCCCAGTCGTTGGGCGGGGAGTAGGCGCTGGCCCAGCCGGTGGGCTTGAGGACGTTGCAGACCAGGAACTGGGAACTGGGGTCGCCGGCCCGTCCGCACACGGCCGGTCCGTCCTTGGTGGCGAGGTAGGCGCGGTTCTCGGTGTAGCCGAGGTCGTAGTGGGGGGACATGGAGGAGGTCCAGGTGGTGCCGTCGAAGCGGTC
>NZ_JBSFGS010000007.1:216108-318447 GCF_053596675.1 Kitasatospora sp. NPDC001664
CGTCGAAGCGGTCGCAGAGGACTTGGTCGCCGGTGCCGACGCGGCGGCAGTAGGAGACGCTGCCGTCCGAATTGGCGATCCAGGAGCGGTCGTTGGCGTAGCCCCAGTCGTTGGCGGGCGAGTACCTGCTCACCCACCCGGTGGATTTGAGGACGTTGCAGACGAGGAACTGGGAGTTCTGGTCGCCGGCTCGCCCGCACTCCGCCGGACCGTCCTTGGTCGGCAGGTACGCGTAGTCGGCGGAGTCCACGGTCGTCTGCACGTACCGCGTGGTGGGGGCGGAGCTCCCGGCGGCGTTGCGGGCGACGACGGAGTAGCCGTAGCTCTGCCGGGGGGACACCTGGACGTCCAGCAGGCGGGTGCCGGTCACGGTGCCGATCAGCACGCCGTTGCGGCTGACCTGGTAGTCCGTCGCGCCCGAGGAGGCTCCCCACTGGAGGTTGACGCGGGAGCCGTGGACCAGGGCGGAGAGGCTGCCCGGTGCCGGGGGGACGGGCGGAGGCGTCGGGCCGCCGCCGATGTCCTTGAAGTGGATGTACTGGAACGCGCCCGTCGCGACGGTCCGCTCGTTGTAGGTGCCGTTGTAGCCGTAGTTGTACTCCTCGATGGTCACGGTGCCGTTGCCCACCGACTCGACCCAGGCCACGTGTCCGGACGACCAGGCGACGGAGCCCACGGCGGGGGTGTTGTCGACCCGGATACCGAGGTCGCGGGCGCGGTAGCCCCAGTCGCCGGCGTTGGCGTGGAACGGGATCTCGTAGCCGTTGCGGCTGTGCAGCCGCCAGGCGGTGAAGCTGGTGCACTCCCTGTTGTACATGCGCCAGTCGTCGATCACCGAGTCCATTGGGACGTTGCGCCACTTCGCCGGGTAGTCGTCGTTCCAGGCGTGGGCCACGGGGTGGGCCACCACCGAGAGCAGGGCGGTCAGCAGGATCGTCAGGAAGACGCCGAGGGCGCGGCGGAGCGCTCTCCGGCGGTCGTGCGGGACGGGTGTCGCGGATGGCATCGCAGTCTCCTCCGGTCGTCACGCCGCGTCGCGGTCAGGCGACGGCGGGTGTTCGGGGAAATCCTCGGGGGTGACCGATGATCAGATCGGCGAACCGGCCGATATCCGTCAGACGCGCTACTGCCCGCACCGGCAACGGTTCCAGGGGATTCGGAACGGGGCGCTCCCGGTGTGGCCGGTGCTGGAGGATCACCCAGGCAAGACCGCCTGGCCTGGTGTCACGGCCCACTCGTCCCCCGCTCGGCCCGAGGGCTTCAATCGCTCTGACGGCAGGTCAGGGACGACAAGCCGGGGACGGGAGGAGCGCCGATGGACCTGCACACGGTGACGGAGGTGTGCGACGCCCGCCGCTACGGGAGCTGGCGGCCCGGCGATGCCTGGCTGGGCGGCGGCACCTACCTGTTCTCCGAGCCGCAGCCCCACCTGCGGCGCCTGGTCGATCTCAGCCGGATGGGCTGGCAGCCGCTGGCGCGGACGCCCGAGGGTGGACTGGAGATCGCTGCCACCTGCACCGTCGCCGAGCTGTCCGCGTACGGGAAGGACGCCGACTGGCGGGCCGCGCCGCTGGTGGAGCAGTGCTGCCGGGCCTTCCTGGCGTCCTGGAAGATCTGGAACCTCGCCACCGTCGGCGGCAACCTCTGCAACGGGCTGCCGGCCGGGCCGATGATCTCGCTGACCGCCGCGCTGGACGGCGTCTGCCTGCTGCGCGGCCAGGACGGCGGGTACCGGCGCGTCCCGGTGGCCGAGTTCGTGATCGGTGCAGGACGGACCGTCCGCGAACCCGGTGAGCTGCTGCGCTCGATCAGCCTGCCGGCCCGGGCGCTGGAGGCGCGCACCGCCTTCCGGCAGTCCTCGCTCTACGGACTCGGCCGATCCGGCGTGCTGGTGATCGGGGCCCGTGACCCGCAGGACGGGTCCCTCACCCTGACCGTCACCGCCTCCACCGTCCGCCCGTTCCGCTTCTGGTTCCCGCCGGAGCCCAACGCGGCGGCCGTCCGGGAGGCGGTGGAGGACGGCATCCGGGGCGACGAGTACTTCGACGACATCCACGGACTCCCGGACTGGCGACGTCACATGACGCTGCGTCACGCCGAGGAGATCCGCAGAGAGCTGAACGACGGGAACGAGGAGGCCGCGCGATGAGCTATCGCGTCCGGGTCAACGGGCAGGACTTCGACACGGAGCCGCGGGGAGGCCAGTGCCTGCGCACCTATCTGCGCGAGCGCGGCTGGTTCGGCGTCAAGAAGGGCTGCGACGCGGGGGACTGCGGTGCCTGCACCGTCCAGGTGGACGGGCAGCCGGTGCACAGCTGCCTCTACCCGGCGGTGCGCGCCGAGGGGCGTACGGTCACCACCGTCGAGGGCCTGGCCGAGGGCGGCGAACTCCACCCGGTGCAGCAGAGGTTCCTCGACGCCCAGGGCTTCCAGTGCGGATTCTGCACCGCCGGCTTCCTGATGACCACCTCCGCCGAGGCCTTCGACGAGGAGAAGAAGGCCGACCTGCCGAGGGCGCTCAAGGGCAACCTCTGCCGCTGCACCGGGTACCGGGCGATCGAGGACGCCGTGAACGGTGTCCGGCACACCGAACTCCCGTGCGCGGGCAAGGCGGTGGGGCGCAGCCTCGGTGCCCCCGCCGGTCCGCAGGTGGTGACCGGGACGGCCCGGTACACCTTCGACGTGGAGGTGGAGGGCCTGCTGCACATGAAGCTGCTGCGCTCCCCGCACCCGCACGCCCGGATCCTCTCGATCGACACCTCGGCCGCCCGCCGGGTGCCCGGCGTGGTGGGCGTGTTCACCCACGAGGACGCACCTGCCAAGCTCTACTCCTCGGCCCGGCACGAACACCCCACCGAGGATCCGGACGACACCCGGCTGCTGGACGACGTGGTCCGCTTCGTCGGCCAGCGGGTCGCGGCGGTGGTGGCCGAGACCGAGGGCGCGGCCGAGGAGGGCTGCCGGCGGATCGTGGTCGAGTACGAGCAACTCCCGTACGTGCTGGACCCGGAGGAGGCCATGCTGCCGGGCGCACCGGTGATCCACCCCAAGGGCCCGGAGTCGCGGATCGCCCGGGCGGAGAGCAACGTCTGCGGCGAGGCGCACGGCGAGCTGGGCAGCGTGGAGCAGGGGTTCGCCGAGGCGGACCTGGTGTACGAGGAGACCTTCCGGACCCAACGGGTGCAGCACGCCAGCCTGGAGACGCACGGCTGCCTCGCGTACTTCGAGGAGAGCGAGGAGCCCGGCGGGGAGGAGCGGATCGTGGTGCGCTCCTCCACCCAGGTGCCGTTCCTGACCCGGCGGGCGCTGTGCGACCTGTTCGACCTGCCGCTGGAGAAGGTACGGGTGGTGGCCGGGCGGGTCGGCGGCGGGTTCGGCGGCAAGCAGGAGATGCTCACCGAGGACATCGCGGTCTTCGCCGCGATGCGCCTGCACCGGCCGGTGAAGCTGGAGTTCACCCGGGCCGAGCAGTTCTACGGCGCCACCACCCGGCACCCGTTCCGGATCACGGTGAAGCTCGGCGCCAAGCGGGACGGCACCCTGACGGCCCTGCAGTACCGGGTGGTCTCCAACACCGGGGCGTACGGCAACCACGGCCCTGCGGTGATGTTCCACAGCATCGGCGAGTCGATGGGCGTGTACCGGGCCCCGCACAAGAAGGTGGAGGCCTACTCCGTCTACACCAACGGCGTGCCGGCCGGGGCCTTCCGCGGCTACGGGCTCGGCCAGGTCACCTTCGCGGTGGAGTCGGCGATGGACGAGCTGGCCCGCCGACTCGGCCTCGACCCGCTGGAGCTGAGGGAGCGGAACATCATCGGGCCGGGTGAGCACATGGAGGGCCCGCTCGGCGAGGAGGAGGACCTGCACATCGCCAGCTACGGCCTGGACCAGTGCCTGAACGTGGTGCGCGACGCCATCGCCGGGGACACCAGCGCCGAACTCGCCCCCGAGGGCTGGCTGGTGGGCCAGGGCTTCGCCATGGCCGCCATCGCCTGCGGCCCGCCCGGCGGCCACATCGCCGACGCCACGGTGAAGCTGCTGGAGGACGGGACGTACGACATCGCGGTCGGCACCGCCGAGTTCGGCAACGGCACCACCACCGTGCACAAGCAGATCACCGCGGGCGCGCTGGGCACCACGGTCGACCGGATCGGCATCCGGCAGTCGGACACCGACGTGGTCAAGCACGACACCGGGGCGTTCGGCTCCGCGGGCACGGTGGTGGCGGGGAAGGCGGTGATGAAGGCCGCCAACGCGCTGGCCGAACAGATCGTCAGCTTCACGGCCGAGTACGCCCGCAGGCCGCGCAGCCAGGTCCGGCTGGGCGCGGAGGCGGTGGAGTGCGACGGGCGGACGGTGCCGCTCAAGGAGGTGTTCGAGGCCGCGCGCGGACGGGGCGTGGAGCTGCGGGCCGACGGGCACTTCGGCGGCTCGCCGCGCTCGGTGGCCTTCAACTCGCAGTGGTTCCGGATCGCCGTCGACCCGGACACCGGGGAGATCCGCATCCTGCGCAGCGTCCACGGCGCCGACGCGGGCAAGGTGATGAACCCGCTGCAGTGCCGGGGCCAGGTGGAGGGCGGGGTGGCGCAGGCGCTCGGCGCGACGCTCTTCGAGCAGGTGCTGCTGGACGGGCGGGGCGAGGTGACCACGGCCGCCTTCCGCCGCTACCGGCTGCCCGCCTTCGCCGATGTGCCGCGCACCGAGGTGCACTTCAGCGAGACCTCCGACGCCATCGGACCGCTGGGCGCCAAGTCGATGTCGGAGAGCCCGTTCAACCCGGTGCCGCCGGCCTTCGCGAACGCACTGCGCGACGCCACCGGCATCCGCTTCACCGAGGCGCCGTTCCTGCGGGACAAGGTCTGGCGGGCGCTGCACGAGGCCCGCGAAGGGGGCCGGACTGTGCGCGCCTCCGAGGCGGGGGCGGCGGACGGGGCGGTCGCTCGGAGGAAGTGACAAGAGGGAAAGACGGTTCGGCCGCTTGCATCTACCATGCAGAACTGCGTGATCTCCTGGCATCGGCGAGAGTGGGCCAGGGCGCGGAGCACAAGGAGCACCACATGATCGTCGGGGACCTGCTGGACCTGGCCGACCTGCACATCGAAGCGGCCTGGGCGACCCCCGAGCTACTGGCCACCGAGGTCACCGGAGTCACCTCCACCGACCTCCAGGACCCGGCCCGCTACCTCCAGCGCGGCGAGCTGGTGCTCACCGGGCTGGTCTGGTGGCGCCCCGAGGACGGACCGGCCGCCGCCTCGGCCGCGCTGCGCTTCGCCAACGCGCTGCGCAGCGCGGGCGCCGCCGCCCTGCTGGCGGGCGAGGGCACCCACGGCGCCGTCCCGCCCGAGCTGGCCGAGGCCTGCCGCCTGCACGGCGTCCCGCTGCTCTCCGTCCCGGCCGGCACCAGCTTCCGGGCCGTCACCGACCGCGTGTACCTGCGGCTCTGGGGCGAGCTCGGTGCCCCGGAGGAGGGCGCGGCCGCCCTGCCGGCGGCGGTCCGCAAGGACCTGCTGGCACTGCTCGGCGCGGCCGCCCGGGCGGCGGTCGACGGCCCGGCTGGGGGCGCGGTCACGGGCCCGGCCGGTGGTGCTGTCGGGAGTGCGGCCGGGGGGCGGAGCGCGGGTGCGGTCGGTGCTGGAGCGGTGGTTGACGGACCGTCGGGAGGTGCGGAGGCGGGCACGGCCCCGGTGCGCGACGCCGTGCTGGGGGAGGTGCTGGCGCGCGCGGTGAACCGGCTCGGACTGCCGGGCTGTGCGCTGCTCACCGGCTCCGGGCGGGTGCTGGCCGCCTCCTCGGAGGAGGCGGAGGCCGAGGTGGTCGCCACGCTGGGCGGTGGTCGGGGCGGCGGCGCGGTCCCGGTCGGCCCGCCCGGGGACACCCCCTTCGACGGCTGGCTGCTGCGGACCGCCGTCGAACCTGGCCCGTCCGTCCGCACCCTGCTGCTGGGCCTGGCCGAGCTTCTGGCCCCCTCGGCCGCCCGGGCCAGGGCGACCACGGCGGCCCAACGCCGCACCGCCGCCCGCCTGGTCGGGCTGCTCGGGCCGGACGGCGGGCCCGGTCTGGCCGAGGCCCTGACGCTCTGTCGGCTCCCGGCCCGGAAAGCGCTCACCCCGGTGGTGGTCCGAGCCGAGGGCGCCCCGGAGGGGTGGGCCGTCGCCGCCCTCGCCGAGGCGCTGCACCTGGCGGGCGTGCCGTTCGCCGCCGCCCCGGAGTCGCCTCACCCGGCCGCCTCTCCGTACGAGGCGAGCCGTATCGAGTCGGGCCCTGTCGAGCCGAGCCCGTTCGGTGCGAGCCCGTTCGGTGCGTCCGCGTTCGGTGCGTCCGCGTCGGAGGTGGGCCCGTTCGGGACCGCGCCCGCCGCCGGCGCCGCTGGCGCACCGGAGGCGGCGCGGCCGCACGCCGACGCACCGCCCCACGGCACCGCCGCCCGCCCCGGCCGGGGCTGCGCCGTCGCACTGGTGGCCGCACCGGCCGCCGAGGTCACGGCGGCCCTGCGCGCCGTCTGGCCCCGCTTCGAGAGCCGCCTGGCCGGCCACGGGCCGCTGCGCGCCGGCGTGGGCCCGACCACCGAGCCGGAGCGGGCCGAGCTGGCCGCGGCCCTGGTGCAGGCCCGCTACGCGCTGGCCTCGGGCGCCGGGGGCGCCGTCGGCAGCAGCGCCGAACTCGGCTCCCTCGCCGCCCTGTTGGGCGGCATCCCGCCGGAGGTGCGGGCCGCCTTCCGCCGTCGCCTGCTGGCCCCGCTGGCCGCCCACGACCGGGCCAACCCGGTCTCGCTGCTCAACACCCTGGACACCTTCCTGCGGCACAACGCCTCCTGGTCCCGCACCGCCGAGGCCCTGCACATCCACGTGAACACGGTGCACTACCGGATCCGCCGGATCGAGGAGCTCACCGGCCGCAGCCTCACCCAGCTGGAACACCGGATGGACCTGCGCGCGGCCCTGCTCTGCTCCGTCGAGGCCTGACGACGCGTCGGCCCGCCCCACCGGAGTGGGTCAGACCGACGCGTCGTCAGGTGCCGCGCGGGCTACGCGGCCGTGGTCCGCGCGGCAAGCCGGTCGAGCAGGCGGGCGCGGTGCCCGTCGTCGGTGGCCAGGGCGAGGGCGGTCCAGGCCATCGCCAGGCCGCCGTCCAGGACCGCGCGGTCGGCGCCGTCGCCGGTCCCGTACCGGGTGAAGTCGGGGTGGTGCATGATCGTGTCGCCGGTGCCGTAGCCGATCATCGGGTGGATGGTCGGCACCAGGTGGGAGACGTTGCCCATGTCGGTGGAGCCCGCCCGGATGCCGGGCGCGGCGGGGGCCGCCGTACGGCCGAGCAGTGCGGCGGCCTCGGTGTAGAGCCCGCACATCGCGGCGTCCTGGCGCAGGTCGGCGTAGTCGTGCCCGACACCGCGCAGGTCGAGCTCCGCCCCGGTGGCCAGCGCCCCGGCCTCGAAGCAGGCCCGGACCGCGCGCTGGACCTCCCGGAGGTCCTCCGCGGTCGCGGCCCGGCAGTCGTACGAGGCGGTGGCCAGGGCGGGGATGACGTTCGCGGCCTCGCCCGCCGAGGTGACCACGCCGTGCACCACGCCGCCCGGCACCATCTGCTGGCGCTGCAGTCCGATCGCGACCTGGGCCAGCGTCATGGCGTCGGCCGCGTTGACGCCCCGGTGCGGCATCGCCGCGGCGTGCGCGGGGCGCCCCGTGTAGCGCACCTGCCAGCTGCTGATCGCCAGCGAGGTCATCCCGACGCCGTCCTCAGGGGCGGCGTGCACCATCATCGCGGCCGCCACGTCGTCGAAGGCGCCGCCGTTCAGCAGGTCGACCTTCCCGCCGCCGGACTCCTCCGCCGGGGTGCCCAGCAGCTTCACGGTGACGCCGATCTCGTCGGCCACCGCGGCCAGCGCCAGCGCCGCCGCCACCGAGGCGGCGCCGTTCACGTTGTGACCGCAGGCGTGGCCGATGCCGGGGAGGGCGTCGTACTCCGCGCAGATGCCGATCACCAGGTCGCCGCGGCCCGCCGTGGCGGTGAAGGCGGTCGGCAGGCCGCACACCCCGCGGTCCACCTCGAAGCCGGAGGCCTCCATCAGGTCGGCGATCTTCGCTGCCGACCGGTGCTCCTCGTAGGCGAGTTCGGGCTCGGCGTGCAGGCTGTGGCTCAGCGCCAGCACGTCGTCCTGACGGGCGGTCAGCCTGGTCCGGGTGCGCGAGCGGAGGGTGGCCGGCTCGGTGGTCATGGGGACTCCTGGAGGTCGGAAGGGGCGGAGGGGTGCGGGGTCAGCGCCGGTCGGCGGCGGGCTGCCGGTACAGCAGCGCCAGCAGGGCGCCCGCGCCCGCGACGGCGGCCGACAGCCACCAGGCCGTGGTGTAGGCGGACAGCGCCGGCAGGACCTGCCCGGCGGCGGTGCGGGCGGCGAACACCGAGAGGACGACGGCCGCCCCGAGCGAACCGCCGACGTTGATCAGCAGCTCGTTGATGCCCGAGCCGACCGAGGTGCGGTCCTGCGGGACCGACTCCACCGCGAGGGCCCGGGTCGACTGCTGGAGGAAGCCCGTGCCGATCCCGGAGACGACGCTGAGCAGCAGGAAGAGCGGGAGCGAGTCGTGCCGCAGCGCCAGCGCGCCGTACCCGGCGGCCATCAGCAGCGAACCGAGCACCAGGGCACCCCGGTCGGAGACGGCCCGGGCGACCGCGGGCGCGGCCAGCGCACCGGCCGCGATCGCCAGCATCCCGGGCAGCGAGGCAGCGGCGACCCCGAGCGGGTCCAGGCCCATCCCGTAGCCGTTCCCGGCGGCGTCGGTGCCGAGGAAGACCGCGTTGGCGACCTGGAGACCGATCATGCAGAACGAGAAGGCCACGGTGACCAGCGAGACCACGGTGACCCCGCGCCGGGCGAACATCCGCACGTCGATCATCGGCTCGGCCGTCCGGCGCTCCACCGCCGTCCACACCACCAGCAGTGCGGCGCCGCCCAGCAGGCAGCCGAGGGTCCGCCCCGATCCCCAGGCCCAGCCCGGCATGCCGCCCTGGCCGAGCCCCAGCATCACCGCCACCATGCCCGCGCTCAACAGCGCCCCGCCGGCCCAGTCCACCCGTCCGCCGGGCCGGTGCCCGCTCTCCGGCAGCAGCGGCCAGGTGACCAGCAGGGCCAAGGACACCGCCACCGCGGGGAGCCAGAGCGCCGCCGTCGGGCTGTCGACGTGACGGGCGATCAGACCACTGGCCAGCAGGCCGACCGAGAGGCCGCCGACCAGCGCGGTGACCATCAGGCTGACGCCCCGCCGGCTCTCGGCCGCCGTGCCGCGTCCGCGCAGGATCCCCATCAGCAGCGGGAAGAAGCCCGCGAACGCGCCCTGGAGCACCTGGCCGGCCAGCAGCACGCCGAAGGACCGGCCCGCGCCGACCATCAGCGAACCCGCCAGCACGATCCCGAGGTTCCAGCGCAGCACCCGACGGTGGCCGTGCAGATCGCCCAGCCGGGACAGGACGGGGGTGAAGGCGACGCTGGCCAGCAGGTTCGCGATGCTCAGCCAGTTCAGCTGAGCCGCCGTCACGTGCAGCACGGAGGTCAGCGACCTGAGCACCGGGGAGAGGAACCCCTGGGTGATGCCGCTGGTCAGCTCGACGACGGCCACGCCGGCCAGGACGGCCGGGAGGGTCAGGGCTCTGGCCGCTCTCCCGGCCGGTGCGGTGGTCTCGGTCATCTGCGGGGCACCTGTTCTCGAGAGGCGGCCGGGGGCTGCCGGTGGGGGTGGCGGAAACAGGCTGTCAATGTGGACCCGGGGCGGAATACCGGGCAAGATCTGGACCAGAGGTCGGGTGGAAGCGGCATCTCGGGTCGGCCGAGTGCGGGAATCCGGCAATCACGGGGTCGACGGCGCCGTGGTCCGGCGCCCGGCGCGGAGCAGGAGGAGCCATGGACCGCACCCTGCCGGGAGAGGAGCTCCCGGACCCCACCGACCTGGCGATCCTGCGCCTGCTGCGCCGCAGCCCCAGGGCACCGCTCGCCGAGGTCGCGGCGGCCCTCGGCATCCACGAGCGGACCGTCGCCCGCAGGCTCGACCGCCTCACCTCCAGCGGGCGGGTGCGCTTCACCGCGCTCCTCATCCGCGACTTCCTCGGGGACGCGCTGGTCGCCGAACTGGCGGTGCGCTGCGCACCGGACCGGCTCCACGACACCGCGCTGGCCCTGGCCCGCCGCCCGGACACCAACTCGGTGGAGGTCGCCACCGGCGCCCCGGACGTCTACGTCGAACTCACCCTCCCCGACCGGCGCCGGCTGCTGGAGGCGGTCACCTCGATCGGGTGCCTGGACGGCGTCACCGGCGTGCACTCCGAGGTCCTGGTCCGCCTGCTGCTCACCGCCAACGACTGGGCACCCTTCGACGACGAGCCCACCGAGCCGCGGCGGGCGGTCAGCGAAGGCCGCCCGCTGCCCGAGCCGATCGCGGTGGACGAGCTGGACGAGCAGCTGGTGGCCCTGCTGCAGGACGACGCCCGGATGTCGATGACCCGGCTGGCCCGCGAGCTCCGGGTCGGCGAGACCACCGCGCGGCGCCGGCTGGCCCGGCTGATGGGCTCCCACGTGCTGCACCTGCGGCTGCACGCCGAGCCGGAGGTGCTCGGCTTCCCGGTCGAGTGCCGGTTCCGGCTGGCCGCCCCGCCCGCCGAGCGCGACGAGGTCCTGCGCGCCCTCGGCCGGGAGCCGGCGGTCCGCCACCTGGCCCTGACCACCGGCGCGCACAGCCTGCTCGGCTACTCCAGCCACCGCACCATGGCCGAGCTGGACGCCTTCTCCACCCGGGCGTTCGCCGGCACCACGCATCCGGTCGACACCGCACTCCTGCTGCGCAGCTACAAGCGCGCCGGGCGGGCGGCCGGGCCGGGAGGCTGACGGGCGTACGTACGGTTCCGGCTGACGGGCCGTCGACCTGCGGCGCTTGACGGGCCGTCAACCCACGGCGCGTGCCGATCCGTCGCCCCTGCACAGGGATGGCGTGCTCCGGTCACGGCTGCCTAGACTCGGTGATCGTCCGTCCGAGGAGCAGTCCGAACGAGCCCAGGAGTCCCGCATGCCGACGGCCCCCCAGCCCAGCATCAGCACCGGCCCCACGGAGAGCCCGCTGCTGGAGGTCACCATCGGGGAGACCCTCGACCGCACGGTCTCGGTCCACCCCGACCGCGAGGCGCTGGTGGACGTGCCGAGCGGGCGCCGCTGGACGTACCGTCAACTCGCCGACGAGGTGGACCGGGTGGCGCTCGGGCTGCTCGGGCTCGGGGTGCTGCCCGGCGACCGGGTCGGGATCTGGGCGCCCAACTGCCCGGAGTGGGTGTTCACCCAGTACGCCACGGCCCGGATCGGCGCGGTCCTGGTGACGGTCAACCCCGGCTACCGCAGCCACGAACTCGAGTACGTGCTCCGCCAGTCGGGCATCCGCACCGTGGTCGCCGCGCCCTCGTTCAAGACCTCCGACTACACGGCCATGCTGACTGCGGCCCGCCCGGCCTGCCCCGAGCTGAAGGACGTCGTGCTGATCGGCACGGACGGCTGGCGGGAGCTGGTCGGCACCGACCCGGCGGACCGCGACAGTCGCGCCCGCTTGGCAGCGGTGGCGGTCGGCCTGAGCGCCGGGCAGCCGATCAACATCCAGTACACCTCGGGCACCACCGGCTTCCCGAAGGGCGCCACGCTCTCGCACCGCAACATCCTGAACAACGGTCACTTCGTCGGTGAGCTCTGCGGCTACACCGAGCAGGACAGGATCTGCGCCCCGGTGCCGTTCTACCACTGCTTCGGCATGGTGATGGCCAATCTCGCGGCCCTGACCCACGGCGCCTGCGTCGTCATCCCGGCCCCCGGCTTCGAGCCGGCCGCGACCCTGCGCGCGGTCGCAGCCGAGCGCTGCACCTCGTTGTACGGCGTGCCGACCATGTTCATCGCCGAGCTCAACGACCCCACCTTCGAGGAGCACGACCTGAGCAGCCTGCGCACCGGCATCATGGCGGGCTCGCCCTGCCCGGTCGAGGTGATGAAGCAGGTGGTCGAGCGGATGGGCATGCGTGACGTCTCGATCTGCTACGGCATGACCGAGACCTCTCCGGTCTCCACCCAGACCCGCCTGGACGACACGCTGGAGCGCCGGGTCTCCACCGTCGGCCGGGTCGGCCCGCACCTGACGGTCAAGGTGGTCGACCCGCTCACCGGCGAGACCGTCCCGCGCGGCACCCACGGCGAACTCCGCACCCGCGGCTACTCGGTGATGCTCGGTTACTGGAACGACCCCGAGCGCACCGCCGAGGCGGTGGACGCCGAGGGCTGGATGCGCACCGGGGACCTGGCGGTGATGGACGAGGAGGGCTACCTCAACATCACCGGCCGGATCAAGGACATGGTCATCCGGGGCGGCGAGAACCTCTACCCGCGCGAGATCGAGGAGTTCCTGTACACCCACCCCGACGTCCTGGACGCCCAGGTGATCGGGGTGCCGGACGCCAAGTACGGCGAGGAGCTGATGGCCTGGGTCAAACTCCGCCCCGGCGCGCCCGAGTTGACGCCCGAGGCGCTGCGGGCCTACTGCGAGGGCCGGATCGCCCGGCACAAGGTCCCGCGCTACGTCCACCTGGTGGAGGAGTACCCGATGACCGTCACCGGCAAGATCCGCAAGGTGGAGATGCGGGAGGAGGCGATCGAGCTGCTCGGCCTGCACCGGGAGGCCGGCGCCGAGCACGCCTGAGGCGGTCCCCGTCCGGGGTGCGCGGCGGTGCCCGGTTAGGGTGATCCACGTGCGTGTACTGCTGGTGGAGGATGACGAGCCGGTCGCCCAGTCGCTTCGGCGGGGCCTGCTGCGCTACGGGTTCGAGGTGGAGTGGGTCGCGACCGGCCAGGCGGCGCTGACCGTCGCGGAGCCCTACGACCTGGTGCTGCTCGACCTCGGGCTGCCCGACACCGACGGGCTGGACGTGTGCAAGGAGCTGCGGGCCCGGGGCACGGTGCCGATCATCGTGATCAGCGCCCGCAGCGACGAGACCGACCGCGTGGTGGGGCTGGAGCTCGGCGCGGACGACTACGTCTCCAAGCCCTTCGGGGTCCGCGAGGTGATCGCCCGGATCAGGGCGGTGATGCGCCGGGTCCAGCCCCGCCCCGCCAACGGCGCCGAGAGCGGCCCCGACCGGTACGGCAGCCGGCTCACCGTGGACCGCCGGGCGGCGCGGGTGCACCTGGACGGTACCGAGGTCGCCCTCGCGCCCAAGGAGTACGACCTGCTCGCCTTCCTCACCGAGGAGCCCGGCGCGTTGATGAGCCGTGAGCAGATCATGGAGGCGGTCTGGGACGCCAACTGGTTCGGCCCGACCAAGACCCTGGACGTGCACGTGGCCGCACTGCGCCGCAAGCTCGCCGGAGCGGTGGTGATCGAGGCGGTCCGCGGCGTGGGCTTCCGGCTGGTGGTGGCGGACGGCGCGCCGTGATCCGCCGGCTGATCCTCAGTTACGTGCTGCTGGTGGCGGTCGCGCTGGCTGCCTTCACCGTCCCGGTCGCCTTCACCCTGACGGCTCAGCTGCGCGGTGACACCGAGGAGTCGGTGCGCCGCGAGGCCACCACCATGGCGCTGCTGCTCGGCGCGGGAGACCAGCCGGCCAGGCAAGCGCTTTCCCGGCTCGCCGGCGCCTACGCCGAGGAGACCCCGGGCCGGGTGGAGGTGGTGGCCGCCGACGGCGGAGCGGTGGACACCCTGCCCCGCCCCGGGCAACCGGCCGACGAGGCGCTCCGACGCGCCGTCAGCGAGGGCCGCACCACGGTGGACTGGGGCTCGCGGCTGGTCTGGGGCCCCGAACTGGTCGTCACCGTCCCGGCCCGGGCGCCGGACGGCGGTGCGGTCGCCGGTGCGGTGCGGATCCGCTACGCCACCGCCGACCTCACCGACCGGCTCTGGCGGATCTGGGGCTTCCGCGCGGTCCTCGCCGTCGGTGTCCTGGCCGTCGCCGCCGGGCTCGGTGCCATCGTGGCCCGCCTGCTCACCCGCCCGCTGCGCCAACTCAACGAGATGGCCAGCCGGTTCGGTGCCGGTGACCTGACCGCACGCTCCCCGGTCACCGGACCGCAGGAGACCAGGACGCTCGCCCTGACCCTCAACCAGGGCGCCGAGCGGCTGGACACCCTGGTCGCCTCCCAGCGCATCTTCGTCGCCGACGCCTCCCACCAGCTGCGCACCCCGCTCACCGCGCTGCGCCTGTCGCTGGACAACATCGCCGACGGCGTGGACGACGAGTTCGTCCGGGAGGACGTGGAGCAGGCCACCGCCGAGGTGGTCCGGATGAGCCGACTGGTCAGCGGCCTGCTGGTGCTGGCCAGGGCGGAGGCCAAGGTCTCCGCCCCGGAGCCTCTGGTGCTGCGGGAGTTGGTGGCCGAGCGCCTGGCGGTCTGGCGCCCGGCGGCGGAGGAGCGCGGGGTGACCATCGCGCTGTCGGGGGACGCGGACGACCTGCCGCGCGTGCTGGCCGGGCCCGGCAACCTCGACCAGGTGCTGGACAACGTGCTCTCCAACGCCCTGGAGGTGTCCCCGGACGGCTCCGCCATCACGGTGCGCCTCACCGCGCGCCCGGGCGACCAGGTGCTGCTGGACGTGCTCGACCAGGGCCCGGGCATGTCCGAGGCCGAACGCTCCCGGGCCTTCGACCGCTTCTGGCGCGGCCAGGGCCTCACCGGCCGCACCGGCTCCGGCCTGGGGCTGGCCATCGTGCGCCAACTGGTCACCGACGACGGCGGAACCGCCACCCTGGCGGAGGCCCCGGGCGGCGGCCTCCGGGTCCGGATCGGGCTCAGGACCGAGCCCCGGACGGGACGTTGACGAAGGGTGCCCGGGGGCCGGAAGGGCGTCGCCGCAGCGGTCGTGGGGCCCTCTTGACCCGCCGTTGACCTGCGCTTTGAGGAGTCGGCACGGCCGGCGCCCCGATCGCCCGTCAGGGCTTGACGGTGGCGCAGCACAGGTCTATACCAGTGGGCAGTCACGTCAACTTCGGCCTGGTACCCGACCGTTGACCCGGCCGCGCGCCCCCACATCCGCGCGTCCGGGCCGATGTCCTCGCCGCCTCCTGGAGAGGTCTCCGATGGAACGCGTACTACCCCCACATGCCCCCGCGCCCGCACCCGCCCGCCGGCCCCGCCGCGTCCTCGCCGTCGCCCTGTCGGTCTTCGGACTGCTGGCCGGCGCGGCCACCGCGGTCACCACGACCGGCACGGCGAACGCCGCCGCCGGGATCGGCTCCAACTGGTACGCCTCCGCGCCGTACCTGATGCCCGAGGACAACAGCCCGCCGAACGCCGCCGCGGTGATGGACGCGACCGGCCAGAAGGCGTTCCAGCTGGCCTTCATCCTGGCCCAGGGCAGCAGTTGCAGCCCCGCCTGGGGCGGCACGTCCTCGATCGACACGGACACCACCATGCCCGCCGTGATCCAGACCATCCGGAACAAGGGCGGTGACGTCTCGGTCTCGGTCGGCGGCTACGGCGGCACCAAGCTCGGCCAGACCTGCGGCACCCCGGAGGCGACCGCCGCCGCCTACCAGAAGGTGGTGACCAAGTACGGCCTCAAGGCCATCGACTTCGACCTGGAGGAGCCGGAGTACGAGAACACCGCCGCGATCCACAACGAGATCGGCGCGGCCCGGATCCTGCAGCAGAACAACCCGGGCATCTACATCTCCATCACCACGGCCGGGACCAACGCCGGCACGGGCTGGTTCGGCACCCAGATGCTGCTGGAGGCGAAGTCGCAGGGCTTCACGCCCGACAACTACTCGATCATGCCGTTCGACGGCGGCTTCAACGGCGCCGCGGCGCAGACCGACGCGCTGGTGAAGTTCAACGGCATCCTGCAGTCCACCTTCGGCTGGAGCGAGGCGACGGCGTACGCGCACGAGGGCGTGTCGCTGATGAACGGCCGCACCGATGCCGCCGAGTACTTCCGGCAGGCCGACTTCCAGACGGTGCTGGACTTCGCGACCGCGCACCGGCTGGCCCGCTACACCTACTGGTCCGTCAACCGCGACCGCCAGTGCCCGGGCACGGTGGACCCGGGCCTGTCCGGCGCCTGTTCGAGCGTGGTGCAGAACGACTGGGACTTCACCAAGTTCACCGTGAAGTTCGCCGGGGCGACCCCGCCCACCAGCACCCCCAGCCCGTCGCCGAGCAGCAGCGGCAGCCCCAGTCCGAGCCCGTCCGGCGGCAGTTGCACGGCCGCGCCGAGCTGGAGCGCGACCACCACCTACGCCGCCGCCGGCACCAAGGTCTCCTGGAAGGGCCACTACTGGACCAACAAGTGGTGGACCCTGAACGAGGACCCGACGCTCAGCGGCCAGTGGGGGGTGTGGGCGGACAACGGCGCCTGCTGACCGCGCGGTGCCGCCGTCCCGTAGAGGCCGTAGGGGTCGGCGACGGCCGGTGTGGCGGTCATCAGGCCGATGCCTCCGAAGGCCATGAGCAGGGCGGTGGTTGAGCGGAGGGCAGGACGAAGACGCACGGGGACTCCTCGGGGGACGAGTGCTCGGCGCCGGGGGAGGAAGCACCCCGGCGGACAGGAGCCTAGGGAGCGGGAGCGGAGCCGAAACGGTTCAGCACTCCGCGACACTCCGGTGGAATCCCCGTGCGTCAGGCGGCCGTCAGCCCTCGGCCGGGAGGACCGAGGAGTGGTGGTTGACGATGAGCCACTTGCCGCCGCGCTTCTCGTACTCGTAGGAGTAACGCGCCTCGACGGGCTTGGTCACGCCGGTCTTCGGGTCGGTGAGGTGGAAGCGGTAGACGCCGGCGTCGAGCGCCGAGTCCTTGTCCAGGACGTTGATCACCGAGCGGATCTTCTCGCCGCGCGGCTTCTTCTGCAGGAAGTGCTCGAAGTAGTCGGTGATCTCCGCGCGGTTGGTGCGGATCTGCGGGGAGGCGGTGGGCAGCAGCACCGCGTCCTTGGCGTAGCGGTCGGCCACCTTGGCCGGGTCCCCGGTCTGCAGGGCGGCGTTCCACTGGTCGAAGAGCGCGGCTATCTCGCGCTCGGTGACCCTGCCGCGCCTGTCGTCGCCGGCCTGGGCGACCCCGGCGGTGACGGTGCCGGCCGCGGCGACCGCGACGGCGGCGGCGACGGCGATCTTGACGCGGGCGGGGCGCCCACCGGTCGTGCGCTGACGCTTCATCGTTGCTCCTGCTCTGCTCGGTTGCGAGTGGCTCCACCCTCTCGATCGGCGGGCAAGCGCTGGTACAGGAGAGGTGCAGGGGAGCGGAAGGGGGCGGACAAGCTTGCGGACAGATGGGGAAAATGGCCAGACAACCGGCTCTGTCGGGCAGGACAACTCGGCGCGTTGGCATGCGTTTGCCAGGTGTACCGCGGGCAGCCATCAGAGGTCCGCCGGGCGGTACCCGAGGAACGTTTTCCTGGTGGCCGCCAGTCCTCCGCCCCCTCACCCTCCCGAGGTCACAGCCACCCATGACCAACATCGATCGCCGCCGGTTCCTCCAACTCGCCGGTGGCACCGCCGCGTTGACCATGCTCTCGGACTCCATCGCCCGGGCCGCCGCGATCCCGGCGCAGGGCAGCACCGGCACCATCCAGGACGTCGAGCACATCGTCGTCCTGATGCAGGAGAACCGTTCCTTCGACCACTACTTCGGCGCCATGAAGGGCGTCCGCGGCTTCGGTGACCCGCGCCCGGTCACCCTGCCCAGCGGGAAGTCGGTCTGGAACCAGTCCAGCGGCGGCAAGGTCACCCTGCCGTTCCGGCCCAACTCCGCCAAGCTCGGCATGGAGTACCTCCAGGGCCTCAACCACGACTGGGCCGGTGGCCAGTCGGCCTTCAACAAGGGCAAGTACGACAACTGGATCCCGGCCAAGACCGCCGCCACGATGGCCTACCTGACCCGGCAGGACATCCCGTTCCACTACGCGCTGGCCGACGCCTTCACCATCTGCGACGCCTACCACTGCTCGCTGATCGGCTCCACCGACCCCAACCGCTACTACCTCTGGAGCGGCTACACCGGCAACGACGGCACCGGCGGCGGCCCGGTCATCAACAACGCCGAGGCGGGCTACGGCTGGACCACCTACCCCGAGCGCCTGGAGGCGGCCGGGGTCTCCTGGAAGGTCTACCAGGACATCGGCGACGGGCTGAACGCGGCCGGCTCCTGGGGCTGGATCAGCGACGCCTTCCGCGGCAACTACGGCGACAACTCGCTGCTCTACTTCAACAGCTACCGCAGCGCCCAGCCCGGCAGCCCGCTCTACGAGAAGGCCCGCACCGGCACCAACGCCAAGGCCGGCGAGGGCTACTTCGACAAGCTGCGCGCCGACGTCCAGGCCGGCACCCTGCCCAAGGTGTCATGGATCGCCGCCCCCGAGGCCTTCTCCGAGCACGCCAACTGGCCCGCCAACTACGGTGCCTGGTACGTCTCCCAGGTGCTGGACGCGCTCACCTCCAACCCGGACGTGTGGGCCCGCACCGCGCTGTTCATCACCTACGACGAGAACGACGGCTTCTTCGACCACGTGGTGCCGCCGTACGCGCCGTCCGGCGCCTCGCAGGGCCTGTCCACGGTGTCCACCACGCTGGACTACTTCCCGGGCAAGACCGGCTACGTGGCCGGACCGTACGGTCTCGGCCCCCGGGTGCCGATGATCGTGGTCTCGCCCTGGAGCACCGGTGGCTACAGCTGCTCGGAGACCTTCGACCACACCTCGGTGATCCGCTTCATCGAGAAGCGCTTCGGGGTGACCGAGCCGAACATCTCGCCCTGGCGCCGCGCGATCTGCGGTGACCTCACCTCGGCCTTCGACTTCGCCCGCACCGGCACCGCCGCGGCGCTGCCGTCGACGGCCGGCTACTACCCGCCGGACAAGAACCGGCACAGCGACTTCCTCGCGGTCGCGCCGACGGTCGGCACCATGCCGCGCCAGGAGCCCGGCTCCAAGCCCACCCGCCCGCTCAAGTACGCCCCGTACGTGGACGGTTCGGCCGACGTGGCGGGCGGCAAGTTCAAGCTGACCTTCAGCGGCGGCCCGTCGGCCGGCGCGCAGTTCTACGTGACCTCGGCCAACCGGACCGACGCCCCGTGGACCTACACCACCGAGGCCGGCAAGTCGATCGCCGACACCTGGAACACCACCTACTCCAAGGGCGTCACCGACCTCACCGTGCACGGGCCGAACGGCTTCCTGCGCCGCTTCCGCAACCCGGGCAAGACCGCCGGCCCCGAGGTGACGGCCCGTCACAACGCGGCCACCGGGAAGCTCGACCTGACCTGCACCAACGCCGGCGCCTCCGCCGTCCTGACGGTGGTCAACGCCTACGGCAACACCACCCGCACGGTCACGGTGGCCACCGGTGCCACGGTCACCCTCTCGCTGGACCTGACCGCCGGGAACCGCTGGTACGACGTCACGGTCACGGCCGGCACCACGGCCGACTTCGTCCGCCGCTTCGCGGGCGTGGTGGAGACCGGTGCCCCGGGCACCTCGGACCCGGGCATCCTCACCAACTGAGCGGCGCGGCAGCTCAGTCGGTCCGCTCGCCCGTCCAGTCGACGACGGGCGGGCGGACCGCCGCGCAGAGCGGGTGGCCGCGGCCGTCGGTGAGGCCGAGGCGGCCGGTCAGCCGACCGGTGGCCAGGGCGGCCCCGAGCACCTCGGGCGGCACGCCGTCCAGCATCAGCTTGGCCCGGCGGAACAGCTCCCGGCCGCCGTCGGGGGCCACGCCCGTCCAGGTCAGGTAGAGGAAGCGGGCGCCTGGGCGGCCCTGCACGTACGGGCCGGTGAGGTCGCCCGCGCCCTTCACGGCGCACTCCGCCGTCCACCGGGCGGCGGCGGCGTCCCCCGGCACCGGGTCGAGCAACTCGTCGGCCCGGCCCTTGCGCTGCAGGCCCACCACGACCTCCCGGTAGCCGGGGAAGCCCGGCCCGGGCGGGCAGTCGCGGCCGGGCAGGTCGTGCGCCTCGATGCGGATCTCGATCCGGTTCTCCATGCGCGCCATTGTGCCGCCGGGGTCCGTCAACGGACCGGATCCCGGCGGCACTTCGGCCGTGCGTGTCAGTGCATCGGGACGGCGACCACGTCGTAGTCGGTGTCCGGGGTGGGCTCGGTGTCGAAGCGGGCGTTCGGCAGGTAGAGCCGGCCGCCGAAGGCCGCCACCGTGGCGGGGACCCGCAGGCGCGGGTCGGTGATCCGGCGGGTGACGGTGCCCCGGCGGCCGGAGGCGTCGAGGCGGACGACGGTGACCTCGTTGGCCTGGTTGCGCACCACGAAGAGGTCGCGGCCGCTCCGCAGCAACCCGTCGCCGTAGGGCAGGGACGCGCCGCCGAGGTCCACCTTGGTGGTGGCGCCGGTGGCCGGGTCGATCCGCTGGAGGACGCCGGTGGTCATGTTGGCCACCAGCAGCGCGCAGCCGTCCGGGGTGGTCTCGACGCCGTTGGAGTTGATCTCGTCCGGGACGTGGTCGACGTCGCCGGTGAGCCGGCGGCGGATCACCTGGTCCTGGTGGGGCAGCCGTCCGCCCGGGCCGAGCGGCAGGCCGTAGAGGACCGGCTGGAGCGACTCGGTGATCCAGACGGTGTCCCGGGTGAGCACCACGTCGTTGACGAAGGTGTTCGCCGGGTCGGTGCCGAGCTGGTAGGAGGCCAGCACCGCGCCGGTCCGGGTGTCGAGCACCCGGGCGTCGCCGCCCCAGGCGCCGGCGGTGAAAAGGCGGCCGCGGTCGTCGGCCTTCATACCGAGCGAGGGCGTCCCGGCGGCCGGGCCCGGGTAGAGCAACTCACCCTTGCCGGTGGCGAGTTCGTAGCGCAGAACCCGGCCGTCGGCGAGCGATCCGAAATAGGCCCGGCCCCGTGCGTCGATGGCGATGCCCTCGGGCCGGAAGCCGTTGGGCAGCGCGAAGCCGGCCGGCCACCGGCCCGGGCCGGCGACGGCCGGGGTGCCGTCCCCGGCCGGGGCGGCGTGCCACCCGTCGTCGGCGGCCGAGGCGGAACCGGCCAGCGGGCCGAGCAGGGCTCCGGCCCCGGCGGCCGCGCCGAGGCCGAGCAGGGTGCGCCGCGAGACGTTTTCAGGCATGCGGAATGATCCTTCCCCCGTGGAAGCTGATGCCCGACACTCCACCACACCCCGCCGCGTCCGCGCACCACCGCCAGGCCCGCCCCGCACAAGTGGAAGGGCGGCCTTCCGGTCAGGGTCGGTCGGTGAGGTAACCGCCCATGGAGGTGAAGTACTCGGCGGCGGGAAGCTCCCGGCCGTCCTCGGTGCGGACCTCGGTGACGGCCAGGCCGTGGGAGCGCCCGGTGCGGGCGTCGGGGCCGGCGACGACGACCACGGCGTCGCCCTCGCGGTAGAAGATCCGGCCGGGGGTGCCCCCGTACCGCTGCTCGGAGACCCGGGCCGCGAGGATCTCCAGGCGGCGGCCCCGGTGGTGGGTGAAGGCGGCGGGGTAGGGCGCCGACTGGGCCCGGACCAGGCGGTCGAGCTCCTCGGCGCTCCAGCGCCAGTCGATCCGGATGTCCTCCTCGGCGCGCTTGTGGAAGAAGGTCGCCCGGGAGCGGTCCTGCGGGGTGAAGTCGGTGCGGCCGGAGGCGATTTCGGCCAGTCCGTCGACGGTGATCGGCCCGAAGAGCTCCAGGGTGCGGTGGAACAGGTCGGTGGTGGTGTCCCGCGGGCCGACCGGCACGGCCCGCTGGAGCACGATGTCCCCGGCGTCCAGGTGCTCGTCCATCAGGTGGGCCGTCACGCCGACCTCGGGCTCGCCGTTCAGCAGGGCCCAGATCAGCGGGGAGAAGCCCGCGTACTCGGGCAGCAGCGAGTCGTGCACGTTGAGCGTCCCGTGGCGCGGGAGCTGGAAGATCCGCGGCGGGATCAGCGTGCGCCAGTTGGTGGCCACGATGACGTCCGGGTCGGCCTCCTTCAGGCGGGCGTAGAGCTCCTCGTCGTCGGGCCGGTTGCGGATCACCACCGGGACGCCGTGGGCCTCGGCGAGCTCGGCGACCGAGTCGCTCCAGATCTTCTCGTAGGCGTGCTCGCTGGCGGGGTGGGTGACCACCAGGACGACGTCGTGCTCGGACTCCAGGAGCGCTCGGAGGGTGCGGTGGCCCCAGGTCTGGTAGCCGAACATGACGACCCGCATGGAGGTTCCTCCTCGGAAGGGACGGTCGGATGCGATCAGTAAAGCAAGGCTTACCTAAGTTATGCAACGAAGGCGAACTCCAGCCACGGAATGGCCAGTTGTCGACGGGTCAGTTCGGGGAGATCGCAGGTGGGCACTTGCACATTAACTTAGGCTTACCTAAGTTTGGCTCTGTTTCCGCCTCGAAGGGAAGACCGTGCACCGTTCCGCAAGACGCCTCCCGCACGCGGCCGCCGCCGCTCTCGCCGCCCTCACCCTGGCCGCCTGCGGGAGCGGCACCACGCCCGCCGCCGACACGGCCCCCAGCACGACCGCAGGTGCGGGCACGGGGTTCCCCGCCACCGTCCAGCACAAGTACGGGAGCACCGAGATCAAGTCCGCCCCCAAGCGGGTGGTCACCCTCGGCCTCTCCGACCAGGACGCGGTGCTCGCGCTCGGGGTCAAGCCGGTCGGCGCGGTGGACTGGTTCAAGGAGAGCCCGTACGGCAAGTGGCCGTGGGCCAAGGACCTGTGGGGCGGCACGGCTCCGCAGGTGGTCGGCGAGCGCGACGAGTACGCCATGGAGAAGATCGCCGGGCTGAAGCCCGACCTGATCATCGCCCAGTACTCGGGCATGAAGCAGGAGCAGTACGACACCCTGCGGAAGATCGCCCCGGTGGTCGCCCAGCCCAAGGAGCACCAGGACTACGCCGCGCCCTGGCAGGTGATGACCCGCCAGATCGGCAAGGCGCTCGGCAAGGAGGCCGAGGCCGAGCAGAAGATCACCGCGATCGGCGAGCGCTTCAAGGCCGTCAAGGCGCGGCACCCCGAGTGGGCGCAGCAGACGCTGGCCGTCGCCGACAGCTTCGAGGCGGGGAAGTACTCGGCCTTCACCCGGACCGATCCGAAGGCGATCTTCTTCAACGAGCTCGGCTTCAAGCTCAAGCCGGAGATCGACGCGCTGGCCAAGCCGGGCTGGAACGTCGCCGAGCTGAGCGCCGAGAAGCTCGACGTGCTCGACGCCGACCGCCTGGTCTGGGTCACCTCCAGCGCCGCGGCCAACGAGCGGATCAAGGGCGAGCCGCTCTACCGCAAGCTCAAGGTGCAGCAGGAGAAGCGCGACCTCTTCGTCCCCTACACCGACCCGGACGTGGGCGCGGCCTTCTCCTTCAACACCGTGCTCTCGATCCCCTACGCGATCGACCAGATCGAGCCGCTGCTCAGCCCCAAGCAGTAGCAGCCGCCCGGGCGCCGCCGCCCCCGGACGCACCGTCACCGGCCCATCCAGAGAGGCGTACCACCATGTCTGCTGCCGAGTCCGACCCGACGGCACCCGCCGGCCTGCCGATGACCGGCGGCCAGCACGGGATCTGGCTCGCCCAGCAGTACGAACCGGAGGGCACCGCCTTCCATGCCGCCTACTTCCTGGACCTGCACGGGGCCGTGGACCTGCCGCGGCTCGCCGCGGCAGCCCGCCGGGCGGTGGAGGAGGCCGAGTGCCTGCGGGTGCGGTTCGCCCCCGGCCCGGTCCAACTCCCGGACACGGCGAGGGAGATGGCCGTGCCGGAGGTGGTCGACCTGCGGGGCGAGGGCGACCCGTACGGGGCGGCGGAGGCGTGGATGGCGGCCGACCGGGTGCGGCCGATCGACCTGGCGGCCGGGCCGCTGCACCGGCACGCGCTGCTCCGGCTGGCCGACGGCGTGGTGCGCTGGTACCAGGTCTACCACCACATCGCGGTGGACGGCACCGGCGTCGCCCTGATCACCCGCCGGGCCGCCGCGCTCTACGACGACCCGTCGGCCCCGGCGTCCGACCCGGACTGGCGGCTGGCCCGACTCACCGACGCCGAGCGGGCCTACCTGGCCTCGCCCGCCCACGAGGCCGACCGCGCCTACTGGCGCGCCAAGCTGGCGGCCCGCCCGGAGCCGGCCCGCCTCGCCACGGCCCGCCCGTCCTCACCGGCCGCACCGGCCGACGGCGAGCCGGGGGGCTCGACCGCAGGCACCGGTGGGCCGGGGGCCCGTCCGGACGGGACGGACCTCACGGCGGACCGGGGCAGTCAGGGCGGCACCGGAGTGCGGCAGGGCGGCCAGGGTGGCGCCGGCGGGCCGGGGGAGCAGGGTGGCACCGGCCGGGTGACGCCCGGTCAGGGCGGTGGCGCCGGTTCGGCGGAGTGCCGGAGCGCCGGCTCGGCCTCCGCCTCCACTGCCACGCGGGTGACCCGGCACGTGGAGCTCGGCGCCGAGCGGGTGGCGCGCCTGCGGGCGGCCGCGCGGGCCATGGGCGTGCGGACCTCCCGCCTGCTGGTGGCCGCCGTCGCGGCCTATCTGCACCGCAGCACGGGGGAGAACGACCTGCTGGTCGGCCTGCCCGTCGCCGCCCGGCCGGACGGCGGGCGGGCCGAGGTGCCCGGGATGCTCTCCAACATCCTGCCGCTGCGGCTCACCGTCCGCCCCGCCACCACCCTCGCCGAGCTGGTCGCCGAAGTGGCGGACGGCATCGCCGAGTTGCTGCCCCACAGCCGCCTGCGCGCCGAGGAGCTGGCCCGTGAGCTCGGCCTCGCCGAGGGCGTCGCCGCGCTCACCGGCCCCACCGTCAACGTCCTCCCGGTCGGCACCGGCCTCGGCTTCACCGGCCTCGCCCCGGAGTTCCGCCCGCTCTGGCTCGGCCCGGCCGCCGACCTCGCGATCACCTTCGGGGAGACCCTGGCGGGCGACGGCATCCGCCTCGACCTCGCCCTGGATACCCCGGCCGACGCGACCGCGCAGGCCGAGCTGGCCGGCCACCAGCGACGCCTGCTGCGCGTCCTGGACGCCCTCACCGGCGACCCGGACCTGCCGGTGGCCCGGATCGAGCTGCTCGCCGCCGCCGAACTCACCGAACTGCTGGAGGAGTTCGGCGCCGACCCGGTGGACAGCCCGGAGCTCAGCTGGCCCGCGGCCTTCGAGCGCCAGGCCGCCCGCCGCCCGGACGCGACCGCCCTGGTCTGCGAGGACCAGCGGCTGAGCTACGCCGAACTCGACGCCGCCGCCAACCGCGTGGCCCATCTGCTGCTCGCCCGCGGCGTGCGCCGGGAGGAGCCGGTCGGCCTCGCCCTGCCCCGCTCCGCCGAGCTGGTGGTGGCGCTGCTCGGGGTGCTCAAGGCCGGCGCGGCCTACCTCCCGCTGGACGCCGACCACCCGCGCGAGCGGATCGCGTACATGCTGGCCGACGCCGGGGCCCGCACCGTCCTCACCACCACCGCGCTCGCGCCGGAACTCCCCGCCGGCGTCGAGGCCCTGGCCCTCGACGCCCCCGAGGTCCAGGAGGCGCTGGCCTCGGCGCCGTCCACCTCCCCGGGCGTGGACATCGCCCTGGACGAGGCTGCCTACGTGATCTACACCTCCGGCTCCACCGGCCGCCCCAAGGGCGTCCTGGTCCCGCACGACGGCATCGGCAGTCTGATCGCCACCGCCACCGAGCGGATCGGCGTCACCGAGCACAGCCGGGTCGCCCAGTTCGCCTCGGTAGGCTTCGACGTGACGGTCTGGGACCTGGTGATGTCGCTCTGCGTCGGCGGACAGGTGGTCCTGGTGCCCGCCGAACGCCGGGTCGCCGGGCCCGCGTTGACGGAGTACCTGACCGAGCACCGGGCCACCCACATGATCCTGCCGCCCTCTCTGGTGGCCGCCCTGCCGCCGGAGTGCACCCTGCCCGAGGGCGCGGTACTGGTGGTCGGCACCGAGGCGGTACCCCAGGAGCTGGTGGCCCGCTGGGCCGGCCGGC
The DNA here is from genome assembly GCF_053596675.1 of Kitasatospora sp. NPDC001664. Taxonomy (NCBI): domain Bacteria; kingdom Bacillati; phylum Actinomycetota; class Actinomycetes; order Kitasatosporales; family Streptomycetaceae; genus Kitasatospora; species Kitasatospora sp. NPDC001664. The sequence continues at coordinate 241,970 of NZ_JBSFGS010000007.1, forward strand.
TGCGCGTGGTGGTCGCGTACGGACTGACCGAGGCGAGCGTCAACTCCACGCTCTGGCCCGCCACCTCCGGCTGGAGCGGGCCCGTCCCGATCGGCCGCCCGGACCCGAACACCCGCTGCCACGTGCTCGACCCGGCGCTGCGCCCCGTCGCGGTCGGCGTCGAGGGCGAGCTCTACGTCTCCGGGCGCGGCCTGGCCCGGGGCTACCTCGGCCGGTACGGGCTGACGGCCGAACGCTTCGTCGCCGACCCCTTCGGCGAGCCGGGCGGCCGGATGTACCGGACGGGGGACCGGGTCCGCTGGCGGGCCGACGGGAACCTGGAGTTCCTGGGACGGGCCGACGGCCAGGTGAAGATCCGCGGCCACCGGATCGAGCCCGGCGAGGTGGAGAGCGCCTTCATGGCCCGCCCCGGCATCGCCCAGGCCGCCGTGCTGGTCCGCGAGGACCACCGGGGCACCAAGCGGCTGGTGGCCTACCTGGTGGGCGGCCGGGACGCGGTGGCGGCGGCCCGCGCCGCGGTGGCGGGGGAGCTGCCCGAGCACCTGGTGCCGAGCGCCGTGGTGGTGCTGGACCGGCCGCTCCCGCTGACCCCCAACGGCAAGCTCGACCACCGGGCGCTGCCCGATCCGGACTGGACCGCGGGAGGCGGCGACGCCGGTTCGGCGCCGGGCAGCCCGCTGGAGGCCACGCTCGCGCGGCTGTTCGGCGAGGTGCTGGCGCTGCCCCGGGTCGGGGTGCACGAGAGCTTCTTCGAGCTGGGCGGCGACAGCATCGTGGCCATCCAGCTGGTCAACTCCGCCCGCGAGCAGGGCATCGGGCTCACGCCCCGGCAGGTGTTCCGGCTGCGCACCGTCGCCGCGCTGGCCGCCGCGGCCACCCTCGTCGGGACCGGCTCCGCGGCCCCGGCGGTGGTGCTCGACCCGGAGGCGCTGCCGGTCTCCCCGCTCCAGGAGGGGTTCTTCTTCCACGCCGCACTGGACGGCGCCGCGCAGGACGGGTACCTCGTCCAGGAGGTGCTGGAGCTGGCCGGGGCGGTGGACGGCGAGCGGCTGCGCGGGGCGCTGCGCACCGTGCTGGAACGCCACCCGCTGCTGCGGGCCGGCTTCCGTCAGCTCCTGGACGGCCGGGTGGTGCAGCGGATCGCGCCGCTCGGCGAACTGCCGTGGCGCGTGGTCGAGTCGAGCGGGCCGGCCGACGGACCGGACGACGGTCCCTTGGAGGCGGCGCTCGCCGAGGACCGGGCCGCCGGGTTCGACCTCGCGGTGCCGCCGCTGCTGCGGGCCACCCTGCTGCGGACGCCGGGCCGGACCAGGCTGCTGCTGACGCTGCACCACATCGTGGCCGACGGCTGGTCCGTGGCCCTGGTCCTGCGCGACCTGCTCGCCGCCCACGGGGGTGCCCCGCTGCCGCCCGCGCCGTCCCCGGACGGCTACCTCGGCTGGCTGGTCACCCGGGACCGCGAGGCCGCCCGCACGGCCTGGAGCACCGCCCTCGCCGGACCGCTCGAACCGCTGAAGCTGCTGGGTGATGCAGTGGATCCCGCCGCACCAGGGACGGTGGAGGTCCGGCTTCCCGCCGAACTCACGGCCGGGATAGCCGAGTTCGCGCGGTCGCACGGCCTCACCCCGAGCACCGTGCTGCACGGGGCCTGGGCCGTCCTGCTGGGTGCGCTGACCAACCGTGAGGAGGTGCTGTTCGGCACCACCGTCTCCGGCCGCACCACCGAGGTGGCCGGCAGCGCGGAGCTGGTCGGGCTGTTCAGCAACACCGTCCCGGTCCGCGTGCGACTGCGCCCCGAGGAGTCGCTGTCCGCCCTGCTGGCCCGTCTCCAGGAGGAGCAGAGCGCCCTGCTCGACCACCAGCACCTGGGCCTCGCCGAGCTGCAACGGATCGGCGGGGGCGGCGAGTTGTTCGACACCCTGGTGGTCTTCGAGAACCACCCGACGGCGGCCCTGGACGCCGGGCCGGCCGCCGGGGACGGCCTGCGGATCACCGGGGTCGAGGTCCGCGATGCGGTGCACTACCCGCTGGCCCTGGTGGTGCTCCCCGGCGAGGAGCTCGAACTGCGGCTCAAGCACGACGGCAGCAGGATCACCGCTGCCGGGACGGCCGCGCTGGCCGCCCGGCTGACGGCCCTGCTGACCACGGTCGTCACCACCCCCGAACTGCCTTTGGCCGCCGTCGACCTGCTCTCCGACCGCGAGCGCTTCCAGCTCGCCGCGCTCAACGCGACCGCCCACCCGGTGCCCGCCACCACCCTGCCCCGGCTGATCGCCGAGCAGACCGCCCGGACCCCGGACGCACCTGCCGTGGTCTCCGCCGACGCCACCCTCTCGTACGCCGAACTCGAGCGCCGGGCCGAGCGGTTGGCCACTTCCCTGCGAGCTCGGGGCGCCGGTCCGGAGCGCCACGTCGCGATAGCCCTGCCGCGCTCGGCCGAGCTGATGACCGCCCTGCTCGGCGTGCTCCGCTCCGGCGCCGCCTACCTCCCGCTGGACCCGGACCACCCGCGCGAGCGGCTCGCCACGATGCTGGCCGACTCCGGCGCCCGTACGGTGGTCACCACGGCCGGGGTCGAGCTCCCCGACCTGCCGGGCGTCGAACGGCTGCTGATCGAGGACCTCGACCAGGAACCCGAACCCGCCCCGGCCGAGGCCACCCCGGTTGAAGCCGGGCCGGACCACCCTGCCTACCTGATCTACACCTCCGGCTCCACCGGGCGCCCCAAGGGCGTGTCCGTCACCCACCGCGCGATCGTCAACCGGCTGGCCTGGATGCAGGACCGCTACCGGCTCGACCCCACCGACCGGGTGCTCCAGAAGACGCCGTCGGGCTTCGACGTCTCCGTCTGGGAGTTCTTCTGGGCCCTGTGCGAGGGCGCCGCGGTGGTGCTCGCCGAGCCCGAGGGCCACAAGGACCCGGCCTACCTCGCGGAGCTGATCCGGGCCGAGCAGGTCACCACCCTGCACTTCGTCCCCTCGATGCTGACCGCCTTCGTCCAGGCCACCCGAGCGACGGGCGGGACCGGCTGGGCGGCCAGCCTGCGCCGGGCCTTCGCCAGCGGCGAGGCGCTCGGCGGCGAGACCGCCCGCGGTTGGGCCGAGGTCTCCGGCGGGGTGCCCCTGCACAACCTCTACGGCCCGACGGAGGCGGCCGTGGACGTCACCCACTTCGACGTCCCCCGTGTCGACGTCCCCCACGTCGGGACCGGGACTGCGGCCGGCCCGGTGCCGATCGGCCGCCCGGTCTGGAACACCAGGCTGCACGTGCTGGACGGCTTCCTGCGCCCCGTCCCCGAGGACGTCCCCGGCGAGCTCTACCTGGCCGGGGTCCAGCTGGCCCGTGGCTACCTCGGCCGGTACGGCCTGACGGCCGAGCGCTTCGTGGCCGACCCGTTCGGCGAGCCGGGCAGCCGGATGTACCGCACCGGGGACCTGGTGCGCCGCCGGCCGGACGGGGAGCTCGAGTACCTGGGCCGGACGGACCGTCAGGTCAAGATCCGGGGCCAGCGGATCGAGCTGGGGGAGGTCGAGGCCGCGTTGGCCGCCCTGCCCGGGGTGGCGCGGGCCGCCGTGATCGCCCGGGACGGTGCGCTGCTCGGCTACGCGGTGCCCTCCGGAGCCGTGCTGCCCGGCACGGTGCTCGACGGGGCGGCGCTGCGCGCCGCGCTGGTGGAGGTGCTGCCGGCCGCCCTGGTCCCGCAGGCGGTCGTCCCGCTGGCGGAGCTGCCCCTGACGCCCAGTGGGAAGCTCGACCAGCGCGCCCTGCCCGCCACCGGGTCCGCCACCGGGTCCGCCACCGGGCGGACCACCGCCTCCAGGGAGCCCCGCACCTCCCTGGAGCGCGAGCTGTGCGCCGTCTACGCGGAGGTGCTGCGGCTGCCCGAGGTGGGGCCGGAGGACGACTTCTTCGTGCTGGGCGGCGACAGCCTCTCCTCCATCACCGTGGCCACCCGGGCCCGCGCGCTCGGCCTGCCGGTCGGCCCGCGCGAGGTCTTCACCGCCCGCACCCCGGCCGCCCTGGCCGCTCTCCTGCCCGCCCCCGACGAGTCGAAGCCGACCCCCGAGCCGGAGCCCGCCACCGCCGTGACCGAACCGACCGACCTCACCCTGGGCGCCGCCGAGGCCGCCGCCCTCCAGGCCCTGCTCGCGCAGCAGGGCAGTGCCGACCCGGCGCTGCAGTCCCTGCTGGCCAAGCTCACGGCGGCCGCCGGGGCCCCGGCCCCGGCTCCGCTGCTCGACCTGACGGGGGAGGAGCGTGCCAGGGTCGAAGCCGTCGCCGGGCGGACCGTCGGCGAGGTCTGGCCGCTCTCACCGCTCCAGGAGGGCATGTACTTCCACGCCGGCTACGACAGCGGGGACGCGCTCGACGTCTACCTCTCGCAGGAGACCCTGGAGCTGGACCACCGCCTGGACACCGACCGGCTGCGCGCCGCCTGCCGCGCCCTGCTGGAGCGCAACCCCGGCCTGCGGGCCGGCTTCACCGCCGACGGCGTCCCTGACCCGGTCCAGTACCTGGTCGAGCAGGCCGAGATCCCGCTCGCCGTCGCCGACCTCGCCCACCTCCCGGAGGCCGAACAGGACGCCCGCGCGGCCGAGTTGCTGGCCGAGGACCGGCGCCGGCGCTTCGACCTGACGGCCCCTCCGCTCTGCCGCCTGCTGCTGCTCCGGCGCGGCGGCGGCCGGGACACCCTGGTCGTGACCCACCACCTGATCCTCTGGGACGGCTGGTCCGCCTGGCTCTTCCTGGAGGAGCTCTTCACCCTCTACGCCCGCTCCGGCGACACCGCCGGCCTTCCGCGGCCCGGCTCCTACCGCGAGCACCTCCGCTGGCTGGCCGATCAGGACTCCGAGGCGGCCCTCGACGCCTGGGCCGGAGCCCTCTCCGGCCTGACGGAGCCCACCCTCACCGCCCCCGCCGGCCGCGACGGCGGCCCGGTCATCCCCGAGGACCACCACGCCCTGCTGGACGCCGGCGCGAGCGAGCGCCTGCACGCCGCCGCCCGCGCCCACGGCCTCACCCTCAACTCCCTGCTCAGCGCCGCCTGGGGCCTGACCCTCTCCGCCCTGCTCGGCCGCTCCGACGTGGTCTTCGGCACCGCCGTGGCCGGTCGGCCCGCGGAGGTGCCCGGGGTGGCCGGGATCATCGGGATGTTCCTGAACACCGTGCCCACCCGGATCGCGTTCCGCCCCGCCGAGCCGGTGCCGGAGCTGCTCCGGCGCCTCCAGGCCGAGCGCGCCGAGCTGATGCCGCACGAGTACCTCGGCCTCGGCGCGATCCAGCAACGGACCGGCCACCGACGGCTGTTCGACACCCTCTTCGTGCTGCGCTCCGCCGACGGGGAGGAGCGCGCCGCCGCCCTGCGGGCCCAGCACGGCATCACCGCGGTGGGCAACGTGGACGGCACGCACTTCCCGCTCACCCTGATCGTCACCCCCGAGGCCCGTCTGCGGGTCACCCTGGCCGCCCGCCCCGACCTCTTCCCGGCCGAGGCCGCGCGCACCGTCCTGGACCGCTACACCACCGTGCTGGACCGCCTCGCCGAGGGCCTGGAGGCCGCCGCGCCCGTCGGGCGCCTGGACCTGTTGCTGCCCGGCGAGGCCCCCGACACAGCCGGTACCCGCGAGCCCCTGCCGGACCGCACGGTGGCCGAACTGCTGGCCGAGCAGGCCGCCCGCACCCCCGGCGCGACCGCCCTGGTCAGCGGCGGACAGCGGCTCAGCTACGCCGAGTTGGACGCCGAGGTCAACCGCCTCGCCCGCCTGCTGCTCTCCCACGGCGCCGGCCCCGAGCGCGTGGTGGCCCTCGCCCTGCCGCGCTCGGTGCGGACCGTGGTCGCCCTCTTCGCGGTGCTGCGCACCGGCGCCGCCTACCAGCCGCTGGACCTCGACCACCCGGCCGACCGCCTGCGGCTGATGCTCGAGGACACCCGCCCGCTCTGCCTGCTCACCACCACCGAGGTCGCCCCGGCCCTGGCCGGAACCGCCGAGCCGGTGCTGCTCGACCATCCGGACGTCCAGGCCGAGTTGGCCGCCCTCCCGGCCGGGCCGCTCGCCGACGTCCCCGGCTTCGAGCCCGGCCGCCCCGGCCGTCTGGAGCACCCCGCCTACGTCATCCACACCTCCGGCTCCACCGGCCGCCCCAAGGGCGTGGTCACCCCCTACCGGGGCCTGACGAACATGCAGCTCAACCACCAGCGCGAGGTGTTCGCCCCCGCCGTCGCCTCGGCGGGCGGGCGCCGGCTGCGGATCGCCCACACCGTCTCCTTCGCCTTCGACATGTCCTGGGAGGAGCTGCTCTGGCTGGTCGAGGGCCACGAGGTGCACGTCTGCGACGAGGAGCTGCGCCGCGACGCCGAGCAGCTCGTCGCGTACTGCGACCGGAACGCGGTGGACGTGGTGAACGTCACCCCCACCTATGCCCAACTCCTCATCGAGCACGGCCTGTTGGAGGGCCACCGGCCCGCCCTGGTGCTGCTCGGCGGCGAGGCCGTCCCGGACGCGGTCTGGCACCGCCTGCGCGAGACCGAGGGCACCTACGGCTACAACCTCTACGGCCCCACCGAGTACACCATCAACACCCTCGGCGGCTCCACCGCCGACAGCCGCACCCCCACCGTCGGCCGCCCCATCCGCAACACCCGGGCCCACGTGCTGGACGCCATGCTGCGCCCGGTCGCCCCCGGGGCCCCCGGCGAGCTGTACATCGCCGGCACCGGCCTGGCCCGCGGCTACCACGACCGGCCCGGGCTGACCGCCGCCCGCTTCGTCGCCGACCCCTTCGGCGAGCCGGGGGAGCGGATGTACCGCACCGGCGACCTGGTGCGCCGCCGCCCCGACGGCCTGCTGGACTTCCTCGGCCGCACCGACGACCAGGTCAAGATCCGCGGCTACCGGATCGAACTCGGCGAGGTCGCCGCCGCCCTGACCACCCATCCGGCCGTGGCCCGGGCCGCCGTGGTGGTCGGCGAGGGCAGGCGCCTGGTCGGCTACGCCGTCCCGTCCGGCCCGGTCACCCCCGAGGAGCTCCGCGCCCACCTGCGCACCGTGCTGCCCGACTACATGGTGCCCGCCGCGACCGTCCTGCTCGACGCCCTGCCGCTGACCGTCAACGGCAAGCTGGACGCCCGCGCCCTCCCGGCTCCCGACCTCGCCGGGCTCACCGGCCCCGGCCGCGCCCCGCGCGACGACCGCGAACGGGCCCTCTGCGCGCTCTACGCCGAGGTGCTCGGCCTGCCCGAGGGCAGCGTCACCGTCGACGCCGACTTCTTCGACCTCGGCGGCCACTCCCTGCTGGCCACCCGCCTGATCGGCCGGGCCCGCGCGGTGCTCGGCGCCGGCCTGGCCATCCGCGACCTGTTCGAGGCGCCGACCGTCGCCGACCTGGTCGCCCGGGTCGACGCGGCCACCGGCGCGGAGCGTCCGGCGGCCCGCCCGGAGCTGGTGGCCACGGTCCGCCCCGCCGAGATCCCGCTCTCCGCCGCCCAGCAACGCCTGTGGCTGATCCAGCAGTTGGAGGGCACCTCCGCCGCCTACAACTTCCCGCTGGTGCTCCGGCTGCGCGGCCGCTTCGACCTCGCCGCCTGGACGGCCGCCCTCGCCGACCTGACGGCCCGCCACGAACCGCTGCGCACCCTCTTCCGGGTCCGTGACGGCCGCCCCCACCAGCACGTGCTGCCACCCGCCGAGGCCCGGCCGGAGGTCACGGTGGTGCCCGCCAGCGAGGAGCTGCTGCCCGACCTGATCGCCGCCGCCGTCGCCCGACCCTTCGACCTCGCCGCCGAACTCCCGCTGCGCGCCAGTGTGCTGGAGATCGACCCGGAGGACCGGGTGGTGGTCCTGCTGCTCCACCACATCACCACCGACGAGTGGTCCGACCGCCCGTTCCTGCGCGACCTCACCACCGCCTACGCCGCGCGCCGCTCGGGCCTGGCCCCCGCCTGGGAGCCGCTGCCGGTGCAGTACGCCGACTACGCGCTCTGGCAGCGGCGGCTGCTCGGCGCCGACGACGACCCCTCCAGCCTGGGCGCCGCCCAACTCGCCCACTGGAAGCGGACGCTGGCGGGCGCCCCGGAGGAGCTGGAGCTCCCGACCGACCGCCCCCGCCCCGCCCGGCCCGGCTTCCACGGTGCCGACCTCGCCGTCGAGCTCGCCCCGGACACCCACCACGCCCTGCGCGCACTCGCCCGCGAGCACGGCGCCAGCATGTTCATGGTGCTCCACGCCGCCGTCGCCGCGCTGCTGCACCGCCTCGGCGCCGGCACCGACCTGCCGATCGGCGCACCCATCGCCGGGCGGGACGAGGAGGCCCTGGACGACCTGGTCGGCTTCTTCGTCAACACCCTGGTCCTGCGCACCGACCTGACGGGCGACCCGAGCTTCGCCGAACTCCTCACCCGGGTCCGCACCACCGACCTGGCCGCCTTCTCCCACGCCGACCTGCCCTTCGAACGCGTCGTCGAGGCGGTCAACCCGGCCCGCTCCACCTCACGCAACCCGCTCTTCCAGGTGATGGTCGGTCACCACACCCGCACCGACGCGCCCCTGGCGCTGGAAGGCCTGCGCGCCGAGTACGTCCCGTACCCGACCCGGACCGCCAAGTTCGACCTGGTCTTCAGCTTCACCGAGCAGCTGGGGGAGCGGGAGCGGCTCGGCTGCCGGATCGAGTACGCCACCGAGCTCTTCGACCGCCGCACCGTCGAGGAGCTGGCCGCCCGGCTGGAGCTGCTGCTGGCCGCCGTGCTCGCCGACCCGTCCCGACCGCTCTCCCACGCGGACGTGCTGCGGGAGGGGGAGCGCGAGCTGGTGCTGGAGACCTTCAACGCCACCGCGCGCCCGGTGGACGAGCTCACCCTCCCCGAACTGTTCGCCGCCCGGCTGGCCGAACGGCCCGACGCCGTGGCCGTGGTGGACCGCGGCCGGGAGGTCGGCTACGCCGAGCTCGACGCCCGGGCCGCCCGGATCGCCGCCCTGCTGGCGGCCCGGGGCGTCGGAGCGGAGAGCGTGGTCGGCGTCGCCGTCCCGCGCTCGGCCGACCTGATCGCCACCGTGCTCGCGGTGCTGCGGCTGGGCGCCGCCTTCCTCCCACTGGACCTGGCCCACCCCGCCGACCGCCTCACGCACTTCCTCGGCGACTCCGCCGCCACCCTGGTGGTCGCCACCGAACCGGTCGCCGGGAAGTTCCCGCCGGTCGCCCCGCTGCTCCTCCTGGACGCCCCGGCCGTGGCGGCCGAGCTCTCCGCCGCCGAACCGGCCGCCCCGGTCCGGGTGGCGCTCGACCAGGCCGCCTACGTCATCTACACCTCCGGCTCCACCGGCCGCCCCAAGGGCGTCGTACTGCCGCACGAGGGCATCGCCAGCCTGGTCGCCACCGCCGTGGACCGGATGGGCCTGACCGCCGACAGCCGCGTGCTCCAGTTCGCCTCGGTCGGCTTCGACGTCTTCGTCTTCGAACTCGCCATGGCCCTGTGCCACGGAGGACGCCTCGTCCTCGTCCCGGACGAGGCCCGGGTGGCCGGCCCCGCGCTCACCGACTTCCTGGCCGAGCAGCGCGTCACCCACCTGATCCTGCCGCCCTCGCTGGTCTCCGCCCTGCCGCCCGGTTGCGAACTCCCCGAGGGCTCCACCATCCTGGTCGGCACCGAGACCGTCCCGCCGGACCTGATCGACCGCTGGGCGGGCAGCGTCAACCTGATCGCCGCCTACGGCCTCACCGAAGCCACCGTCAACTCCACCCTCTGGCCCGCCACCCGCACCGGCCGCCGCAGCGGCCAGGTCCCGATCGGCGCCCCCGACCCCAACACCCGCTGCTACGTGCTGGACGACGCCCTGCGCCCCGTCCCGCCCGGGGTGGTCGGCGAACTCTACGTCGCGGGGCGGGGGTTGGCCCGCGGTTACCTCGCCCGCCCCGGCCTGACCGCGACCCGGTTCCTCGCCGACCCGTTCGGCGCCCCCGGCGCCCGGATGTACCGGACCGGGGACCGCGCCCGCTGGCGCCGGGACGGGAACCTCGACTTCCTCGGCCGGGTGGACACCCAGGTGAAGATCCGCGGCTTCCGGATCGAACTCGGCGAGATCGAGGCCGCGTTGACCGCCCAGCCGTCGGTCGCCCAGGCCGCCGTGCTCCCCGACCGGCGGGGCGACATCGTCCGCCTGGTCGGGTACGTGGTCCCCGCCGCCGGGAAGCCGTTCGACCCCACCGCCCTCCGGGAACGCCTCGCCGCCGCGCTCCCCGAGTACATGCTCCCCTCCGCCCTCCTCCCGCTGGACGGCCCGCTCCCGCTCACCCCGAACGGCAAGCTCGACCGGGCCGCCCTCCCCGCCCCCGACTGGGCCGACCTGACCGGTGCCGACCAGCCCGAGGGCCCGGCCGAGGAGGCGGTCGGCCGGATCTTCCGCGAGATCCTCCGGCTGCCGGTCGTCGGCCGCCACGACGACTTCTTCGCCCTCGGCGGCCACTCGATGGCCTCCATGCGCCTGGTCGGACGCCTACGCGCCGAACTCGGCGTCGAGCTGGGCATCCGGGACGTCTTCGACGCCCCCACCGTGGCCGGCCTCGCCGCCAAGCTCACCCCCTCGACCGCCGCCCGCCCCGCCCTCCTGCCCGCACCGCCCGCCCCCTCCCCGCAGCCCCTCCCGCTGGCGCCGGTCCAGCGCTGGCACGCCAGCCCGGTCCACCCCGGCTGGGACCACGCCCTCGTCCTCCGCTCACCCGGCGGGCTGTCCCGGGCCGCGCTGGCCGCCGCGCTCGCCGACCTGGCTGAGCGGCACGCTCCGCTGCGGACCTCCGCCGGAGAGGGCGGTCAACTCCCGGTTCCCGGGCCACGCCTGGAGTGCTCCGCCTGCCCCGACCTGGAGGCCAGGATCGCCGAGCTGGCCACCGGCCGTGCCGTCTTCCCCGACGGCGCCCCGCTCCGGGCCCACCTGCTGACCGACCCCACCGGAGCGCAGGCCGTCCTGCTCACCCTGCACTACCTGGCCGTGGACGAGTGGTCCGTGGTCCCGCTGCTCCGCGACCTCACCGCCGCCTACACCGCCCGGCTCGGCGGCGCCGCCCCCGCCTGGGCCCCGCTCCCGGTGGACTACACCGACTACACCCGCTGGGCCCACGCCGTGCTGGCCTCCCACGACCTGGCCGCCACTCAACTCGCCCACTGGCGGCAGACCTTGGCCGGAGCCCCGACCCGCCTCGCCCTCCCCGCGGACCGTCCGGCCCCGACCGTGCGCACCCACCGGGCCGCCCACGTCCCCTTCGTCCTCGACCCGCGCCTGCGCCGCGCCGTCGACCGCCTGGCCTCGGCCACCGGCACCAGCATGTTCATGGTGCTGCACGCGGCGCTCGCCACCCTGCTCACCGCCCACGGGACCGGCACCGACCTGCCCATCGGCGCCAAGGTGGCCGGCCGCACGGACGACCAACTCGCCGACCTGGTCGGCTGCTTCTTCAACACCGTCGTCCTGCGCACCGACACCGGGGGCGACCCGAGCTTCGCCGACCTGCTCGCCCGGGTCCGGGAGACCACCCTGGCCGCCCTCGAACACCAGGAGCTCCCGTACGCCGAGGTGCTCCAGGCCACCGACCTGGCCGGCCACTCGCCCCAGGTCATGGTCATCCACCACGAGGCCGCCGAACTCGCCTCCCTGGAAGGCGGAGTGGGTACCCTCGAAGCCGTCCCCACCGGTTGGACCCCCGCCGACCTCACCCTCAGCTTCCACCAGCCGCGCGGCGACGGCGAGGTGCACTGCGCCCTGATCCACGCCACCGACCGCCTCGGCCCCCGGAAGGCCGGCGCCCTGGCCGGCGAACTCCTCACCCTCCTCCGGACCGCCACCGCCAACCCCGACCTCCCACTCACCGTCCTGGCCGCCCTGATGGCCACCCCCTGCACCGACTGAGGAGCCCACTCCCGTGACCACCAACCCGTTCGACGACCCCGAGGCCGACTTCCACGTCCTGGTCAACGCGGACAACCAGCACTCCCTCTGGCCGGCCTTCGCCCCCGTCCCGCCCGGCTGGACCAGCATCCTCGGCCCCACCACCCGCGACGCCTGCCTCACCCACATCGAGTCCCACTGGACCGACCTGCGCCCGGCGGGCCTGACCGCCCGTCAGGCCTGAGGACGTGGGCGTGGAACGGACATTGAGCGGGCGGGAGGCCTCGGAGGCCGTCGGCGGTCTCGGGTGGCGGTTCCTGCTGGGCGCGATCCGCACCTCGGTCCCCGTCGGGTCGCTGGCCGAGGGGGTCGCGGTGGCGGCGGGTGCGGTGGCGGCCTGCGGCGACGAGGCCGACCGGCACCTCCGTGTCGACGTCCGGCCCGGGCGGGTGGTCCTGACCCTCCAGTCACTGGACCACGCCGCCGTGACGACCCGGGACGTCTCCCTCGCGGGCCGGATCTCGGCCGTCGCGGAGGAGTCCGGTTCACGGACGGAGCCCGAGGTGGGAGCGGACGCACCGCGGTCGGTCCAGCTCCTGGAACTCGCCATCGACGCCCTCGACATCGCGGCGATCCGCTCGTTCTGGAAGGCCGTGCTGGGCTACGCCGACGAGCAGGGAGCCGACGGCCCCCGGGATCCCCTGGTCGACCCGGTCGGGCAGGGCCCGGCGATCTGGTTCCAGCAGATGGACCAGGCCCGCCCGCAGCGCAACCGCATCCACTTCGACGTGTGCGTCCCCCACGACGAGGCGCCCCGGCGGATCGCCGCAGCGTTGGCGGCCGGCGGCCGCCTGCTCTCCGCCGCCCGGGCCCCGGCCTTCTGGGTGCTCGCCGACGTCGAGGACAACGAGGTCTGCGTGACCACCTGGCAGGGCCGGGACGGATAGCGGAATTCGAACTCCGGGTGCGGAACGATCTGTTGACGAAGCAGCCGGGGCGCGGCAAGACTGGGCGGCGGTCCCGTGCCGTGCGGGGCCGGGGTTCGTTCCCACTTGTCAGGAGGACCGTATGGAAGCTCCGACCGTACACGCGCTGCCGGCCGACACCACGTTCGGCGACGCGGAGTTCGACCTCGTGATCGGCGAGCTGGAGCAGGACGCGCCGAAGGGCCAGCCGCAGAACGGCACCTGTATCCGCGTTTACTGCTCCTTCTAGCAAGTGGCGGGGGAATCCGCTGCGGAGGCAGAGTTTCCCCCCTCCGAGGAGAATCGGGTGCCGCCGTATTCGGTGGCACCCGACCTCTTGTCGTGGGAATTCCAGTGGCAGGGCAGGGCAGGGCAGGTCGGCGGCGAAGCGTGCGGCTGCGACCACCCGGTGAGGGGTTGAATGGAACTGCGCGACCCGGGCGGCACCGTCCCCGCGCCCGAACTCCCGATCACGACACGGCGGTTGCTGACCGCGCTGGCCGAGGGCCGGGCGGGCCGGGCGTTCCCGCCCGCGGTCGTGCCCGGGCCGGAGGGCACGCTCGCCGTCGAGCGTCCGTTGGGCGGCCCGTCCGACGCACGGGCGCTGGCGCATGCGCTGTCCGATCCCCGGTTCGCGCCGCTGCACGAGGCGCTCCGGCGGATCGACGCCTGGTCCGCGCAGGCCGCCGCCGAAGCCCGGCAGGTCGAGCCGCGGTTGCTGCGGCCGGAGAACGCCGAGGTGTTCGGGCCGCTGCTCACCGAGGCGCTGGAGGCGTGCGTGGCCGGGCCGGCCGAACGGGCCGCCGCGTCCACCGCCGAACGGGTGGGCCAGTACCTGGAGTTCCTGACACTGTTCCTCGAACGGCTGGCCCGCGACCAGCCCGCCGACCGCCGGGTCACCGGCCTGTGGGCGCACGGCGAGGAGACCCACAACGGCGGGCAGCGGGTGGTGCGGGTCGAGTTCGCCGACGGCGGCCGGCTCGCGTACAAGCCACGGCCGGCGACGGGCGAACTGCTGTTCCTGGCCACCGAAGGCTCGCTGTTCGCCCTGCTCAACCAACTGCCTCCGATGGCGGGGGAGATCAGGCTCCCCACGATGCGCGTGCGGCAGGGCAGCGGGCCGGGCCGGCCGGACCACTCGTGGCAGGAGTGGATCGAGCCGCCGCAGGCCTGGGGCGTGCTGCGGGCCGAGGGCCCGCTGAGTCTGCGCGGCGCCGTCCTGGAACCCGGAGTGGCGGACCGCTACTGGCATCGCGCCGGTTCGCTGGCCGCCGCCGCGTTCGCCTTCGGGATCACCGACCTGATCGGCGGCAACGTGCTGATCGGGCAGCGTCCGGAGGACGGCGAGCCGCTCCCGTACCCGGTCGACCTGGAGTCCTACTTCGGTGCCGTGGAGCGCCTGTTCGGGACCGGGTTGATCGCCGATCCGGCGGTCTCCACCCACCACCACGCCGGGCTGGAGTCCCTCCCGCGCTGGTGCGAGCCGGACGGCCCGGCCACCTGCTGGCACCCGCAGCCCGACGGCTCGCTGCGGCTGGAGCGCCGGACCCGCTCCTTGACCAGGACCGAGACCCGCGCGGTCGTCGGCGACACCGGGGGCCGGGTGGGCTACGGCCCGTACCTGCCGGCGCTGCTGCGCGGCATGTTCGACGCCTGGACGCTGATGTGCTGTCACCGGCCCCGGATCGCCGAGTTCATCGGGGAGCGGGCGGCCGGGCACGTGGTCCGGGTGATCGCCCGGCCGACGGACGAGTACCCCGACGGTGGCGACGTGCCGTTCACCGAGGCCGAGTCGGCGCAGCTCGCCCGGGGCGACGTCCCGTACTTCTTCCGGACGGCCGACGGCGGCCCGCTGCTGGCGATGCGGACACCGCCCGGCGGCGGGCTGCGCGCCGAGCCGGCCGAGGCACCCGCGTGGGGCGAGGACCGGCCCTGGCCGCCGGTCGCCGCCGTCCGCGAGGGCGGCAAGCTTGACCTCGCCGGGCTCGGCATCGCGCTGCGCGACGCGGTCGAGTACGTGCACCCCGACTCGCCGGGGCCGGGCGAGCTGGACGATCCGGGGCACGGGGTGCGGCTCGTACGGCGCGGGCCGCGCGAGGGCGAGGTCTCCTTCGACTGGCCGCAGGCGGGCCGCCGCATCACCTACTCCTGGGACGAGGCGAAGCTGCGGCTGCGCATCGACCCGCTGATCAGGACGGCCGGCCGGGTCGATCCGACGGCACGGGAGGGAGCGGTCGGTGCGGGCCGGCAGGACGGGCCGGCAGCCCAGGACACCGCTTCCGCCTCCGCCACCGCCTCGACCTCCGCCACTGCCGACCTCGCGGAGGCGGGTGGGCGGCAGGCCCGGTCGGGTGCGGAGATCCGCGAGCGGTTGCTCCGCTTCGACCGGCTCGACGCCGCGCTGCGCGGACCCTGGGCGGCGGGGGGCTTCACCGACACCGAACTGGAGGGGCGGCTGGAGCGGCTGACCCGGGCCGGGATCGCCTGGCTGCGCGGTGTGGTCGCCGAGCACGGCTGGCCCGGCCACGGTCTGGTCGGACCGGAGGCCGCCACGGCGGCCGGCGCGCTGCTCCAACACCACGAGGGCGACCTCGACTTCCGGCGCGCGTGCCTGACGCTGATCGAGGCCGCCGCCGAGGCGGGCGACATGCTGCCGCGCGACGCGGCCTACCTCACCGATGCGGTGCGCTGGGCCGAGGGCCGGCCGCAGCTGTACGGCACCAAGTTCGAACGGGCCGCGACCGGGGAGCTACGGCCCTGCCCGATCGAGGACCAGGACCGGGTGGACGAGCGGCGCGCCGCTGCCGGACTGCAGCCGCTGGCCGCCTACGCGGCCCTGCTCGCGGCGAAGTACCCGCCACCCGGCTCGGCACCCGCGTCGGCACCCGATTCGGCACCCGAGCCGTGGTCCGCGCCGGGATCCGGGTCGGGAACCGGCTCGGCACCCGGGTCGTCGCCGGCTGCACCGGCACCACCCGGGTCGGAGTCCCGGTCCGCACCTGGGGCGGCGTCAGAGCCGACTCCCGCGAAGGAAGGGGTACGGGCGTGAGCGCGACCGACTGGACCGAACTCCTCGCCCCCGCCTGGGGCAAGGAGCCCGCGCTGCTCAAGGCCGCCGCTCCGACCGACCCGGAGCATCTGCACCGGACGGTCGTCGCCGCCTGTGCCCCGTTCCGGGCCGGCACTGTGTTCCGGACCTTCCCGCAGGTCCGTCTCCACACCGCGCTCGGCTGGCTCGGCGCGCCCGGCCGGCTGCTGCCCGACGCCGAGGATCCGACCCCGGCGGCCTACCGGACCCGGCTGCGCCGCGGGCCGGCCGGCAGCGGCCCGGACACCGGATTCCTGCTGAGCGTCCGTCAACCGCTGCACACCGACTACGCGCTGTGGTCCGCCATCCGTGAAGGCCTGGAGCGGCTGTGGCAGCGGGTCGGCCTGCCGTGCCTGCCGGTCGAGGCCGAGCTGACCGAGGGGGACGACCACACCCGCCTCCGCGGCCTGGCCGCCCCGTCCGACCACGCGGTGCTGACCTGGGTGCTGGGCGGCACCCTGGAGGCCGAACTGCGGGAGGCGGACGGGTCGTTCCGGGTGCTGCGGGCCAACGCCGGCGAGCTGCTCCACTGGCCCGAGGGGTCCCGCTGGCGCGAGCGCCACCTGGACGGCTGCCTGACGCTGCGGATCTCCGTCCCGCGCGCCCCGCACCTGGCGGCCGGAGCCGTCAAGATCCTGCTGGCGGAGGAGGTCCGGGACCGCCTGGAGTACGACGGCACGGTGCCCTGCCTGCCCTACCCGCCGCCCGACGGCGGACCGGCCGCTCCGATGCTCGCCATCGGCGAGGCGGCCCGAGCCGCGGCCGGCGGACCGGAGCTGCCCGCCGCGCTGCGTACCCGCTGGGCGGCCTGGCGCTCCTCCGCCGGGCTGGAGCCCGCCCCCGAGCCGCGCGAGGACGTGGCCCTCGTCCCCGGACAGCGGCTGCGGGTGGTGCGGGAGGTGCTCCGGCAGCCGGACGGGCCCGGCCGGCGGATCTGGGCCGTCAACGGGCACGCCTTCCCGATCGGCGGGGCGGCCGGCGAGCTGATCGCGCAGGAGCTGACGGTCGGGCGGGAGTTGACGCTCGCCGAGCTCTGCCGGGCGGTGGGTGCGGACGAGCGGAACGCCGCCGTGACCGCGCTGCTGCGCAAGCTCTACCGGCTGCGCGCGATCGAACTGACCGAGTCGGCAGGGTCATCGAAGTCATCGAAGTCATCGGGGTCATCGGGGTCGGTCGAGTGGGCCGAGGACGGCGGGGTGGACGGATGACGACCGCACGTACGAGCGAACTGGCCGTCGTCCGAGGCCCGCTCGACTGGGACGAGTTCGCCACGCGCTACTGGGACCGGCGCCCGGTGCTGATCAAGGCCGTCCGTCCGGCGCCCTACGAGCTGGGCGAGGTCTTCGCCACCGCCGCGCTCGCCACCCGGCCGCCGAATCCGTACCTGATGCCGCCGAACGCGCAGTTCGCCGTCGGCCGCTTCCAGCAGTCCGAGCCGGCCGCCTGGCTCCCGCGTGCCGAGGACGCCACCTTCGGTGGCTACCGGTCGCGACTGGACGGTGAGTTGGCGGCCTTCTCGGCGGAGCGGCGGTACGCGCTGACGGTGCACGCCTTCCACGCCTTCCACTCCGGACAGTGGGAGCGCCAGCGGGCCTTCTTCGAACCGCTCTGGGAGCGCACCGGGTTGCCGCTGTCGGGGGCCATCACCACGCTCTTCCACGGCAATTACGAGCACACCCCGGTCGGCGTCCACAAGGACCGCTTCGCGACGTTCATGTTCGCGCTCGAGGGCCGCAAGCGGATGCGGTTCTGGCGCGAACGCCCGTGGACCGGTCCGGTGACCACCGTGCTCGACTACCAGGCGTACCTGGAGAGTTCGTTCACCGCCGAGCCCGAGCCCGGCGACCTGCTGTACTGGCCGTCCGACTACTACCACGTCGGCGAGAGCGTGGACGGGGGGTCCGCCACCAGCGTCAACGTCGGCGTGCCGCGCGAGGCGCACCGCGCGGTCTACGACGTGGACGACCTGCTGCTCGGCCGGACGGCGGAGGCGATGGTCGACCCGGACGCCGGTCTGGCGGGGCTGCCCGCCGCCACCGCCCCGCTCTCGGTGCCCGAGCCGCCGGCCGACGGCACACTGCCCGAGGCCCTCGAACAGACCCTGCGGGTCTTCCAGGAGTACCGCGACCCGGAGCGGATCCAGGAGCGGGTCACCGCCCTCTCGCTCCGCAACCTGACCGCGGCCGGCCTCACCCCCGCCCCGCCCCCCGAGGCACCGCGACCGCTCACCGACCACACGGTGGTCCGGGCCCGCACCCGGGTGCTGCACGCACCGGCGGGCGGAGCACAACTCTGCGCCGCCAACGGGCACGTGACCGGCACCGCCCTGACACCCCGCCACCTGGACGAGCTGCTGCACCGCCTGGCCGCCACCGAGTCCGCCCCGCTCCCGGTGGGCGAGCTGCTGGCCCCCCTCCCACCCGCCGCCCGGACGGAGGCCCGCCACCTGCTGGAGGCCCTGGAGACCTTCCGCGCCCTTGGCCGGTTCCAGAACGCTGATGAAGATGTTGGGTAGTCGGCCGAGTGGCCGATCTCCCACCCCCTTGCAGCCGGGAGGCGTCCGTGTCGGGATCACGCTGCTGATCGCACGGCGTCGAGGAACTGGCCGACTCCTTCGACGTGTTGATGCCCGCTCAGTGCGGGCGCGAGGTCACTGATCTGGCGGATGCAGCGGGTGGACCCGGTGTGCCGGGCGAGGAGCAATGCCTGATGTGCGGTGGTCGCACCCTGGTCGACCGCGCCCTGGCGAAGGAGGCTTTCTGCCTCGTAGGCGAGGAACACCGCGCGGGTCTTGTCGCGGGCGGTGGGCAGCAGGGTGACGCCTTCGGTGATCTGGCGATGGGCGGGGCCGGGTTCGCTGAGGTCGATGAGGCAGCGGCCTGAGTCGACGGCGAGGTCGGCGGGGCTCATCCACGAGCACCAGGCGGGCGCAGCGGTGGTGGCGACGTTGAGGGAGTGTTCGGCGGCGTCGAGGGCGCGTCGGCAGGCTCGGGCCTCGCCGGTCATGGCGAGGGCGCGGGCGCGGCGCAGGTTCAGCAGGGAGCGGGCAGTGGGGTCCTGAGTGCGGGTCAGGGCGTGGTCGAGCACTTCGACGGCGGGTGCGCCCCGGCCCAGCCACATGCTCTGGTAGGCGAGGTCGGAGAGGACGCCCGCGCCGCGGTCGGTGTCGCCGGCGTGGTGGGCGGCATGAAGGGCCGCGGTCCAGTACCGGGCGGCGGCGGAGTGGTGCTCGTGGTCGAACTGGTGCCAGCCGATGGTCTGCGCGAGGGAGGAGGCCAGCAACTGGAGCCGCACGCCAATCTGTTCGCTGTAGGAGGCGCTCTCCAGTAGGCCCACGACGGTGTCGTAGTAGGAGTCCAGCAGCGGGGCGGTGTGCTGGCGGTCGGCGGTGGCCAGGGAGGTGAGCTGGTGGACGCTGGTCTCCAGCCAGCCGGCGAACTCCGGGTCGACGGTGCGCCCGTCGGTGGCCGTGGCGGCGAGGGCGGGGTCGAGGGTGGCCCACTGCTGGGAGAGGGTGATCATGGCGGCGGGCGCGAGGCCCAGGAGGGTGCGGCGGTTGAGCATGGCGCGGTGTTGGGCCTCTCTGAGGGCGGCCACCGTGGCCCCTGTGCCCAGGGGGAGCGGTGCTTCGGTGCCGGGCAGCCAGTACGGCCAGCCCAGGACGGTGACGTGTGCGGGGTCGACGCCGAGGGCTTCGGCCATCAGGAGCTGAGACCACTCGCTCGGCGGGCGCGCGGTGGGCCGCTCCCAGGCGTACACCTGCTGCTTGGTGGTGCCGGCCCGGCGGTCGCGGCGGCGCGCGGCAGCTCTCATCGCCACCGCCAGGTCGGTCATCGACATGCCCCTCAAGGCCCGGGCGACGGTGATCGGGTGCTGGAAACTCTGCGCGTCCACGGTCCCCATCTCAGCATCAGCCGGACCCCGGGCGCGCCGAAACGAGCGGGTTCCATTACTCCTCGATGACGGCTGAACCCTGTTGCGCCGCACGGAGGTTCGGTTGTACTCGCACCTCCGGGCCGATCGGCCCGCGCGATCGAACGACTGCTCGGAGGTTGTGGTGGACGACGTGGTGACCGTCGCGGTGAGCGGCGCGGACAACACCGGCAAGACCAAGCAGCTGGGCGTCCTGGCCCGCCGCCTCGGCGCGGTGGCCGCCCCGGCCTGGCCGCTGGACGCGCACTACGACCGATGGGCGGAGATCAAGTCGCAGGGGATGGGCACCTGGTGGTGGCGCGACGCCCCGATGCAGGAGGTGGCCGATGTCCTCGCCTCCTCCTACCTCGCCCGCTCCTGCCACGCCGCCACCTTGCCGGGGGTGCGTCTGGTGGACCGCGGCGTGCCGATGCTGGAGGCATCGCTCGCGGCGACGGTCGCTGTGCGCGAGCAGCTCAACCCGAACAGGGCGGCCGGCCGGGCCCGCCAGCTGCTCGCCCCGTTCGCGGCCGAGCTGAAGGCGGCCGAGGCCCGGGAGCGGGGAGTCCTGCTGCTACACGACGAAGACCCCGAGGTCGGCACCCGCCTGAGCCTGTCCCACGAGACGAGCGTCACCGACACCTACGCCGCCTACCAGCGGCACCTGCACCACCAGATCCACCGCCTCGCCGCCGCGGGCCGCTTCGCCGAGGTGATCGTCGTCGCCGGGCGGCCGGTCGTCGCCGTCCAGGACGAACTGCGCCGCCTCCTGCACCCGCACGCCCCGGCCATCCCCGCCCGGTGCCTGCCCGGAGTCGGCGTCGTCGGCCTCGGCGGCCTGTCCGAGAGCGGCAAGAGCACCATGGGGAAGTACCTGAGCACCCGCCACAGCCACGACCGCCTCAAGATCGGCTACCTGATCGAACAGGCCGCAGCCCACGCCGGCATCACCGACCCGTACGCCCTGCCCCCGGTTGTGCGCGCCGAACTGCTCCTGGACGGACTCGACCGCTACGCCGCCGCCCACCACTACCTCGCCCGCCTCACCATCGAGTCCCTCCACGAGTACGACGTGACTGCCGAGCTGCGCCGGATGCTCGGCGGCCAGCTGACGGTGACCTACGTCGACACCACGGCCGAGGTCCGCAAGCGGCGCGGAACTGCCGGGGCGGCCGACGTGGAGGTCCGTGACACGGTGAAGAAGTCCCGGGGCGCGGACAGGCTTCGGGAGATCGCCGACTGTCCGGAAGGACGGGGAATGCCCAGGCGCCGCATCGCGCGCCTGATGCGCCAGGCCGGCCTGGCAGGGCCGCACCGTCGACGGCGGCAGCGCACCACTGTCCCCGACGCCGCCGCCCGGCCCGACCTGGTCCTGCGGGGCCTCGAACCCAACCCGCGGGCCACCGACTCACGTTGGTGCGGCGACATCACCTACATCCCGACCGAGGATGGCTGGCTCTACCCGGCCACCGTCATCGACATCGCCTCCCGCAGCGTGGTCGGCTGGGCCACCGCCGACCACCTGCGGACCGAACTCGTCGCCGAGGCCCTGCGCGCCGCCTGCCACCAGCGTCGGCCTGCCGGCCACGTGATCTTCCACTCCGATCGCGGATGCCAGTACGCCAGTAGTGAATTCGCCGGTTTGGCAAGCGAGTTCGGCATCCGCCTGTCCGTGGGTCGTACCGGGCAGTGCTGGGACAACGCCCTCGCCGAGTCCTTCTTCGCCACCCTCAAACGGGAGTTGACGGGCCACCGGACCTGGCCCAGCCGGGCAGCGGCCCACTCCGCGATCTTCGAGTGGATCGAAAGCTGGTACAATATACACAGGCTGCACAGCAGCCTCGGCTACCGCAGCCCCGCCGAGTACGTGACCGTCCTCGCAGCCTGACCACCACACCGCAGGTGTTCGTCAAAGCGGAGCAAGCTCACTCGTCGAGAGCTGTGATCAGCACGGTCACCTCGTAGCGAAGAGCGAGCTCGTCATATCGCGTGGCGACAGGGTGGTGCCTTTCGAGGCGATTGATCCGCACTCGACCACATGACGCTCACGGCAGTCAGCCTTGTCGACCATCGGCGGCCGACCGCCGCGGGGCCGAGCTTCCGCCGGTTGCGCGCATGGTCGGTCTTGTCGGGGATGGTGCAGCGGGTCCCGCGGCGGCGCAGATAGGCACGGTTCTTACGGGGAGGCATAGGATCGGTCCGCCCCACGCGATCCGGGCGTAGCTGAGGCCGACCTGGTCCATGGTCACCGGGCACAGTGAAGATGCCGCCCGCCGGTTCGTGCTAGTGCCGCATCAGGCAACCTTCGCCCTGTGTGACGTGTCGTCAGGTTGCTGCGCTGGGCGGCATTCGCCCTCGACGGCACCGACCACGCCAGTCACAAGGAGCAGGGCAGCATGATCCGCCGCTACATCACCTGGCGGAACAAGCACGCCGCCGATCAGCGGCTACGCGAGGTCGTCACCAGGGCGAACGTCGCCTGAGCAGTATCAGACTTTCTCGTCCGGGTCGACGTTCGAGAGCACTTCGCAGTCGCAGCCGGCGCCGCTGGCCAGTAGGCCCGCTTCCAGCTCGGACCATGCCACTGGCCTGGAGCCGGCCCAGGCCCGGGAGTGGCTCAGCGTGTGATCACAGCCGGTGTCCGCGAGACGCTCTTCGAGATGATCGAGGAGACCGTCGAGTTGTTCGCGGTCGATGCCGAGCAGGTCCCACTCATCACGCTTGCGCTCTGCCTTGTAGGCGTCGCGCAGCATCCGCCGCCGATCCTTCTCCGAAGGCATCAGAACGACCCGCTCTCGTCAGTCCAACCGAAGCCCCAAGCCTATGACCGCCGACAGTCCCCGCCTCCGGGGGCGAAGTCACGATTTCGTCCTTTGAACAGGGCAAAGGTTGCCTGACGCGGCACTAGGACGAAGGCACGGGCGGTCGCGCGCGGCTCCACCCGCGTGAAACGGCCCGCGATCCGGGCCATCGCCTGGTCGAACATCGCCCGCCAGCAGGCGGCGTCCAAGCTATGAGTGGCGGCCGTGTCGTGATCTTCAGAAGTCGTCACGACCATCGATGATCACGTGAGTTCCGTGGAGAGGGGCCCTGGTCCGGGCAGGGGCCCGGCACCCAGAACCCGTGCCGTGCGAGTCTCCCGTGTTCGGGCTTTGCCCGCCCGGCCGATCGGCGGAGCGTGCGGTACTCCCCCTGTGCCGGGACCGGGCGTGGGCTGGCCTTGGGCCGGGCGGGCGTTGTCCGTCCTGGAGGCCGGGGTGTCCTGCCGTGGGCCCTGGGGTGGGTCTGGGTGTTCGCCTGCCGGAGTGGTTACGGGGGTTCTACGGTGGGGGTGTTGACGGGTCGTCGGATTGGGGTGGGTTGAGTGGATATTCCTCTGGTGGACGCGGTGGCGGCGGTGCGGGACGAGTTGATCGCGGCGGCGGGGCGGGGCGGGAACCATCCGGAGGTGGTGTTCGCGGTGGGGCCGGTGGAGATGGAGTTCGAGGTCGAGCTGCGGGTGGACGCGAAAGCGAAGGCCGGGTTCAAGCTGTGGGCGGTGGGCGCGGAGACGGAGGCCGGGCTCTCGCGGGGCCGCACGCACAGGGTGTCGTTCACGCTGACGCCGAGGAGCGCGCACGGTGGTGACCTGCTGGTGAGCGGCTCAGCTGAGCGTCCTGACGGTCCTGGTGACGTGTCGGGCCGCATTCCGGACTGACCGGGTTGGCTGTCGCCGGCCGTCCGGCTTCGGAGCGGGGCCGGACGGCCGGCGGCGTGCCGCGGCACGCCGCGGGGTGAACTGAAGACTCGGTCGGAGGGGCCAGGGGTGGAGCGGGCGCGGGTGGTGGGTGTGACCGGGCTGGGTGGTCCGGGGTCGGGGTATGCGGTGGGCGGGCGTCTGGTGCTGACGTCCGCTCATGTCGTGGCCCGGGCGGGTGAGCGGGTCCAGGTGTTCCGCCCGGGTGGCGCGGGCAGGGTGGGCGGCCGGGTGGTGTGGTGCGGCACCCCGGGTGGGCGGGACGACGCCGCGCTGGTCCTGCTCGACGACGACTCCGCCTGGCAGGCGCCGGGAGCGGTGGTGCGCTGGGGGCGGATGGCGACCGACAAGCCGGGCACCGGATGCCGGACGTGGGGGGTGCCGGACGTGGCCCAACGCGCCGGGCAGCCGGTCGAGGCCGCGCAGCTGGCGGGGACGGTCAACCCGGGCACCGGGTTCGCCGGCAACCAGTACGTGATGGACCTGCTCCAGCACCCCCCGCAGTGGTCCGAGGAGGGCACCTCGCCGTGGGGCGGGATGTCGGGGGCGGCTGTTTTCTGCGACCGCATGCTGGCCGGGGTGGTGGCCTCCGACCGCGAGCACTCCGGGCACGGGCAGCTGAACGTCGTCCCGGCCTACGTCCTGCACCACGACCCGGCCTTCCGCGCCGCGCTGGCCGAGCACGGCGCCGGCGCGAGCGGGCTGGAGGCGGTGGAGCTCCAGTACCTGGCTGAGGTTGAGCCCGCCGGGCGCGGAGAGGCACCGGGCTCACCGGCCGCACTGCTGCAGGCGAGTCGGCAGACGGTTCCCTTCCACGGCCGCCAAGGCCTGCTCGCCAGCCTGCGTGACTGGTGCGGCCGGGACGGGTTCGGGGCATGGTTGCTGCACGGACCGGGCGGGCAGGGCAAGACCCGGCTCGCCCACCACCTGGCCGCGCTGCTGGCCGCCGACGGGTGGGCCGTGCTGTGGCCGCGCGCGGACGCCACCGCGGCCGAGCTACGAGAGCTGCGCGAGGTAGTCAAGCCGCTGCTGGTCGTCCTCGACTACGCCGAGGCACGCACCGGGCAGTTGACCGCGCTCATTGTGGCTGCCGCCCACCACCCAGACACCACGCCGTTCAAGGTCCTGCTGCTGGCCCGCACCGACGGCGACTGGTGGACCCAGGCCAAGAGCGCCACCCGCCTGACCGACAACTACCTCGACGGTGCCCCCTCGATGCTGCTGGAGCCGCTGGAGCAGGACCCGGGCCCGCGCCCGCAGGCCTACCGCACCGCCGCCCGCGCCCTGGCCGATGCCCTGCCGGACGTGAAAGGGATGGCCGGACACGACTGGCGCAGCGCCGCCGACACCCTGCCCACCCCGGGACTCGACCACGACGCGTTCGCCAACGCCCTGACTCTGCAGATGACTGCACTCGCCGACCTCCTCGACACCACCACCCCCGCCGGCCCCGGGACGCCACCGGTTCC
Organism: Kitasatospora sp. NPDC001664; assembly: GCF_053596675.1. Taxonomy (NCBI): domain Bacteria; kingdom Bacillati; phylum Actinomycetota; class Actinomycetes; order Kitasatosporales; family Streptomycetaceae; genus Kitasatospora; species Kitasatospora sp. NPDC001664. The sequence goes on from NZ_JBSFGS010000007.1 coordinate 267,013, forward strand.
CGCCGAACAGGTGCACGGTGTGGAAGACCGGCTGCTCGGACACGAGCGCCGCTACTGGCAGCACGGCGCCACAGTCCACGGCCTCACCCCGACGCCGAGTCGCAGCACCCTGGAGACGGCCCTGGCCGCAGCCCACCTGGTGGGAGCGGCCGACAACGAACACGCCGACCGCACGTGGTCGAGAATCCCGGCCCTGGCGGACCAGCCCCGCGACCGGCGCGATGCGGTCACCGCCTGGATCACCGCTCTCTACCCGGCCACCGCGCCGGGCCGGCCTTGGGGCGCGCTGCAGCCCGACCGGCTCGCCGAACGCCACATCGGACGCGTCCTTGCCGCCGACCCTCACCTGGCTGAACGCCTGATCGACGGCACCGACGCCGCGCAGGCGGCCCAGCTCCTGACCGTCTACAGCCGCGCAGCCGCCCACCCCATCTTCGACGGTCGCCTCGACACCCACCTCACCGCCCTGTGTGTAAGGCACCATGACTGGCTCGCCCCCCACATCATCGCCACCGCCGTCCAGGTCGACCACCCCCGACCCCTCATTACCGCCCTCGACACCCTCGCCACCGACCCCACCACTGCACTCGGCGACCTCACCACCCTCCACGACCGGCTCCCGCACTCCAGTCGGCGCCTCGCCTGCACCGCCTCCCAGCTCGCCGAGGCCATCACCAACCGCTACCGCACGTTGGTTGTGGCGAGCCCGGACGCCTACCTGCCCGACCTCGCCGGCGCCCTGAACAACCTGTCCAACCGGTTGGCGGAGGTGGGGCGGCGGGCGGAGGCCCTGGCCGTGTGCGAGGAAGCCGCACGCCACTACCGAACGTTGGTCTCGGCGAGCCCGGACGCCTACCTGCCCGACCTCGCAATGGCCCTGAACAACCTGTCCGTGCGGTTGGGGGAGGTGGGGCGACGGGCGGAGGCCCTGGCGGTGAGCGAGGAAGCCGGACGCCACTACCGCACGTTGGCCGTGGCGAGCCCAGACGCCTACCTGCCCGACCTCGCAAGGGCCCTGAACAACCTGTCCAACCGGTTGGGGGAGGTGGGGCGGCGGGCGGAGGCCATGGCCGCGAGCGAGGAAGCGGTCACCATCCGCCGCACGTTGGTCGAGGCGAGCCCGGACGCCTACCTGCCCGACCTCGCCGGCGCCCTGAACAACCTGTCCAACCGGTTGGCGGAGGTGGGGCGGTGGGAGGAGGCCCTGGCCGTGTGCGAGGAAGCGGTCACCATCCATCGCACGTTGGCCGTGGCGAGCCCGGACGCCTACCTGCCTGACCTTGCAAGGGCCCTGAACAACCTGTCCAACCGGTTGGGGGAGGTGGGGCGGCGGGCGGAGGGACTGGCGGCGAGCGAGGAAGCCGCACGCCACTACCGCACGTTGGTTGTGGCGAGCCCGGACGCCTACCTGCCCGACCTCGCCGGCGCCCTGAACAACCTGTCTGTCGATCTGGGGGAGGTGGGGCGGTGGGAGGAGGCCCTGGCCGTGTGCGAGGAAGCGGTCACCATCCATCGCACGTTGGCCGTGGCGAGCCCGGACGCCTACCTGCCTGACCTCGCAAGGGCCCTGAACAACCTGTCCGTCCGGTTGGGGGAGGTGGGGCGGCGGGAGGAGGGACTGGCGGCGAGCGAGGAAGCGGTCACCATCCGCCGCACGTTGGTTGAGGTCAGCCCGGACGCCTACCTGCCTGACCTCGCCGGCGCCCTGAACAACCTGTCCGTCCGGTTGGGGGCGGTGGGGCGGCGGGAGGAGGGACTGGCGGTGAGCGAGGAAGCCGGACGCCACTACCGCACGTTGGCCGTGGCGAGCCCGGACGCCTACCTGCCCAACCTCGCAAGGGCCCTGAACACCCTGTCCGTGCGGTTGGGGGAGGTGGGGCGGTGGGAGGAGGCCCTGGCGGTGAGCGAGGAAGCCGCACGCCACTACCGCACGTTGGTTGAGGCGAGCCCGGACGCCTACCTGCCCGACCTCGCAAGGGCCCTGAACAACTTGTCCGTCCGGTTGGGGGCGGTGGGGCGGCGGGAGGAGGGACTGGTGGCGAGCGAGGAAGCCGCACGCCACTACCGCACGTTGGTTGAGGCGAGCCCGGACGCCTACCTGCCCGACCTCGCAAGGGCCCTGAACAACCTGTCCGTCGATCTGGGTGAGGTGGGGCGGCGGGCAGAGGCCCTGGCCGTGTGCGAGGAAGCCGTACGCCACTACCGCACGTTGGTTGTGGCGAGCCCGGACGCCTACCTGCCCAACCTCGCCGGCGCCCTGAACAACCTGTCCGTCGATCTGGGGGAGGTGGGGCGGTGGGAGGAGGCCCTGGCCGTGTGCGAGGAAGCCGCACGCCACTACCGCACGTTGGTTGTGGCGAGCCCGGACGCCTACCTGCCTGACCTCGCCATGGCCCTGAACAACCTATCCGTCCGGTTGGGGGCGGTGGGGCGGTGGGCGGAGGGACTGGTGGCGAGCGAGGAAGCCGCACGCCACTACCGCACGTTGGTTGAGGCGAGCCCGGACGCCTACCTGCCCGACCTCGCCGGCGCCCTGAACAACTTGTCCGTCCGGTTGGCGGAGGTGGGGCGGTGGGCGGAGGGACTGGCGGTGAGCGAGGAAGCGGTCACCATCCACCGCCCGCTTGCCGAGGCGAACCCAGAGCGGTTCGACGCGGCTCTGCGAAAGTCGCTGGAGATCGCTGCCTTGTTCAGGTCTCTTCCGGAATAGCAAGCATCGCCCGGCCGAACCGGAACCTCCAGCAGGGGGCTGGGGCGGTGTACACGCCTTCGGCGAGTGTCGCTTGTTTACCCGCCGATTGATGAGGCCAGCTTCAGGCCAGTTGCTTCGTGTCCGCGCGCCCGATAGGTCACGAAGTCGTACTGGAATACTAGGACGGTGTTGCTTCCGGACACGCAGGGTCGTGCTGTGAGTTTCGACCGACCGTCGGCGCGGGCCCGGCAGTGAGCGGGCGATATCCGGTCAAGAGACCCGCAAGGCTCACTGAGGGACCGGGCCGATCGCCTGCCGGCGCCAAGCTTGTCCAGCAGCTCAGGTCGGTCTCCGTAGGACGATCTGGAATGCTGGGGCGATGTGGCGGGAACTGGTTCTGAATGTGATGGCGGATGCCGAAGTTGGCGGTCCGGCCGGGGAAGACTCGTTGGCGGCGGTCGAACGCGTACTTGGGCAGCCGCTGCCCTCCGAGCTTGCTGCGCTGTTGGGTGAATGCGATGGCGTTCGAGGACGCAATGGTCTCGACGTCATCTGGAGCGCGGAGCGGATCGCGAAGGACAATGCCGACTTTCGAACGGCCAGGGATCTCGCCGAGCTGTACATGCCGTTCGAGCCGTTGATGTTCTTCGGCAGCAACGCAGGGGGTGACCAGTTCGCCTTCGTCCGGACCCCGCAACGCAACGAGGTCTTCGTCTGGGAGCACGAGACTGACAGCAGGTACCTGGTTTCGTACGGGTTGGACCAGTATCTGGAGCAGGCTCTCCAGGCACGCGGGGACTGGTACCGGTAGTCCTGCAACCTTGTAGCCGGGCATTGTTCAGCTCACCCGCGCGCCTGCACGTTGCGCGCAAGCCTGCACACACACTCCTGAGTGATCGGCCGGCCGACGTTCTTCACCGTGAGGTCCGGCTACCTCTTCGCAGTGCGGCCGCCCATCCCGGGACTCGTGATCGCTACGGCTGAGGGGCCGTCACCCCGGGGAGACGGGCGGCAGGAGGTCGCTCGGGCTGACGGTGTAGGTCAGTGGGGGGTAGGTGAAGTCCGGCTCGGTGTTCTCCTGGCGGCGCATCCGGAAGAAGTCGCGTTGTTGGTCCTCGTCGGCCAGGGTCAGGCGGTCGCCCCGGGGGAGGTGGGGGTGTCCGTCGTGGAAGCGGACGAGGGTCTTCGAGGTTCGGAAGGTGAGGCCGAGCCAGCGGTTCTCGGTGCGTCGGGAGGGCGAGCCCAGGACGATGCGGTGCTTGAGGCGTCGGTTCGCCTCGACCGAGAACACGACGAATCCGTTGTGGGTGAGCGGGAGTTCGAGGGTCTCGCCGGACTCCTTGGACTCGACGAGCAGGCGCCGTGGCGGATCCGCCTCGGGGTGTTCGTAGCAGGAGAAGACGGCGATGTGCGAGCCGTCGGCGAGGTCGAGCGCCTGGTCCGAGTGGGCGCCCATCTTGGCGTAGGCGTTGGTGTAGCACTCGACGAGGGCGTTGTTGAAGCCGAGCGGCACCGCGGCGCGCTCCTGGATCAGCTGCGCCAAGCGCCGGTGCACGGCGCCGAACTGTTGGGCGGGGTGGGCGTAGCGGCTGGTCGTGCGGACCAGCGGGACGCCGCCGGTGGTCTCGTCGACCAGAGCGAGCGTGGTGCCGCGGCGGCCCTTGCCGAGTTCCTCGAAGCGGGCGGAGAGGGAGAGTTCGGGGAAGGGGTTCTCCTCGAGCGGGAGCTCGTGGGTGAGGACGGCGCCGGCGATGTCAGGGGCGGGGAGCAAGGTAGTCCCCCGCGTTCATGCTGAAGAGGAACTTGTCGCCGTAGTCGACGGGGGACGTGCTGCGGTTCTCCTCCGCGTACAGCCGGCGCAGCTCGGCCATGCCCTCCTCCGTGGCGGGCTCCAACTCCACCGGCCGGCCCTCCCGTTGGAGATAGGTCCTGCCGTCCCGGTGCACGGCTTCGGTGTCCGAGCAGCGGACGACGTACCCGAGGCGGGTCGGCAGCAGCCCGGCGTCCAGGGTCGATGGCCGGATCTCGTGGGTGTACAGGCGGTTGGTGGAGAGCGGCATGAAGAAGACGGAGCCGGGGTACAGCGTCACGCCGAACCGGGCGGGGAGGGCGGTCCCGTCGGGACCCGCGGTCGGCTCCTTCAGGCGGAAGTCGAGCCGGGTGAGCCCGCTGGTGCGCTTCACGCCGAGGTCGAAGGGGTCGTCGGCCAGGGGCTGGAGCCGGTCGAGTCCCTGGTAGAAGGTACAGAAGGCCATCACGCCGTCGGCGGGCATGTCCTTGGTCTTGTCGGCGTGGGAGGAGATCCTGGCCTTGGACTGCTTGCGCTCCGCCGTGGCGAGGGTGTTGTGGTAGACCTGCGCGAGGACGTGGTTGAGCGGTGCGTGGCCCCGGAAGACGGTGGCGGCCTCGCGGTTCAGGGCGTCGACGATCTCGGTGTCGGTCGGCCGGAAGGTCTCGGTCGGCCCCGAGAGGTTGGTGGAGCAGCGGAGCAGGCGGAAGCGCAGGGCGTCGCCCTCCCGGGTGACGGGCGTCAGGTAGATCCCGCTGCGGTGGGCCGTCCCGGGCTTGGTGGACTCCGTCAGGGACTGGAACTCGTGCTCGGCGCGGATCCTGCCGAAGTGGCCGGCGTCCGGCTCGAAGAAGCGGCGGTAGTACACGCCGGCGCCGTGCACGCGCACCGGGACCCGCCCGAGGCCGACCACCGGCCAGGGTCCCGGGTGGCCGTGCGACAGCTCCCGGACGACGAAGACCCTTGCGGCGGGGCGGAGTCGGTGCTCGGCGTAGGTGGAGACGTCGCCGCAGAGGTAGACGGTCCTCCCCGCGAGGTCGGCGGCGCCGGAGGCGAGCTCCCCGGGCGTGATGACGGACCCGAAGAAGTCCCCGCGCGTGTCACGGTCCGTCACCGTCGAAGGTGCGACCAGGATGTGGTCCGCATCCTGGAGCCGGGCCTCTGCTGTCTGCATCGAATGTACCTGTCGTCGTCCGTCGAGCCTCGATGCTCTCACGGGCTCCGACGGTGGGCAACGAAGATCGGGCACCCACCCCAACCAGCCTTTTTCGCAGGTCGGTTGGGGTGGGAGCCCTCGGCCAAGGCTACTTCAGGTGCCGGGTGAAGAACCGGGCGGCGGCCTCTCCGGCGAAGGCCGGGACGCCGGTGTGCCCGCCCATGTTGGCGTTGAGCGTCTTCTCCCGGGAGCCGAAGGCGTCGAAGAGCGCGAGGGAGGCCTGCCGGTCGTTCCCCTCGTCGTCCCACTGGAGCAGGACGTGCAGCGGAATGCCGACCCGGCGGGCCTCCTCGACGGTGGCGGCGGGCACGAAGCTCCCGGCGAACAGGACGGCGGCCTCGATGCGCGGATCGACCGCCGCCAGCCGGGTGCCGACGGCGATCACCCCGCCCGAGTAGCCGACGGGACCCCGGAGCCCGGGCAGGTCGAGGAGGGCGTCCAGAGCGGCCTGCCACTCCGGGACGGCCCGGTCCACCAGCGGGAGGATCAGGGCGTCGACGATCGCCGGGCCGACCGGTTCGCCGGCCTCCATCGTGCGGCGCAACTCGGCCCGGGCCCGGTCGAGTTCGGGCAGGCGGGGCCGGTCTCCGCTGCCGGGGAGTTCGATGGTGGCGGTGGCGAAGCCGTCCGCCGCGGCCTGTCGCGCCCGCGCGAGCAGCGCGGGGTACATCCGGGCCAGGCCCAGGGGAGGGTGGCCGAGCAGGATCAGCGGAGCCGGTGCGGCGGCCGGTTCGGGCGTCCAGAGGAAGCCCGGCACGTCGCCGAGGGTGAACCCGCGCTCGAGGAGGTCGCCGTCGAGACGCTGTTCGGAGGTGAAGCGCATGGTGGTCATGCCTTTCGGGAGGGCTCAGAGAACGGCGCTCCCGGGCGACCTACCGCCCGACCGTGACCTCGGAGAGGAGCACCCACGTCGATACTGCGTTCACGGGTACCACCTCCTCGTTCTGCCACACGGTCGCTGAGAACGTAGCAGTGCCCGCAGCCTCGGCACAAACGGATTCCGGGCCGACGGTTGCTCTGCCGGAGGCCCGCGCAGCAGGGGGTGGTGGCACGAACCGGCGGCGGATGCCAGGGTGGTGCCGGTCGGTCCCCGGTAAGTCGGTGGAGGGGGAGACGCGGCCCCGGGCATACTCGGCCGGTATGACGGGTGATCATGGTGTGGACGGGCCGGCGCTGCGGCGGGTGCTGGAGCGGGCGGGCGGGCCGGAGGTGCTGGCGCTGCTGGCGGAGGAGTTGAGCGGAGCGGACCTCACCACGCTGATGCTGGAGGTCTACCGGCGGCGGGCCGAGCGGACCGGGCCGGCCAAGGTGATGCGGCGGTATCGGGACGACCGGTTCGTGGCGCCGGCCCCGGTCGGGTACCGGGAGCTGCGGCGGGCGGAGGACCGGCTGGTGGCGGCGCTGCCGGAGGGCTTCGAGGTGGTGACGCTGGCGCCGCTCGTCCCGCTGGCCGCGCACAGCGCCGTCGGGCCCGTCGACCCCCGGAAGGTGGTGGCCACCGTACGCGGCACAGAGGTGGCGGCGGACCCGACCAACGGGCTGGCCCTGGAGGCGGCCCGGCGGCGGACGGGGACCCGGTCCGCGGAGCCGGTACGGCTGGCGGGCAGTCAGCGGGTGGTCCGGGCCCAGCGGTTCGAGGGGGCGGGGATGCTCGCCCACTTCCAGCTCTTCGCCCTGGTGACGGCGGGCCGGGACACGGGGGGCCAGGGTTTCGAGCGCCAGCACCTGCTCGAACACCTCCGCTTCGCCGCCGAGGCCCTGGCGGGCCGACCGGTCGAGGTCAGGCTCACCGCCCTGGACGGGGCCGGCGCCGCGCTCGTGGAGCACGTCCGGGCGGAGCTGGCCGGCACCCCGGGCCTGGACGTGGTCGAGGACCCCGACCGGGCCACGGGGCGCGGCTACTACTCCGGCCTCTGCTACAAGGTCCACCTCGTCACGGCGGAGGGGCCGGTGGAGGTCGGGGACGGTGGTTTCACCGACTGGACTCGGCGCCTCACCGGAAACCGCAAGGAGCGCCTGCTGATCGGCGGCTTCGGCGTCGACCGTCTCGTGGCCCTCGACCGACCGGCTTGACGGGCCGTCAGGCCGAGGTGGCGGAGGGGTTGTCGCGGCGTTGGAACCAGCGGGCCACCGGGTGCAGGGTCGCGCCGTGCAGCAGGATGCTGAGCAGCACGGTGGTGCACATGACGTCGATGACGAAGAAGCCCCGTTCGTCGTCCAGGTGGGTGGCGGCCAGGACGGCGAAGACGATCGAGGTGACGCCGCGCGAGCCGAGCCAGCCGATCGCGGCGCGCTCCGGCCAGGAGAACCGCAGCCGCCCCAGGGAGAGCAGCACCGGCACCATCCTGGCCACCGTGAGGACCAGCAGCGCGTAGCCGAGCACCGTCCAGGACACCCCGTCGGCGAACTCCTGGGCGGCCAGGGCGCCGAGCGTGAACCAGACGGCGAAGGCCATCAACTGGCTGGTGTCGCGCACCAGGTGGACGGTGGCCGGGCCGAGCGTGTGGGCGGCGGGGGCGAAGCAGACCCCGGCCACGAAGGCGGCCACGAAGCCGTTGCCGTCGATCAGGACGGCGGAGCTGTAGGCGAGGAAGGGCAGCGCCAGGGTGGCGAACGGCAGTGACTCCGGTCCGGTCCAGCCCTTGGCGACCGCCACCGGGGCCAGCCGGCTGGCCGTCAGGCCCCAGAAGCAGCCCACCAAGAGGGCCAGGCCCGCGCCCTTGACGGTGCTCCAGAGCAGCGAGCCGACCGAGGTGTCGGCGGCGGAGGTGAGGTTGGCCAGGCAGAACAGGAAGACGGGGGAGATCAGGCCGTCGTTGAGACCGGCCTCCAGGTTGAGCGCGGCGCGCACGCGCAGCGGGATGCGGGCCTCGGCGAGGAGCGCCGAGATCGGGGCCAGGTCGATCGGCATCACCACCAGGGCGATCACCGCCAGCAGCCACCAGCTCTGGCCGGGGAAGAAGACGTAGCCGAGCAGGGTGGCCAGGCCGATCGAGGCCGGGAGCGCTAGGGTGAGCAGGCGCCACTCGCCGGAGGTGCGGGAGCGGTCGTAGTCCTTGGACTCGGTGGCGTCGGTGAACAACAGGACGGCGAGCACGACTTCGGTGGCGAGCTGGAAGCCGTGCGCGTCCAGGTCGATCGCGACGGTGGGGTCCTCACCGGTGGTGAGCACGATCCCGGCGAGCGCGAAGGCCAGCGGGCCGGTGACGCTCCAGCGCGCCAGGCGGTCGGCCATCAGGGCCCAGGCGAACAGCAGGAACAGCACGATCAGTATGGCGGTCATCGACTCTCGCAGGTCTGGTGGTGCGGTGGGCGGTTCCGGTGGAGCGAGTTGATCACCCGTCCGCGCGTCAGCCTCTCAGAGCCGTGCCCGCGCGCGGAGGAGGCACACGGGCACTCCCGGCTGCCCGGACGCGGCGGTGCCCGGACGCGGCGGTGCCCCGGCATCCCGTGAGGACGGGGTGCCGGGGCGGAGTACGGTCCGACGGTGCGTCAGGCGGCGGGCGGCGGGCGGCGGGCGTCAGGCGGCGCGCCGACGGGGCTCCGGGGTGTCAGGCGGTGGGCCGGGTCAGGCCTCCGGGTCCCAGTCCTTGAGCTGGTGGAAGGGCTCCTGCTCGCCGTCGCCCTTGACCGACTCGATCTCGACGCGGCCGTAGAAGGTCAGGACCAGGTCGGAGGCGGTGCCGCGGAGCGAGCCGGTGGGCGCGGCGTGCTCCGCGCCCGGGGCGAGGGCGACGGCGGACGCCCCGGCGGCGCCGAGGCTCAGGCGCCAGGTGCGGCCCTCGGTGGCCACGAAGTCACCGGTGACGGGCCGGTGCGGCCAGGGGGTGGAGGTCGTCACGCAGGTCGCGAGGAACTCCTCGACGCCGTCCAGGGCGATCCGCTCCGGCAGGGCCTGCGGGGCGCCGATGGTGAGCTGCGCGTCGTAGCTGTGGACGGCGCTCTCCTGCACCCGGTGGCGGGCGACGCCGCCGGCGGTCCGGGGGTTGGCGGAGCCCTCCCACCAGGTCCAGCAGGGGGAGTCCTCGCCGTGCTCGCGCAGGGTCGAGACCAGCTGCTCGGTGCCGGCGGCCAGCCAGGCCAGCAGGGCGTCGAGCTCGCGCGGGGCGGGCTCCGCCTTGGCGGCCAGGCCCTCGGGTGACGGGCCCTCGGCGGGGCCGGCCGCGACGTTGTGGGACCAGAGGCGCTCGCCCCCGCCGAGGTGGTGGGCCAGGTCGTACAGCGACCAGTCCGGGCAGGTGGGGACCGTGGCGTCCAGGTCAGGAGCGGCGGCGACGGCCGCGCGGAACGCGGCCGCGCGCTCCTCGATGAGCTCGAGCAGCACGGGGAAGGCGAGGTTCTGTGTCACGGGTGACTGTCTATCACCGATGATCTTGTGAATGCGTGTGGTTTTCCCGGGACCGGTTCCTAGGACGCTGGTCGTAGGGCCGCGGCCCGAAGCGGGCGGGCCGTCCCGGGCGGTGGGATGGGGGCATGAAGAACGACACACCCCTGCCCGAGCTGCCCGAGTCGGTGATCGAACGCCTCGCGGTCGAGCGCAACGCCTGGCTCTGCACCGTCCGCGCGAACGGTACGCCGCACGTGACCCCGATCTGGTTCGTCTACCGGGAGGGCGTGTGGTGGATCGGCTCGGACGCCCTCTCCGTCAAGGTCCGCAACGCGCTGCGCTTCCCGTCCGTCTCCCTCGCCCTGGAAGGCGGCAACCGACCGGTGGTCGCGGAGGGCGAGGTCACGGTCCGTCAGGAGGACGAGTTCCCGCCCGAGATCGTGGCGGCCTTCGCGGCCAAGTACGACTGGGACGTCGCCGCCCCGTACCGCCCCGACAGCTCCCGGGTGCTCCTCGAAGTCCCGGTCCGCCGCTGGCTGCTGGCGGGCACGGCGCAGTGAGTCAGCGGCCGGGGAAGGGCAGGAGCTCGAGCTCCCACTCCCCGGCCGCCGTCATCAGCCCGTCCTCGGTGAGGTCGAAGCACACGTCGTAGGGCACCCGGTGGCCGTCGGCGTCCCGGCTCCAGGGCGGGGCGGCCTCCAGGTGCACGGTGAGGCGGACGGTCACGGTGCCGGCGGTGCGGGCGGCCACGCTGAAGGAGAGCACCGGTTCGAGGAACTCCAGCCGAGGGGACCACTCGTCGTCGCGGTTGCGGTGGGCGACGGGGATCCGCCCGTCGGCGGCCGCGCGCAGCCAGCCGGTCAGCTCCTCGGCCTCGTCCGTCAGGAGCGCGGGGTCCTCGAAGGACCAGCCGCCGGCCGGGTCGGTGACCCGGCCGGCGACGACCAGCCAGTTGTCGTCGTAGTACTCCCCGCTGGTGGCCCCGAACTGGTAGCGCACGGGCCGCAGGTCGAGGCTCGTCCCGCCGCTCGTCAGTCGCATACGGGCATCATGGCACGTCAGGCGGGCCGTTCGGCCGGGGTGCGTTCGGCGGACCAGGCGGACCAGAGGGCGGCGTACGGGCCGTCGGCCTGGACGAGGTCGGCGTGGGTGCCGGTCTCGACCACCCGGCCGCCGTCGAGGACGACGACGCGGTCGGCGGTGGCGGCCTGGGTGAGGCGGTGGGCGACGGTGAGGGCGGTGCGGCCGGCCAGGGCGGCGTCGGCGGCGGCCTCCAGCTCGCGGGCGCCCGCGCTGCCCGCGTCGGCGGTGGCCTCGTCGAGGACGGCGATCGGGGGGTCGGTGAGGACCAGCCGGGCCAGGGCGAGGTGCTGGGCCTGAGCGGTCGTCAGGCGGTGGCCGCCGTCGCCGACCACGGTGGCGAGGCCCTCGGGGAGGGCGTCGACCCAGGTCAGGGCGCCGACGGCCGCGAGCGCGGTGCGCAGCTCGGCGTCGGTCGCGCGGGGCCGGGCCAGGCGCAGGTCGTCGGCGAGCGGGCCGGCGAAGACGTGCACCTCCTGGCTGATCAGGGCGACGGCGCCGCGCACCCCGGCCGGGCCGAGCTCCGCGAGCTCGGCGCCGCCGAGCCGGATGCTGCCGGAGGAGGCCCGGTGCACCCCGGCCACCAGCTTGGCGAGGGTGGTCTTGCCCGCCCCGCTGGCCCCGACCAGCGCGACCCGTTCGCCGTCACGGACCGTCAGGGAGACCTCGTGCAGCACCGGGTGGCCGTCGCGGTAGGCGTGGTGGAGGGCCGTGACGGCGACGGAGGCGTCGGCGGGCCCGGGGGCGTCGGCGGGCTCCGGCTCGGTGGGGAGAGCGGCGAGCCCGACCAGCCGGGCCAGGGCGGCGCCCGCCGACTGGGCGTCGTCGACCAGCACCAGGGCGGCGTTGATCGGGTTGAAGAGACCGTGGAAGTACAGGGCGGCGGCGGTGGCCGTGCCCAGGCTCACCTCCTCGGCGTCCACCAGCAGGAACCCCGCCACCAGCACCGAGGCCAGCCCGATGAACTCGGCCAGGTTCAGCCGGGAGAAGAAGCCGGTGACCAGCCGGGTGCCGCGCATCCAGAGCTGCACGGAGTCGTCCGAACGCTTCTCCACCAAGCCCACCTGGTGCTCCGTCAGCCGCAGTGCCCGCACGGTGCGGACCCCGCCGACACCGTCCAGCAGCTGCTGCTGGAGCGCCCCGGCGGCGGCCCGCTGGGCCGCGTAGACCGGGACGGCCCTCGGCAGGTACCAGCGCATGGTCAGCCAGTGCACGGGCGCGGCGGCCAGCACGGCGAGCGCGAAGCGCCAGTCCAGCAGGGCCAGTGCCACCAGGGTGAGCACGATGGCGAGCACCGAGCGGGCGAACTCGGGCAGCGCCTGGCGCACCGTCCGCGCCACCAGGGCGACGTCCCCGGTGACCCGGGAGGTCAGGTCGCCCACCCCGGCCCGCTCCACCCGCTCCAGCGGCAGACGCAGCGCCCGCTCGACGAACTCCTCGCGCACGGTGGCGAGCACGCCCTCGCCCAGCCGGGCCACCAGGGCGCTGCCGTACGCGATGGCCGCGCCGCGCCCGAGCGCGACGGCCACCAGCAGGACCAGCGGCAGGGTGAGCGAGCCGGTGCCGGCCTTCGCCCTCACCAGGTCGACCAGGCGGCCGAGCAGCGGGGCCGTGAGCAGACCGACGGCGGTGCCGAGCACCAGCACGGTCAGCGCCCCCGCGGTCAGGGCGCGCTGACGGAGCACCAGGCGCCGCAGCACGGCCCAGGTCTCGGCGCCGCCCGCGACCGGCAGCAGTTCGCGGTCGGCGGGTGCGTGGGTCGGGGTCACGGTCGGGTCCTCCGCGGTGGTCGTCATGCCAGCACCAGGGTGCGGTAGGCGGGGTCGGCGGTGAGGGTCTGGTGGGTGCCGTCGGCGGTGACGGCGCCGTCGGTGAGGACCACCACCCGGTCGGCGCGGGCGAGCAGGGCCGGGCTGGTGGTGACCAGCACGGTGGTGCGGCCGTGGCGCAGCGCGCGCAGCCGCTCGGCGATCCGGGACTCCGTGACGGAGTCCACGGCGGTGGTCGGGTCGTGCAGGACGAGTACGGCCGGTGAGGCGGCCAACGCCCGTGCCAGGGCGACGCGTTGCCGCTGGCCGCCGGAGAGCGAACGGCCGCCCTCGCTGACCTCGGTGTCCAGCCCGGCGGGCAGGGCGGCGGCCACCTCGTCGGCGGCGGATGCGGCGAGCACGGCCCCGGTCAGCTCGCCGTCGGGCGAGCCGAGGAGGTTCTCCCGCAGGGTGCCCGCGAAGAGCACGGCGTCGTGGTGGGCGACCAGGACGGAGCGGCGCAGCTCGGCCGGGTCGAGGGCGGTCAGGCTGGTGCCGTCCAACTCGACCGTTCCGGCGGCCGGGTCGGCCTCGCGGCCGAGGCAGCGCAGCAGGTCGGCCGCGGCCGCCGGATCGTCCGTGACCACGCCGAGCAGCTCGCCGGGCGCGACCTCCAGGTCCAGCCCGCGCAGGGCGCCGTAGCCGACGCCGCTCAGCCGCAGCCCGCCGGGGCCGGCGGACCAGGGCCCGGAACCGGGCGTGGCCGCGTGCGGTGCGCGGTGGTGCGGCACCGCGGGCGGGGCGGCCAGCACCTCGGCGATCCGCCCGGCCGAGGCCCGGCCCTGGGCGAACTCGCCGTTGGCCCAGGTGAGCACCTGGAACGGGCCGAGCAGGAACTGCGCCAGACCGACCGCGGCGATCAGCTCGCCGACGCTGACCCGTCCGTCCATCGCCAGCACCGCGCCGACCAGGGCGATCAGCACGATGAAGAGCCCGGTCAGCGCCTGGAGCCCCCCGTCGTGCGCGGCGCGGCTGCGGGCGGCCCGCAGCGCCGCGGCGAGCGAGTCCTGACTCACCGTCCGGTACCGGGCCACCGCCGCCGCCTCGGCGCCGATGCCCTTGAGCACCCGCAGGCCGGTGACCAGGTCGGCGGCGATGCCACCGGCGCGGGCGGCGCGGTCCTGCTCCACGCCGCTGCGCCGCTCCAGCGGGCGGCTGATGCGGTGGCCGAGCCAGAGCAGCGGCGGTATGCCGAGGAGCACCAGCAGGCCGAGCGGCACCGAGATCCGCAGCAGCAGCGCGGCGCTGACGCCCAGTCCGGCCAGCGCGGCGACGCCGAACGGCAGCACGGTGGCCACCACTCCGACCCGCTTGGCGTCGCCGGTGGCGATGCCGGCCAGCGCACCGGGCAGGTGCCCGGCCTCGGCGCCGCCGTACGGGTCCAGCACTCGGGTGGTGAGGGCCAGGCGCAGCCGGTGGGCGGCCTGCTCGCCGGCGCGCTCCGCCAGTCTGGCGCCCGTGCGGTAGCAGGTGGAGAGGAGCAGGAAGAGCACGGCGAGCAGGGCCAGCCAGCGCAGCAGCGCGGGGACGGAGCCGGTGGCCACGGCCCGGTCGATCACCGCGCCCATCACCACCGGCACCAGCGCCTCGCAGGTCTGGTGTCCCATGCCGAGCAGCGCCGCGCCGGTCAGCAGGCGGCGTTGGCCGCGGAGCGCGCCGCGCAGGACGGCGCCTCCGCTCGGTCCTGCTGTGGCCATGGACGTCCTTTCGGGTGATCTTGCGATGGTGGCCCAACGTCCGCTGTGACCAGTGGTTCTGACGGTGCGTCAGGTGTTGGTTCGAGTGTTGACCTCTACCGAGGAGACAGGTTAGCCTTACCTAACTATGAATGTCGAACCGTCGGCGGCCCTGCGGCGCACTCTCGGGCTGGCCCTGGCCGCCGGGGTGCTCCTGCTGCTCTGCCTGCTCAGTCTCTGGATCGGCACCCGGGGCGTCCCGGTCAGCACGACCTGGCGGGTGCTCTGGCACCCCGACGGCTCGAACGCCGCCACCGTCGTCCACGACTACCGCATCCCGCGCACCCTGCTCGCCCTCCTGGTCGGCAGCGCGCTCGGCACCGCCGGCGCCCTGATGCAGGCCCTCACCCGCAACCCGCTGGCCGACCCGGGCCTGCTCGGCGTCAGCCTCGGCGCCGCCACCGGCGTCGTGGTCGCGATCGGCTTCCTCGGCGTCTCCAGCGTGCTGGGCTACGTCTGGTTCGCCCTGCTCGGCGCTGCCGTGGCCACCCTCGCCGTGTACCTGCTCGGCGCGGCGGGCCGCGGCCAAGCCACCCCCGAACGGCTGGTGGTGGCCGGAGCGGCGCTCACCGCCGTGCTGTTCGCCTTCGACTCCGCCGTCCTGCTGCTCGACCCCGAGGTCTTCGACGAGTTCCGGTTCTGGACCGTCGGTTCGCTCGCCGGGCGCCGCTACGACGTCCTGCTGGCCGTGCTGCCCTTCGTCCTGACGGGTGGTCTGATCGCCGTCGCCCTGGCCCGGGCCCTGAACGCGCTCGGCCTCGGGGACCAGGTCGGCCACGGCCTGGGCGTCGCCGTCGGCCGCACCCGCGCCCTCGGCGGCCTCGCCGTCCTGCTGCTCTGCGGCGCCGCCACCGCGGCCGCCGGGCCGATCGCCTTCCTCGGCCTCGCCGTCCCGCACGTGGCCCGCTTCCTGGTCGGCCCGGACCAGCGCTGGGTACTGGCCTACTCCGCCGTGCTCGCCCCGCTGCTGCTGCTCGCCGCGGACGTGGCCGGGCGGGTGGCCGGGGCGCCCGGCGAGATCCAGGTCGGCATCGTCACCGCCGTGCTCGGCGGCCCGCTCTTCCTCGGCCTGTGCCGCCGCCGCGGGCTGGTGCTGCTGTGAGCGGCCGTCAGCCCGCCGTGCAGGCACGGGCAGTGGGCCGCCCGGCGATCGGCCATCCGGTGCTGCGCCGTGGACGGTGGTCGGTCCGGGTGGTGCCCCGGACGGTCGCCGTCTGTGCCGGCCTCGCGGCCCTGCTGCTCGGCGTCTGCCTGCTCTCCCTGGCCGTGGGCGAGGTGCACCTGACGCCGCGTGAGGTCTACGGCGCACTCACCGGCGAGCCCGGCGCCGCCGACTTCGTCGTCAACACCCTGCGCCTGCCCCGCCTGCTGCTCGCCCTACTGGTCGGCGCAGCCCTGGCGGTCAGCGGAGCCGTCCTCCAGGGTCTGACCGGCAACCCGCTCGGCAGCCCCGACGTCATCGGCCTCACCAACGGTGCCGCCACCGGCGCCCTGCTGGTCATCGTGGTCCGGCACGGCAGCCTCACCGAGACCGCCCTCGGCGCCCTCGCGGGCGGCCTGGCCACCGCCTTGCTGGTCCAACTCCTCGCCTCGGGGCGGGGGTTGCCGGGCTTCCGTCTGGTGGTGATCGGCATCGGCACCAGCGCCATCCTGCTGTCCGTCAACTCCTACCTGATCACCCGCGCCAGCCTGGAGGACGCGCTGGCCGCCCAGAGCTGGCTGATCGGCAGCCTCAACAGCCGCACCTGGCCCCAGGTCACCGCCCTCGCCATCGGCGTCGCGATCCTGCTGCCGCCCACCCTCTGGTACGGCCGCCGGCTCGGCATGCTCGCCCTCGGCGAGGACACCGCCCGGGCGCTCGGCATGCGCACCGGCCCCACCCGGGCCGTCCTGCTGCTGCTCGGCGTCGCCCTGGCCGCCGTCGGCACCGCCGTCACCGGCCCGATCTGGTTCGTCGCGCTGGCCGCCCCGCAGCTCGCCCGCCGACTGGTCGGCGGCCGCGGCGGTACCGGCGGGGGCCTGGTGCCCGCCGCCCTCAGCGGAGCCCTGCTGCTGGCCGCGAGCGACTTCGCGGTCCAGCGGGTCTTCGCCCCCGCCCCCATGCCGGTCGGCATCGCCACCGGCACGCTGGGCGGCCTCTACCTCTGTCTCCTGCTGATCGGCGAAACCCGAAAGAGCGGCACATGACCGTCACCTCCACCACCCTTCCCACGGCCTCCACCGTCCCTGCCGTGCACGACGGCTCCCGGCTGCGGGCCGAGGACCTCACCCTGGCCTACGACCAACGCACGGTCGCGAGTTCACTGACCGTCAGCATCCCGGACCGCTCCTTCACCGTGATCCTCGGCCCGAACGCGTGCGGCAAGTCCACCCTGCTCAAGGCCCTGGCCCGGCTCATCAAGCCCACCGGCGGCACGGTCCTGCTCGACGGCGCCTCGATCGCCACCTACCGGACCCGCGAGGTGGCCCGCCGGCTGGGCCTGCTCCCGCAGTCCGCCAACGCGCCCAGCGGCATCTCGGTCTCCGAGCTGGTGGCCCGGGGGCGCTACCCGCACCAGGGCTTCCTGCGCCAGTGGTCCGCCGAGGACGAGGGCGCCGTCACCGAGGCGATGCGCCGCACCGGCGTCCTCGACCTCGCCGACCGGCCGGTCGACGATCTCTCCGGCGGGCAGCGCCAACGCGTCTGGCTGGCCATGGTGCTGGCCCAGCAGACCGACATCCTGCTGCTGGACGAGCCGACCACCTACCTGGACATCTCGCACCAGTTCGAGGTCCTCGACCTCTGCGCCGAACTCCACGAGGAGCGCGGCCACACCGTGGTCGCCGTCCTCCACGACCTCAACCAGGCCGCCCGCTACGCCACCCACCTGGTGGTGCTCGGCCCCGACGGCGCGGTCGCGGCGGAGGGGCCCCCGGCCGAGGTGCTCACCGCCGAGCTGGTCGAGCGGGTCTTCGGCCTGCGCTGCCGGGTGGTCCCCGACCCGGAGACCGGTACACCGATGGTGGTCCGCGCCGCCCGCAAGCCCGCTGCCGCCGTTGTTACCGATCACCAGGACCCGGACCGATGACGACCCGACTGCTCGGCCTCACCACCTCCCTGATATCCGCCGCCGGCCGCAACGCCCGCGCCAGCCTGGCCGCCCGGGTCGCCGAACGCGGCCTGCGCCTGTGGCACGTCGCCGTCCTGGAGGCCCTCGCGGGCGGCTCCCTCTCCAAGGGAGAGCTCGCCGCCCGCCTCGACATCAACCCCAGCGACATCGTCAAGGTGGTCGACGACCTGATGGCCGCCGACTGCACCGTCTGCACCCGCTCGCTGCGCGACCGCCGCCGGGTCGAGGTCTCCCTCACCCCGGCGGGCGAGTCGCTGCTGGCCGAGCTCACCGCCGAGCTCGTGGCGGTGGAGGACACCGTGCTGGCCCCGCTCAGCTGCGCCGAACGGGAGCAACTGGCGGGCCTGCTGGAGCGGTTGGCGTAGCGTCAGGCCGCCGTCACGGGGTGAGTACCAGGCTGACGTTGTGGCCGCCGAAGCCGAAGGCGTTGGCGAGGGCGGCGGTCTGGACGCCCTCGCGGGGCTTGCCGGTGACGATGTCCAGGGGGATCTCGGGGTCGGGGTCACTGAGGTTGACGGTGGGCGGGGTGATGGCGTCCCGGAGCGAGAGGACCGTGGCCACGGCACCCAACGCGCCTGCCGCGCCGAAGAGGTGACCGGTCATCGACTTCACGGCCGTGACGGCGGGGTGGGTGCCGATCGCGGTGGCGATCGAGCGGGCCTCGGTGAGGTCGCCGAGCTGGGTGGAGGTGGCGTGCGCCTGGACGAGCGTGATGTCGGTGGGGGCGAGGCCCGCCTCGGCGACCGCCCGGCGGATGGCCCGGGCCTGGCCGTCGGTGTGGCCGGCGGTGATGTGGTGGGCGTCGGAGGTCACGGCGGCCCCCGCCAGGCGGGCGTTCCGCCGCGCGGCCCGGGCGGCGGCGAACGAGGCCCGCTCCAGCACCACCACGGCCGCGCCCTCCCCGATCACGAAGCCCTCCCGGCCGAGGTCGAACGGCCGTGAGGCCAGGGCCGGTTCGTCGTTGCGGGTGGAGTGCGCCCGGGCCGAGTGGAAGCCCGCGAGGGGCAGCGGGTGGATGCAGGCCTCGGCCCCGCCGGCCACCACCACGTCGGCCCGGCCGAGACGGATCAGGTCCAGCCCGAGGGCGATGGCCTCGGCCCCGGAGGCGCAGGCGGAGACGGGCGTGTGCGCTCCGGCCCGGGCGCCCAGCTCCAGACTCACCCAGGCGGCCGGGCCGTTGGCCATCAGCATCGGCACGGTGTGCGGCGACACCTTCCGCACACCGCTCGCGTGCAGCACGTCGTGCTGCCCGAGCAGGGTCAGCGCCCCGCCGGTCCCCGTGCCGATCACCACCGCGAGCCGCTCCGGATCCACCTCCGGCGACCCGGCGTCGGCCCACGCCTCCCGCGCGGCGATCAGCGCGATCTGCTCGCACCGGTCCAAGCGCCGGGCCTGCACCCGGTCCATCACGGTGGACGGCTCCACCGCCAGCTTCCCGGCGATCCGCACCGGGAAGCCCTCGGCCCACTCCTCCTCGATGGCCGAGATCCCCGACTGTCCGGCCAGCATCGCGGCCCAGGTGGTCGGCACGTCCCCACCGAGGGGTGTGGTGGCGCCGAGGCCGGTGACGATGACGTCTTCGAAGGCGGTCATGGCAAGGCTCCTTCTGTGGGGACGACACAGGCCGGAGGGAGAGTGCCTCCCCGGCCGAATGCCACTCTGCCAAGCCGCAGTTCATCCCTTGGTGTTCTTCCCTACCGCGTCCTGTGCTGACGGTTTGTAGGGTTCCGACGTTTGTCCGTGTCGTTCGCCGAAAGGTCATCAGGCCGTCGGACGAAGGCTCTGGTCGGCGTCGGACTCAGGTGGTGATCAGCGGCTCGTAGGCCGTGCCCTCCGGGGTGAACACCAGGACGTAGTCCGCTCCCGGGCCGGCGGCGACCTCGCGCAGGCGGCTCAGGGCGGCCACGTCGGTCGGGAGGGTGAGGCCGAGCGCGGCGGCGGCACGGTCCCGGCGCTCCGCGAAGTCCGGCATGTCCTCCAGGTACTCGGCGGCGCGTTCGGCGCTCTCCTCGGCGGTGAACTCGGGGCAGTCGCGCCACCACGGCGCGACGAGCAGCAGCCGCAGCAGCTCCGGCAGCCCGATCGCGAGCAGGGCCGCCTGGCCCTCGGAGTCGGCGTAGAGCACCGGTCGCTCCTCACCGCCGTCGCCGCAGAAGAAGTACGTGCCCCCGGCGCCGTCCGCCGCGAAGGCCTCCAACGCCGCCCCGGACGCCAGGTGCACCGGCTCGACGTGGTCACCGTGGTCCAGGTCGAAGTCACCCGGCCAGGAGAGGAGTTCGGCGATGTCGTCGTTCTCGCGGATGACGGTGATCAGTGATCGCATGCGCGGCACTGTAGTGGCCGTGGCCGACAGACGAACGGGTATGGCCTGCCGTACCGATGAGGGACCGTCAGGAGGCCCCGGTGACCGGTTCGGAGCGGAACCGGGCGAGGCGTTCGACGGTCATGGCGAGGGCGGTGTGGGCGAGCACCGTGTCCGGGTGCTCCTCACCGAGGAGACGGAGCCGGATGGCCAGTGTCTGTTCGAGGAGGGGAACGGCTCTGGACAGTTCCCCGGCCAACACGTACGCGACGGCGAGGGCGTCGCGTGTGGCCCTGGTGTCCGGATGGTCGTTCCCCAGGACGTGGGTCTGGGAGGCGAGGGTCCGTTCGTAGAGGGGCAGGGCGCGGGCCGGATCCCCTGAATCGCGGTAGGTGCTGGCCAGGTTGTGCTGGGAGACGAGCGTCCGGGGATGGGCCGGGCCCAGGACCCGGATCATCGCGCTGACCGTCTGTTCGCTCAGGGCCAGGGCGCGATCCAGGTTCCCCGCGTCCTGGTGCGCGCGGGCGAGGTTGCCGCGGGAGAGCAGGGTGTCGGGGTGGTCGGACCCGAGGATCCGTACCCGGTCCTCGAGGGTCCGCTCGTACAGGACGAGGGAGCGGTCGAGGTCCCCGGCGCTCAGGCACGCGGAGGCGAGGGAGTTGCGGGAGTTGAGGGTCTGGGGGTGGTCGTCCCCCAGGACACGGACCCGGGCGGTGAGGGTCTGCTCGTGCAGACGGACGGCACCGGCGAGGTCTCCGGCGGAACCGTTGGCACTGGCCAGGTTGCTGCGCGAGACGAGCGTGTCGGGGTGGTCGTCGCCGAGCGTTTGCACCGAGATGGCGAGGGCCCGTTCGAGGAGCGGGACGGCATGGGTGAAGTCACCCATCGATTCGTAGGCCTGGCCGAGGTTGTTGAGGACCGAGAGGGTGTCGGGGTGGCTCGCGCCCAGGGAGCGGGTCAGGATGTCGAGGTTCTGTTCGGACAGGCGGATGCTGTGCCGGAAGTCGCCGAGGGACAGGTGGATCTCCGCGAGGCTGTTGCGTGAGATCACGCTGTGCGGGTGGTCGTCCCCGAGCAGCCGTGTCCGGGCGTGGTACGCGCGTTCCAGGTAGTCGGTGGCATGGCGGGTGTCGCCCTGGTCGAAGAGGAACAGGCCGATGCCGGAGAACAGAAGGGCGGTCTCCTCGGTGTCGGTGTCGGGGTGCGCGTGCTGGGCCAGGGCGTCGACGTGCGGCATCACCGCGCGCCACGTGGACCAGGTGGACGGGACCTTCGGGTCGCCGGGCGCGAGGAGCCTGGCCAGCAGCAGGGTGGTGAGTTCGCGGGCCTCGCCGATGTGCTCGGGGAGGCGGTGGGGATCGTCGGGGTCCGGCGTACGGGCGAGGGACTGGACGAGGCGGTGGACGGCGAGGGTGTCGCCGTTGACGGTGATCAGGCTGTAGGCGGCGAGGCGGCCGATGGCGCGGTGGACGGCGGGTGCGGTGTCGAGCGGGGTCAGCAGGGCGCGGGGGATGTTGGTGGAGGCGCACCAGGCGAGGAGGCTCAGGACGTCCCCGGTGAGCGGGGTGTGCTCGGTGAGGTGGTCGAGGGAGAGGCGCCAGACGCGGGCGACGGTGCGTTCGCCGTCGTGGCCCTCGGCCGCCTCTCCGTACATGAGGGCCGGGTCCTCGGCGAGCAGGTGCAGATAGGCGGCCGGGCTGATCCCGGTCTCGGCGATGTAGGCCCCGGCCTGCTCGACCGCGAGGGGCAGGTGGCCCAGCTCGGTGCAGAGTTCGGCCGCGCCGTCCAGGGCGGCGGTGCGGGTCCCCGCCGCCGTGACGATGCGCCGCAGGAGGGCGAGCGACTCCTCGGGGGAGAGGACGTCGAGGGGGACGGGGACGGCGGTGTGGTGCCAACCGGTGGCGCGGCGGCTGGTGATGAGGATCCGTCCGGTGGTGGCGCGGGCGAGCAGGGGCGCCAGGTGGGCCGGGTCGTCGACGTTGTCGAGGATCAGGAGCCAGCCGGTGTGGGTGGCGAGCCACTGGACGGCGCGCTCGGTGAGCTGCTCGGCCGGGAGGAGGGCGAGGGCCGGCTGGAGGGCGGTGGCGAGGCGGGCCAGGCCGGCGTCGAGGTTGGCGGGGTTGTCGGCGGTGATCCACCAGACGGGGTTGTCGGTGCCGGCGCGGGTGGCGGCCCAGTGGGCGGCGAGGGTGCTCTTGCCGACGCCGCCGAGTCCGTGGAGGGCCTGGACCACGGCGGTGCCCGTGCCGTCCAGCGCCGCGTCGAGCAGCGCGAGCTCGCGTTCGCGGCCGACGAAGGAGGCGTGCCGGGCGGGCAGGTGGGCGAGGTGCGGTGGGGCGTCGACCTCTGCGGGTGGGCGCAGTTCCGAGGGCGGCAGGTTGATGACGGTCGGGTTGTCGCCGGTGTAGGCGTTCCCGATGAAGGTCTGCGCCGCGATCGCGTGATCTCCGGAGGCGGTGATGCGGCCGGGGCGCGGTGGGGTGCCTGGCCGCTTCACGGGGTGCGGCCGTTCGGCCGTTCGGCTGTGGTGAGACGGCCCCGGCACGGGGCCGTGACCGCTCCGCTGGTGGCCCGCCAAGGCCGTGAACGTCCCAACTCCGCCCTCCCCACCGCCGTCCCGTCGGTGCGAGCGTACTCAGGGCGACGGCGGGCGCGGGCTGATTCCGTCTGTTCAGGGAGTGCGAACCCCGGCGACAGCAAGGCGCAGGGCGGGCGTCATCCGGCGGCGGGATAAAGGGGCCGCCCGGACGCCGTTCGGTCCCGTGCCGTGTGTCATGAACCGTAGGAGGCTGGCCGTGCCGTTGTCGCTGTCGCGCTACCAGGGCCGCGTGGTCGTGGTGAAGTTCGGTGGGAACGCCATGGTGGACGAGGAGTTGAAGGCGGCCTTCGCGCAGGACGTGGTGTTCCTGCGGGAGGCCGGGCTCTGTCCGGTGGTGGTGCACGGGGGCGGGCCGCAGATCAGCTCGCAGCTGGAGCGGCTGGGCCTGCGGTCGAGCTTCACGGCGGGGCTGCGGGTGACCACGCCGGAGACGATGGACGTGGTGCGGATGGTGCTGGCCGGCCAGGTGCAGCGGGAGCTGGTGGGGCTGCTGAACGAGTACGGGCCGTTCGCCGTGGGGCTGACGGGTGAGGACGCGCACACCATGACGGCGGTGAAGCGGTACGCGGTGGTGGGCGGGGAGCAGGTGGACATCGGGCTGGTGGGCGACGTGATGGCGGTCGATCCGGGCCTGCTCTGCTCGCTCGTCGGGGACGGCCGGATCCCGGTGGTCTCCTCGATCGCGCGGGGCGCGGACGGGCAGGTCTACAACGTCAACGCGGACACCGCCGCAGCGGCCGTGGCGGTGGCGATGGGGGCCGAGCTGCTGGTGGTGCTCACGGACGTCGCCGGGCTGTACGCGGACTGGCCGCGCTCCTCCACGGTGATCGAGCGGTTGACGGCCGGTCAGCTCGCGGAGCTGCTGCCGCGTCTGAGCGCCGGGATGCTCCCCAAGATGGAGGCCTGCCTGGACGCCGTGCGCTCCGGGGTGCCGGCCGCCCGGATCATGGACGGCCGGGTGCAGCACAGCCTCCTCGACGCCTTCGCCCCCGACTGCGGCGGGACCCTGGTCCTGCCCGAGCCCGTGGCCCTCGCCGTTCTGGCCTGACGGCACGTCATGATCGGTGCAGGTCAAGTTCGTTGAATGCCGGGAGGGGCCGGACCAGACGGATCGTCCTGGTGCCAGTTCGACCTTCGTGAGGGTGCACTTGGGGGAGTGTGGTTCCGCATCGCGGAACGGAACCCCTTCCCACCTGCGGTTCTGCCGCTCCACAGCAGCTCTCTGACGGTTCGTCATCTTCGGCGGCGCCGCCCTACGCTCCCGGCGTTCGGGGGATCGAGGTGCGGGGCCTACCGAAGGGGCACGAGCGATGACGACGACGACGGCGGCGGACACGGCGGGTCCGTACAGCAGATCACTGGCCGAGCTGTTCGCGGAGCAGGTGCGCAGGAATCCGCAGGAGCTCGCGGTGGAGGGTCCGGAGCTCCGGTACACCTACGCCGAACTCGGCGCGCTGGCCGAGCGGTTCGCCCGCGGACTGGCGGCGGCCGGGATCGGGCCGGGTGCGGTGGTCGGGGTGGTGGGCCGGCGCGGGCCGGAGGCCTGTGCGGCGCTGCTCGGGGTGGCGTACGCCGGGGCTACCTACCTGCCGGTGGACGCCAAGCTGCCCGCGGAGCGGGTGCACGGCATGGTGGCGGACGCCGGCGCGGTGGCGCTGGTCCGGCTGCCCGGGGCCGGACGGCTGGCCGGGGCGGCGGTGCCGGTGCTGCGGTACCAGGAGGTGCTGACGGCTGGCCAGGAGGCGGCGGCGGACACCCCCTTCGCGCTGCCGGAGGGGCAGGCGGCGGCGTACGTGATGTTCACCTCCGGGACGACCGGGCGGCCCAAGGCCGTGGCGGTGCCGCAGCGCGGGGTGGCCCGGCTCTCGGTGGCGAACGGGTTCTTCGAGCCCGGGCCCGGGGACCGGATGCTGCACGCGGCGACGCTCTCCTTCGACGCCTCGGTACTGGAGTTCTGGCCGACCCTGCTCAACGGCGCCTGCCTGGTGCCCGTCGATTCCGAAGTCCTGCTCTCGGCGCCGGAGTTGCAGCGGGTGGTGCGCGAGCGCGGAATCACCGCGCTGTTCCTCACCACCAGCATCTTCCACCGCATCGCCCAGGAGCGGCCGGAGACCTTCGCCGGGCTGCGCCACGTGCTGACCGGCGGCGAGGCGCTGCGCGCCGACGCGGCCCGGCGGGTGCTCGAACTCGGCCGCCCGCAGCGCCTGGTGAATGCCTACGGCCCCACCGAGGCGGCCTGCGTGGCGACCGCCCAGCTGATCACCGCGGTCCCGGACGGAGCGGGCGGCGTGCCGATCGGACGCCCGATCGCCGACACCGTCTGCCACGTGCTGCGCGAGGACGGCGGCCCGGCAGCGGACGGCGAGGAGGGCGAGCTCTACATCGGCGGCCCGGGGATCGCCACCGGCTACCTGAACGATCCCCAGGAGAGCGCGAAGCGGTTCCTGACTTTCGGCGGGACGGACGGCGGGGAACCCGAACGGCTGTACCGCAGCGGTGACTTCGTGGTGCGGCGGCCGGACGGGACGCTGGAGTACCGGGGCCGCCGCGACGACCAGGTCAAGGTGCGCGGCTTCCGGATCGAGCCCGAGGAGGTCCGCCGGGCGCTCACCGCCCACCCCGACGTCACCGACGCCGTGCTGGTCGCGGTCGAGGACGGCACCACCCGCAGTCTGGCCGCCTACGTCGCGATCCGGGCCGGAGCCGCGCCCACGGCCGCC
Organism: Kitasatospora sp. NPDC001664; assembly: GCF_053596675.1. NCBI lineage: Bacteria > Bacillati > Actinomycetota > Actinomycetes > Kitasatosporales > Streptomycetaceae > Kitasatospora > Kitasatospora sp. NPDC001664. The sequence goes on from NZ_JBSFGS010000007.1 coordinate 292,392, forward strand.
CGGCTGCGCGCGCACCTGGCCGAGCGGCTGCCCGCCTTCATGCTCCCGGCCACCCTCACCCTGCTGGACCGGCTGCCGCTGGCGCCGAACGGCAAGGTGGACCGGGCCGCGCTGCCGGCGCCGGCCGCCCAGGCCGAACGGGAGCAGGCGGACGGCGAGTCGGTGGCCGAGACGGTGGCCCGGGTCTGGGCCGCGCTGCTGCCGGGTGCGGAGGCCGGGGCGGACTCGGAGGAGGTGGACTTCTTCGCGGCCGGGGGCAGCTCGCTGCTGGCCGTGCAGCTCGTCGCCCGGGTCCAGCAGGAGCTGGGCATCGACGACGGCCACAACTTCCAGCTGGTGACCGAGCTGCTGGGCGATCCGGTGCCGAGCGCGTTCGCCGCCGCAGTCGAGCGGGCCGTCACCGAGCAGGACGCGGGACAGGGCACGGCGCAGGGCACGGCGCAGGGCGCAGGCCACGGCACGGGGCACGGCACGGCGCGGGCCGGGGAAGGGGAGGGCGAAGCCGCGCGGGCGGCGGTCGACCGCTGGCGGCCGGACCTGGTGTGGGAGCGGCCGACGGTCACCACCGGCTCGCCGCACCCCGTCTGGCGCAGGCCCCAGCACGTGCTGCTCACCGGGGCCACCGGCTTCTTCGGCGCCTACCTGCTGCGCGAGCTGCTCGACCGCACCGAGGCCCAGGTCCACGTCCTGGTCCGGGCCCGCGACACCGACCACGCCCACCGGCGGTTGGCCGAGGCACAGCTGCGCTACGGCATCGACCGCCCGCTGCCCGCCGACCGCGTCCGCCCGGTGCTCGGCGACCTGGCGCTGCCCCGGCTGGGCCTGAACTCGCTGGAGTGGGACTACCACGCGGACGGCGCCGACCTGATCCTGCACAGCGGAGCCGAGGTCAACTTCCTCTACCCGTACGAGAAGCTGCGCGCCGCCAACGTCGAGGGCACCCGGGAGCTCGTCCGGCTGGCGGCCCGGCGGGCCGTGCCGCTGCACCACGTGTCCACCGCGGCGGTGGTGCACGGCATGGGCGCGGCCGGCGTGCGGGAGGTCACCGAGACCACCCCGCTCTCCCACGTCGAGCTGCTCTCGATGGGCTACACCGAGAGCAAGTGGGTGGCCGAGGAGCTGGTCCGCGGCGCGGGCCGGGCCGGGCTGCCGGTGGCGGTGCACCGCCCGTACGAGCTCTCCGGGGACACCACCTCGTACACCTGGAACAGCGCGGCCGCGCTCTGCGAGTTCTTCCGCGTGATCGCCGAGCTGGGCCTCGCCCCCGAGCTCGACCTGCCGCTCAACCTGGTGCCGATCGACTTCGCGGCCGGCGCGGTGGTGCACCTGGCGACCCGTCACCCCGCCGAGGGGCAGACCTACCACCTGACCAACCCGCGGGAGGCACTGCTCGCCGACTTCGTCGAGCGTCTGCGGGCGCACGGCCACCCCGTCCGCACCGTCGACTACCACGGGTGGGTGGACGCCCTGCTCGACCACCTCGCGGACCGGCCGGACCACCCGTTCGCGCCGTTCGCCCCGCTGTTCACCACGGAGGCCGCCGGCGGCGGGGCCACGGTCGAGGAGCTGGCCACCACCCGGTACTCGCCCCGGATGGACCGGGCCCGGATCGAACGGGACCTGGTCGGCAGCGGACTGAGCTGCCCGCCGGTGGACGCCGCCCTGCTGGACGCCTACCTCGGCTACTTCCACGCCTCCGGGTTCATCCCCGCCCCCGGTGCCGACCCGACCGCGGTCCGGCCCGCCGACCCGACGTCGGCGCGGCTCGCCGACCTGCCCGCCGAGGAGGCCGTCCGTGTCTGAGCTCCTCCAGGCCGGTCCCGTCACCGACCTGTCCGACCCCCGGGCCTTCCTGCCCGACCCGCCCCACCGGCTCTGGCGCGAGCAGCGCCGCAGCGGACTGCTGCACCGTCAGGAGCGGCACGGGGCACCGCCCTTCCTCTCCGTCACCCGCTACCAGGACGTCGACGCCGTGCTGCGGGACGCGACCGGCTACAGCTCCGAGTGGGGCATGACCCTGGACACCTCGCTCGGCGAACGCGACCCGGCGGCCGGCCAGATGATCGAGCTCACCGACCCGCCGCACCACCAGCGGCTGCGCCGCCTGGTCAGCAGCGGGCTGACCCGCTCGGCCGCCCGCACCCTGGACGGGCTGCTCCGCGACCGGGTGCAGGGGTGGGTCGAGCAGGCGGTCCGGGACGGCGAGACCGACTTCGTCGGGGCCGTGGCCGCCCGGGTCCCCTCCGCCGGGGCCGGGATGCTGCTCGGCCTCCCGGAGCGGGAGTGGGCCACCCTGGCCGACCGGGCCAGCCGGGCCGTCTGCGGCTCGCTCGGCGAACACGACCCCGGGGCGGGCGACCTGACGGTGCGACGGCGCTCCACCGCCACCGCCAACGGCCAGCTGCTGATGCACCTGGCCGGGCTGCTGGACCACGCCGAGCTGGCCGAGGACGGCCTGATCCGGCGCCTGCTGGAGGCCGAACTGGACGGGGACCGGCTGACCCGGTCGGAGGTGCTGCTGAACTGCCTCAACCTGGCGATCGGCGGCAACGAGACCACCAAGAACACCATCGCGGCCGGGGTCGCCGCCTTCGCCGCCCACCCCGGGCAGTGGCAGTGGCTGCGGCGCCACCCGGAACACCTCGACCGGGCGATCGAGGAGGTGCTGCGCTGGACCACGCCGCCGCTGCACCTCACCCGCACGGTGGTGCGGCCCACCCGCCTGGCCGGCACCGATCTGGAGCCCGGCGAGCTGCTCTGCCTCTGGATCCCCTCCGCCAACCGCGACGAGGAGGTCTTCGAGGACCCGGACTCCTTCCGCGTCGACCGGGCGGTCAATCCGCACCTCTCGTTCACCAGCGGCAAGCACTTCTGCATGGGTGCGGCCCTGGCGCGCAGTCAACTGCGGCTGGTCTTCGAGGCCTTGCTGGCCCGGGTGGAGGGGTTCACCCTGACCGGGCCGCCGAGCCGCAGGGCCTCCAACTTCGTCGCCGCCTACGACTCCCTGCCGGTGGCCCTGACCCCGGCCTGACGGGAGGGGGAGGGGCGGACTACGGAGAGAGGGGAGCGAGGCCGGCCAGGCGGGTGGCGATCGCGGTGCGGTCCGGGTGGTCCAGCTCCTGGCAGATCGTCAGGGCCTGCTCCAGGGCCGCGCGGAGCTCCTCCGTCCGGTCGAGGGCGGCCAGGGTGTCGGCGAGGTGCACCAGGGTGTCGGCGATCTGGTAGCGCTCGCCGACCTCCTCCTGGATCTCCACGGCCCGGCGGTAGCAGCGGACCGCCTCGGCGTGGTCGGCCAGGTGGTGGTGGGCGTAGCCGAGGCTGTCCCAGGTGTTGGCCTGGGCCCGCCGGTCGCCGATCCGCTCCTGGAGGGTGAGGGCCTCCGTGCAGCGGGCCACCGCTCCGGCGTGGTCCCCGAGTTGGGAGTGGTACCAGCCGGCCGCGTTGAGGGCGTTGGCGCGTCCGACCTCGTGGCCGGCGGTGCGGTAGTGGCCCGCCGCGAGTTCGGCGAAGGCCAGCGCTTCGGGGTGGCGGTCGCCCTGCTGGTCGCACATCCAGCCGAGGTTGAGGTGCACGTGGCCGAGCCCGACCGCGTCGTCGAGGGCGTGGAAGCGGTCCCGGGCCCGCAGGTACTCGGGCTCGGCGAGGTCGAAGTGGCCGAGCCGGGTGCGGGCCCGGGCCAGGTTCATCCCGGTGACGGCCTGCCCCCGCAGGTCGCCCAGCCGGCGGTGCGCCTCCAGCGCCGCGCCCTGGACCGACACCCAGTCGTGCCAGTGGCCCTGCCGGTTGAGGTAGGTGCCGAGCGCCCAGGCCAGCTGCCCCACCGCCGTCGGCAGGCCCGCCGCCTCCGCGTACGCGGTCAGGGCGAGCAGCACCTGGTGCTCGGTGGCGAACCAGGCGAGCGGGTCCTCCACGGTCTCGGGCCGCACACCGGGCAGCGGTGCCGGCAGTACGACCGGGTCGCGGGTGGGGGCGAGCAGGCGGTCGGCGGCCTGCGCGGTCTGGACGTGGTGGTCGAGCATCCGCAGGGCGGCGGCCCGGCCCTCCTCCTCGGCGCCGGGACGCGAACCGTCGGCGCCGTCGGTGAGTTCGGCGGCGAAGGAGCGCAGCAGGTCGTGCAGCGCGTACCGGCCGGGGGCGGGGGAGAGCAGCAGGTGGGTCTCGACCAGCTCGGCGAGCTCGGCCGCCACCGGGTGGCCGGCCAGGCTCGCCGCCGCGGCGGCGCTCAGGTCCGGCCCGGGGTGCAGGCCCAGCAGGCGGAAGAGGCGGGCGGCCGAAGGGCTGAGGGCCCGGTAGGACCAGGTGAACACCGCCTGGACGTCGGTGCTCCGGTCCTCCGGCACCGCGAAGGCCCGAAGGCTTCCCGCCGTGGCCGCCAACTCCGCCGCCAGCGGGCCGAGTCCGGGCTCGGCGCGCAGGGCGGCCCGGGCCGCCAGCACCGCCAGGGCCAGCGGGAGGCCGCCGCAGTGCGCGATCACGGCGGCGGTCGCGGCCGGATCCTGGTCCAGCCGGGCGGAGCCGAGCCGGGAGGAGAGCAGCCGGCGGGCGTCCTCGGCCTCCATGAACGGGAGGAGGAGCGGATGGGCGCCCGCCCCGGCGACCAGACCGGTGAGACCGTTGCGGCTGGTCACCAGCGTGAAGCAGCGCGGGGAACCGGGGAGCAGCGGGCGGACCTGTTCGGAGTCCCGCGCGTTGTCCAGCACGATCAGCATCCGCCGCCCGGCCAGCAGGTCCCGGTAGCGGGCGGCCCGGGCCTGCAGTCCGCGGGGCATCTGCTCGGGCGGGGTGCCCAGGGCCTCCAGCAGGGCGCGGAGGGCCTCCTCCGGCGCGAGCGCGGTGCCGGACGGGCCGAAGCCGTGCAGGTCCAGGTAGAGCTGGCCGTCCGGGAAGCGCTCGGCGGCCAGGTGGGACCAGTGCACGGCGAGCGAGGTCTTGCCGATGCCCGCCGCACCGGCCACGGCGGTGATCACCACGGTGTTGCCGACCGTGCCGGCCAGCTCGTCCAGGCGGGCCAGCTCGACGGTGCAGCCGACGAAACCGGGGACGGCGCGCGGCAGCTGACGGACCGGCCGGGGGCCGGCGGCGGCCGGGGTCTCCAGCGTGCGGTCCTGACGGAGCATCCGTCCGTGCAGCCGTCTCAGCTCCGGCGTGGGCTCCACCCCCAGGTCGGTGACCAGGCGCTCGTGCAGCGCGCGGTAGGCCGCCAGCGCCTCGGCCTGCCGCCCGTCCCGGTAGAGCGCGAGCAGGTGGAGGGCGTGCAGCCGCTCCTGGTACGGGTGCTCGGCGAGCAGAGCCGGGAGTGCCACCGTCAGCTCGTGGTGCCGGCCGAGCGCCAGGGCCGAAGCGGCCCACCCGGTCAGGGCCTCCAGCCGCAGCTCCGCGAGCCGCCGCCGCTCGGCGAGCACCAGCGAGGAGTCCTCCAGGTCGGCGAAGGCCTCGGTCCCGTGCCAGAGCGCCAGCGCGCCCTCCCAGCCGGCCAGCGCCGCGGCGGACCGGCCGGCCTCCTGCGCGGAGCGGGCGCCGCGGACGGCGGCTTCGAAGACGAGCGAGTCCAGCTCCTCCGCGGAGGCGGCCAGGCGGTAGCGGCCGTCCTGGTGGCGGATCCGGTCGGCGTCGCCGAGCAGTCGGCGGAGCTGGTGCACGTAGACCTGGACGGCCTTGCGGGCGGTGCGCGGCGGCGGGCCGGGCCAGAGCTGATCGGTGATCAGGTCGACCGACACCGGCCGGTCGGGGCGGCTGAGCAGGACGGCCAGCAGACGGCGCTGCATCGCGGAGGAGAGTGGCTGGACCTCCCCGCCGGGGCCGAGCACGGACAACGGACCCAGGACCCTGAACCTGATCATGCTTCCCTACGCGTGGGCGAGACGGTGGTGGGTGGTCGCGGTGCGGGGAGACCGGCCGGCGGCGTGCCGATTAACCGTCAATTTACCGGCCCCGGCCAGCGTGAGGGCCATCGGAACCCGGATGCGGACGTACTCCGGGACATCGCAGCGAGAGGACCACCATGCGACGCGCACACCTCCGCGGGATCGCCGGCCGCCGGGCCGGGCGACTGGCCGCCGTGCTCGGCCTGGCCGTGCTGGGCACGGCCGGCCTGTCCGGGACCGCCTTCGCGGGCAACGGCGGCGCCGACGGAAACAGCTTCGTCGACGGCGGCGGCGCCCTCACCGACGACTGGGGCGACCACTACGGCGAGCTCGGGCACTCGCTCTGCAACGGCTGCGCCCACTCCAAGAACACCGACCTGGTGCTGATGTGGCAGGCAGTGCTGTTCGCCGACGAGCTGCTGCAGAAGTCGGACCTGGACGGCCAGTTCGGCCCGAGGACCGAGGCGGCCACCCGGAAGTGGCAGGCCCGGTACGGGGTGGGCGTCGACGGTCAGGTGGGCAACCAGACCTGGAGCCGGGCCGACGACATGCTGGAGTGGGGAACGCCCAACACGGTGCTGTACATCAACCGGTACCAGGGCACGGTCACCTTCACCCGCGGCGACTCCGGCAACCTCAACGGCGCGTACGAGCTGTTCGGCGCCGCGCCCAACGGAGCCGGCGACGCGAGCGCCGACTTCCGCAGCTCCGGTCACCGCGTCCAGTTCTACAGCAGGACCGTCACGGTGAGCTGACGCCCGCCGGGGCCGGACCGCGCCGCCCCGGGCCCGCAGGGGAGGCCCGGGGCGGTGCGGTCCGGGTTCACGAGGTCCGCACAAGCTCTTCAAAGGGCCGGGGAGCTGGGAGAACTGACAGGTGTTCTATTATTTCGGGCCATGACGGAGCAACGGGGATCATGGCCGAACGGCATCGGCGAGCCGGTGGTGACCACGGCGGCGGAGCCCGACTGGCAGGCCATGGCGGACCGTCACGAGGAGCAGCGCAGGCGGCGCAAGCAGCTGCGCACGGTGGCGCTCGGCGTGGTCGCGACCGCCGCCGTCGGCGGCATGGTGGCCCTCGCGCTGCCCGGCGGCGGCAAGGGCCAGGCGGCGACGGACGGCACGGGCGGTGGCGGGAGCGGCCGTCCGGTTGCCGCGGGGGAGGACACCGCCTCGATCCCCGGGGGCGACACCGCGTCACCCACCGGGGAGCCCTCGGCCACCGCGCCGGCGGAGGCGTCGCCCTCCGGGTCGGCCTCCGCCTCCACGGCGGGCACGCCCTCGCCGGGTGCCTCGTCCGGGCCCTCCGCGACCGGCCGGGCCACCGGCGGCCCGAGCCGCCCCGCGACCGCGCCGCCCGGCCAGCCGACCCAGCCCGGCAGCACCTCGGGGCCGCAGCCGCCCGTCACCCAGCCCGCCCCCGGCACCACCTCGGCGAAGCCGCCGGCCCCGACGCCGACCCAGAGCCCCGGCAAGTACTACAGCCCGACGGAGATCTGCGGGAGCGGGTTCAACGTCATCGACCAGCACAGCCTCGGCGCGGCGACGGTCTACCTGCTCTACAAGTCCGCCACCGGCGACAACTGCGTCACCACCGTGGTCACCAAGCCGGCCGGGCCGGTGCCGATGAACGCGACGCTGGCGGTCAAGGGCGGCGCCTCGGGCAGCAACCCGGGGAACTTCGCCTCCTACGCGGGCCCGGTGGTCAAGCGTGCCCCGGACACCTGTGTCCAGTGGGGCGGCTCCTACCAGGGCACCAGCTGGACCAGCGGCTGGACCCACTGCGGCTGAGCCGCCCACGACACGGGGACGCCCCGCTCCGAGGGGGGAGAGCGGGGCGTCCGTCCTGGGTCGGGTGGTGAGCGGGCGTCAGGCGAAGGTGAACCAGTTGAGGTTGACGAAGTCGGCCGGCTGGCCGCTGTCGAAGGTCAGGTAGACGTCCCGGACGCCGGTGGTGCGGGCGATGTCGGCCGGGACGGTGCGCCAGGCCTGCCAGCCGCCGGTGGAGGCGAGGGCGAGGCTGCCGACCGGGGTGGCGGTCGGGCTGCCCAGGCGGACCTGGATCAGGCCGCTGACTCCGGCCGCGGCGCCGGAGGCGACCCGGGCGGAGAAGCGGGTGGCGCCGGCGGAGCCGAAGTCCAGGCTGTAGCGGAGCCAGTCGCCGTTGGCCAGCCAGCCGACGTCCGAGCCGCCGCCGGTGTCCGAACAGGCCTCCACCTGGGCGCCGTTCTGGGCGCGGAAGGACTCGGCCTGGACGGTGGAGAAGGCGCTGACGGTGCCTCCGGTCGGGGTCGGGCTGGGGGAGGGGCCGGGGCCGGCGGTGGTGCCGCCGACCGTGATGGTCCACAGCCGTGGGTCGCCCGACTGGACCTTGCCCTCGAAGTCGGTGCCCGCGGGGTGCACGTCGTCGTAGGGGAAGGCGTAGCCGAGCCGGTCGGCGGTGGTGGAGTGCAGGATCCGGGCGTAGTGGTTGGTGCGGGGCTTGGTGTAGAAGGCGGCCGGGTTCTCGTTGGTGGGCTGCAGCGCGTTGTCCAGGAGGGTGGTGCGGTTGAACGCGGCGGCCAGGCGGGCGCTCAGATTGCCCATCAGGTCGTTGCCGGTGGTGAACGGCGCGTCGCTGCAGGAGAAGACCGCCAGGGTGGAGGGGCGGCCGAAGCTGCCCACGCCCGGGAAGGTCAGGGTCTCGCCGGAGACCCGGCCGGTGACGGTGCCCCAGGTGAACTGGGTGTCGATCCTCAGGTCGGTGGTGCGGTACTTGCTCCAGACCTGGTCCACGTAGGAGTCGAAGTACCCGGCGAAGAGCGAGGTGTTGCCGCGGATGGCCAGGTTGGGGCTGAGCACGCGCAGGTCGGCGCCGTTGCGGTTGACCACCAGGCGGCTCCAGTCGCTGCCGTCGGCGGTGGACTGGCCGCGCAGCGCGGCGGCCACCCTGGCCAGGCCGTCGGCGGGCAGGCCGGCCACCGTCTGGGTGCCCTGACCGGTCTCCAGGCGGAACGAGATCGGCAGGCCGACCATGTCGACGAAGGTGATGTTGGCGTACAACTGGTCCGCGTTGTACGTGAATTCGCAGAAGTCGTGCCGGACGTCGATGTTCGGGTCGCTCGGGTTGGAGACCGAGGGCAGGGCCAGCCCGCCGCCGAGGTTCATCAGGAAGGTGAGCTTGGCGCCGACCGAGAAGTAGATCCGCCCGCTGTCCAGCCGGGGCAGGGTGATCCGGCGCGGGCCGGCGCCGGAGGCGTTCAGCGCGATGGCGCAGTCCACGCCGAGCGGGGTCTGGTTGGCGGGCGGGTTCGGCGGCCGGTACAGCGAGACGCCGTCGGAGCGCAGGAAGGCCCAGCTGCCGCCCGCCGAGGGGTCGCGGCCGACCACGTAGGCGTAGACGGTGTTGCTTCCGGTGGTGTTGGCCAGGTCCAGTGCCAGGGTGGGGGTGGTGGCGGCGCTGGCGGCGGACGTGGCGCGGAGCAGACCGCCCAGGGCGGGGACGGCGAGGGCCGCGCCGGCGGCGGTGAGCACGCCTCGCCGGGAGAGCGGCGGGCGGTGGTGACGGTGCGTCATGGGTGGCGGTGTCCGTTCTTCGCGTGGGGGGGGTGAAGAGGGCGGAGGGTGGACGCTGCGGAGAGGGACGGGACGGGGCAGGGAGCCCGAGGGGGTGGGGTGGATCAGCCGAGCGTCCAGCGCTGGTTGGCGCCGCCGTTGCAGGTCCACAGGATCAGGCGGGTGCCGTCGGCGGAGGAGCCGCCGGCGGCGTCCAGGCACTTGCCGAGGGCGCGGACGGTGCCGTCGCCGTTGATGCTCCACTGCTGGGCGTTGGTGCCGTTGCAGGTGTAGAGCTGGATCGCGGTGCCGTCGGCGCTGTTGGCGGCGTCGACGTCCAGGCACTTGCCGAGGGCGCGGACGGTGCCGTCGCCGGTGGTCCACTGCTGGGCGGCGTTGCCGGTGCAGTTGTGCAGCTGGATCGGGGTGTGGTCGGCGCTGGAGGCACCGGCCACGTCCACGCACATGCCGCCGATGCCGGAGATCTGGCCGGTGCGGGTGGGGCCGCCGTTGGAGGTGGAGGCGCGGACGTAGTCCACCGTCATGGTCTGCGGGTAGGTGGAGGAGCCGTCCGGGCTGCCCGGCCAGTCGCCGCCGACGGCCAGGTTGAGGATCAGGAAGAACGGGTGGTCGAAGACCCAGCGGTTGCCGTTGGTGTCGGCCGTGGTGCGGGTCCGGTAGGCCTGGCCGTCCACCGACCAGGTGATGGAGCCCGGGCTCCAGTCGACGGCGAAGACGTGGAAGGCGTCGGCGAAGGCCTGGCCGCCCGGGAGGCTGTAGGCGGAGCCGAGGCCGGCGGCACCGGAGTAGCCCGGGCCGTGCAGGGTGCCGTGCACGGTGGAGGGCTCGCGGCCGATGTTCTCCATGATGTCGATCTCGCCGCTGTTGGGCCAGCCCACCGAGCCGAGGTCGTTGCCGAGCATCCAGAACGCGGGCCAGATGCCCTGCCCGCGCGGGATCTTGATCCGGGACTCGAAGTGGCCGTAGGCCTGGGTGAAGGTCTGCGCGGTGTTCATCCGGGCCGAGGTGTACTGACAAGTGCCGTACCAGCAGCCGAGGTTGGTGTTGGTGTTGCGGCGGGCGGTGATCACCAGGTTGCCCTGGCCGTCCTGGGCGGCGTTGGCGTTGCCGCCGGTGTAGTACTGGAGCTCGTGGTTGCCGAAGCCCGAACCCCCGGTCTCCATCGTCCACTTGCCCGGATCGGGGGCGGCCCCGGAGGGCCCGTTGAACTCGTCCGCCCAGGTGGTGACGGCCGCCGCCGCGGCGGCCGGGGCAGGGGTGACGGCGGCCGGTTCGGTGCGGGCCGCGGTGGGGCCGGCCAGGGTGAGGACGGCGGCGAGTGCGGGCAGCAGGACGCCGAGCAGGCGGCGGGGCCTGCGGAGTGTGGCAGCCATGGATGGCCTCTCTGTGGGGTGAGAGCGCTCTCTGAAATGACGTGGCCTTGCCTTGCTCGCCTGAATGGTACGGAGGGGTGGTCGTCATGGCAATGTCAGGCGCAGGGCTCTGACCTGCTGTGCTCTGAATCTCCGTCAGTTCGGGTGCGGCGGTGGGGGCTTCTGTCGGGTTGAGAGCGCTTTCTCGGGTGCGGAGTGCGGCGTTGCGCCGTGCGGCGGGATGCGGTCTGCGGGACGGTGGGAGCCAACCGTCAGCGCGAGGAGGAGAACCGCCGTGAACTGGACGCTCGAGGTCGTCCCCGTCCCGGTCACCGACCTGGACCGGGCCAAGGAGTTCTACGCCGAGAAGATCGGCTTCAAGGTGGACCTGGACAGCGAAGTCGCCCCGGGCGTGCGGATCATCCAGCTGACGCCGCCGGGTTCGCGCTGTTCGGTGGTGATGATGTCCGGCATGCCGCCGGGCGCGGAAGGAGAGGGCGGGATGGTGCCGGGCACCCTTCAGGGGATCCAGCTCTGCGTCACCGACATCGAGGCCGCCCACGCCCAACTCGTCGCGCGGGGCGTGGAGGTGAGCCCGGTGCGGCACCTGGGCGAGAGCGGCTGGGCCGACGGCAAGGGCGGGGAGTGGAACTCCTTCCTGTCCTTCACCGACCCGGACGGCAACGGCTGGACGGTGCAGGAGGCACCGACGGAGCTCGCCGAGCGCTGAGCCCGCCGCTGCCGGGATGGCGCTCGTGACAGCGCAGGTCCCCGGGCCCGCCAACGGAGTTGGCGGGCCCGGAGACGGTGTGCGGTCGGTGTCCTAGCCGCGAACCCTGCGGCGCCGCCGGGCCACGAGGATGCCACCGGCCGTCATGGCCAGGCCTGCGGTCAGGGCGGTGGCGACGAGCGGGACGGGCAGGCCGGTCGACGGCAGCTCGGACCTGGCGCTCTCCGTCGCGGACGGGGTCGGCCGGGCCGGAACCGGCGGGCCGGGCGGGGTCGGCGGGTTGACGACGGACTGCTGATCCGGGCTCGGCGGGACAGGCGGGTTGGGGACGGTCGGCGTCGGCGAAGAGGTCGGTGTGGGTGCCGGGCTCGGGCTGGATGTGGGCGTGGGGCTGGGGCTGGGCGTGGGTGTCGGGGTCGGGCTGGGGCTGGGCGACGGCGTGGGCGTCGGTGTCGGTGTCGGTGTCGGTGTCGGGGTGGGCACGACCACGTCGGACTTCGTGAAGGTCGCGGTCAGCGCGGTGTCCTGGTCGAGGGTGAGCTGGTGCACCGGTGTCGTCGCGACCAGGCCGCGTCCGGCGGGTCCGGTCTCGCTGTTCCAGCCGGTGAAGGTCCAGCCCGGTGTCGGAGTGGCCGTCAGGGTCACGGTGGAGCCGCACCGGTAGGGCGCCGGGCGGTCCGCGGTGACCGTCCCTCCGTCGGCCGGCTGTGTCCGGAGGGTCAGCGCGCAGTCGACCTGGGCGAATCGAGCCTCCAGGACCGAGTCGGCGTCGACCGGGACGCTCACCGAGGTGTCGGTGTCCGCCAACGCGGTCCCGTTGAGGGACCAGCCGATCAGGCGGTGGTTGGGGTTGGCGGTCGCGGTGGCGTGGACCAGGGAGCCCTTGGTGTAGGGGCCGGGGACGTCGGCCGTCGCGCTGCCGCCGGTGTCGGGTGTGGACTTGACGGTCAGTCGGCAGTAGACGGCGGGGGTCTTCTCGGGTTGCATCGCGGCGACGACCGGCGCGTTCCTGCGGATCATCCGTACCGCGTCGGAGGGCTGCGCCGCCGTGTCGGGCGCGCCCAGGGGCTCGCCCTGGTAGGTGGCGGTGGCGTCGGAGTAGCGGTTGATCCGCTCGCAGCCGGCGCAGCCGCCGGGGTAGGCCATGATGGTGCGCCACTTCTTGCTGGGCGGGATCCAGCCGTGGGCGTAGGGGTACTTGCCGGGCTCGGGTTCGGCGACCCAGTCGTGGTCGAGGCCGAGGTTGTGGCCCAGCTCGTGGCCGAAGGTGAGGTTGGGGACGGCGGTGACGTTCATCATGAAGAACATCCGCTTGCCGCTGGTGGGGCGCGGGTCCTGGACGAAGGAGCCGGTGCCGGTGCCCACGCTCTGCAGCAGTGCGATGTCGTCGGCCGCGTACTTGGTCCACAGCTCGTTGTCGCCGGCCCATGTGCGGTAGGGCGCGGTCTCGTCGGGGTTCTCGGCCGGGAGCCCGGGCTCGTCCTCGGCCGGGCCTGTGTGCACCAGCCGCACGCGCGTCGCCAGCGCACTGTTGGTGAAGCCCCGGTTGGTCAGGTCCACGGCGAGCTTCGCCTGGGCCTCGACCTTCTGCTCGCCACCGGCCTTGGCCGCGGCCTCCTTGGTGTAGAAGACGGCGATGTCGATGGTGTTCACGTCCTTGGCGCCCTGGCAGTCTCCTGACGTGTCCTCGCGCAGGGACGGCTTCGCGACCGAGGGCGCGGGCACCACCGGGTCCTCCGGCGGCTCCTCCACCCCGTCGTCGGGGTGGCCCGGCCTGCCCTCGCTCATCGCCGGGTCCAGCTCCTGCACGCGCACCCTGCCGGCCGTGGTCGAGGCCAGCGTGTAGGTGTGGCCTCCGGTGAAGATCTGACCGGCCATCAGGGCGGCGGAGGCGTCGGGGCCCGAGCACAGGGCATCGAAGTGGAAGTCGGCGGACCCCTCCGGATCCCCGGCGACCCGCGCCGCCCAGTCGACCTCGCCCGCGGGCCCCGAGCGGACCTGACCGCCCGTCACCTCGACGGTCACGTCGGGGAACAGCCGCAGCACGGTCTCCGGAGTCGGGTCGGTCTCCCGGGCCTGGCCGCAGAGCTGGGAACGGGCCTCGCCCGGATCCCAGGAGACCTCCGCCGTCCGCAGCACCGGACCCTGAGCACCGGAGTCGGCGGCGATCCGCGCCGGTGCGATGCGGGTGGCCCCGGCCCGGCCGGGCGAGGCCGTCGCCGATCCGGTCACGGCTGACAGGGCCACCGCCGAGAGGACCAGCAGGCTCGGTACCGAGAGTGATCGCCCTTCGCCACCATGTGATCGCATGTCTTGAAGGACAGCACGCCGCCGGGCCGGAGCCGCGCATTGCTCTCGCGGCTTCATCCGATCGGCCCCAAGGGCTCACCGGGTGCGGAGCGTTCGCATCAGCACGGGTCGGGTCGGGTCCATTCGTGGCTGTACCGTCCGCGCAGGGCCAGGACGAAGCGGGTGACCCGGTCCTCGGACGAGTCGTCGAAGGCGTCGAGCAGGTCGATCCGCCCCCAGGCGGTCAGGGCGACGCCGTGGCCGAGCTTCGGGTAGGGCGCGAGCACCACGTCCGCGGGGTGGCGCCGGGCGATCGAGCTCAGCGTGCGGACCGTGGCCTCCGGGGTGTCGGCGGCGTACTGGATCACCACGTGGCCGTGTTCGAGCGCGTGCACGGTCAGGCCCTCGCGCAGTGGCGAGTCGTAGACGCCGGGGGCCACGCTGAAGGCGAAGTGCGGTCCCGAGGTCGGCGGCAGCGAGTTGTACTGCGCGAGATCGGCCTCGCTCTCCGGGATGTGAGGGCTGGTCAGCAGCGGGACCGCCCGGCCGGGAAGGCACGGTGCCTCCCTGTTCTCGGCCACCGGCCGGGCGGCGGATCCCCGTGCACCGCCCACCAGGTCGCGCCACTGGTTCACGGCGAACGGCACGGCGGCGGCGAGCAGCACGGCGAGGACGAGGGCGCGCCAGAGCCACTGCGAGAGTCGTCGGTTCACCGGAGCACCCCCGCGATCCGGAGCCGCCGCTCGCGCAGGGCCAGCAGCGGGGGCAGCAGGACCTGGGCGGCGACCAGCAGCACCGTGCCGGTGGCCTCCCAGAACGCCACCGTGGTGACCGCGAAGGCCAGCACGTTCGGGATCACCCAGGCGATGATCCCGATGGCGAACGGCAGGCCGAGCCGGAAGACCATCCAGCAGGTGGCGGCCAGGCCGACGGCGTAGACCAGCGCGAACCAGGAGGCCACCCGCCGGTCGCGGTCCCCGGCCGATGCGAGCTCCCGCGCCTCCGGCTCGGCCAGGGTGACCATGCGCCGCTTGACGGTGAGCCAGGTGACCCGGTTGAGGTTGTGGCAGCGCAGGGCGTTGGCGAGGACGGCGTAGCCGTCGCTGCGCAGGAAGACGCCGAACCACTGCCAGGCGATGGCCGTCAGCTGGTTGAGGACCACCAGGCCGAGCAGGCGGTCGGTCAGGCCCGTCAGTTGGATCAGCTCCCGGTGGTGGAGCAGCCGCAGCCCCAGCGCCACGGCCAGCACCACCGCGTCGAAGGCCATGCCGGCCAGGATCGGTCCGTAGCGCCGTCGGCGCGGGACGGACACGATCTGGCTGATGTCGGTCTCGAAGACCAGGAAGACGCCGCGGTGGCTTAGGCGGAAGGCGGCGGGCACCCCCTCCGCCCGCGCGGCCATCCAGTGCCACGCCTCGTGGACCGCGCCGAGCGCCAGCCGCAGCAGGACGAACACCAGCAGGGAGAGTGTCGGATCGGCCAGGATCCACGGACTCTCCCACGAGGGCCGCAGGTCCGCCTCGAAGGTCAGGAGTACGGCCGACAGCAGCGCGCAGCTCGCGTAGAAGGTCCAGGTGACCGGGCCGAAGAACCAGGTGGCGGCCTTCGGGCTGATGCCCTCGATCCATCTGATCTCGCGCCCGTCGGCCCGCTCGGACGCGTTGCCCACCGGGTCGAGCAGCCCGATCTCGGTGAGCTCCGCGAGGAAGTCGGCTCCGTCGACCTCCTCGCCGGCCACCTCGCCGGCCCGTGCGGTGGCCGCCTGGAGCGACGCGCCGGCCTGGAGGGCGAGGACGAAGGCCGCGCCGGGCTCCGGTACCGCGACGTACAGGCCGAGGTCGGGCCGGCCGAGCACGTGGTCGGTCCCGTCGTGGGCCACGGTCACCGGCGACACGCGCTCGCGCAGTCCGGCACTGTGGTTGGTCTCCATGTCCGCTCCGGAAGATCTGGTGCGAGGCCGCACCCCGGGTGGGGCCGGGGCGCGGCCTCGCGACATGTGCGTCGTTCGCTACCGGCTCACGTCACGTCAGCAGCACGTGGCGAGGGCCTCGGGGATGCACACCTGGGTCAGCCGGGTGTTCTCGATCCGCTGGATCTTGAGCTTCACTGTTCGTCACCTCCTCTCCGGTCGGGAACGGGGGCGCCACCGCCGGGCGCCCCGGAACCGCAGACCCCGCAGGCGGGGTCCCTGGTCCACGCACCCCGGGTCATCGAGCACCCGGAGGCGAAGTCGACGGAGAGCGGGCGGCCGGCGTGGGCCGGCGGCTCGAATCCGGTCAGCAGCCGCAGCACCTCGAAGGCGGCGAGGGCTCCGAGCAGGCCGGCCACCGGGCCGATGGACCGGTTGAGCGCGGGCGCGCCGTCCAAGGGATGCCGGGCCGCCCCGGCCTCCGGGGGCGCCGCCCCGGCGATGGAACGGGGACCGCAGGCGAGGCAGGCGCTGACCCCGGGGACGACCGAGTACACGAGGCCCTCGGTGACCAGCATCCCGGCGCGCACGAACGGGATCCGGCGTGCGGCGCAGGCCGCGTTGACCCAGAGGTCGACCGCTGCGGGCTGGTCGATGCCGGCCATCACCACGTCCGGCCGGTGCTCGTCGAGCAGCCGTGCCACCGTCTCCGGGCCGTCGACGTCGGCGGTCACCGAGGTGACCTCCACCTCGGGGTCGTAGGCCCGCACCCAGGCCCGAGCGCGCTCGACCTTGGAGGCGCCGATGTCCTCCCAGCGGTTCAGGTACTGGCGGGCGAAGTTCCTCGGCTCGACCGTGTCACGGTCCGTCAGGGTGAGCCGTCCGATGCCGAGTCCGCAGAAGTGCGGGACGGTGTTGGCGTTCAACCCGCCGGCGCCCAGGACCAGGACGTGGGCCTGACGCAGCGCCAGCTGGAAGTCCTCGCGGCTACGGGCGAGCGTGGCGAAGGATTCGAAGAAGGCCAGGTTGGA
Source organism: Kitasatospora sp. NPDC001664 (assembly GCF_053596675.1). Taxonomy (NCBI): domain Bacteria; kingdom Bacillati; phylum Actinomycetota; class Actinomycetes; order Kitasatosporales; family Streptomycetaceae; genus Kitasatospora; species Kitasatospora sp. NPDC001664. Next base: position 309,121 of record NZ_JBSFGS010000007.1, read on the forward strand.
GTGGTGCCGTTCGGCCGCTCCGCTGGTGAGCCGGCCGAGCCGGTCGGCGTCCTCCAGCAGTCCGCAGGAGTCGAACTCGGCCACCGCCTCGGACAGGTCCGTGGGGGAGAGGCCCATCTCGACCGCCAACTCCTCGACGGTGCGCGTGCCTTCGCGCAGCAGTTCCAACAGCTTCTCGACCTGACCGGTCGGGTCCTCCACCAGCAACTGGTCGCGCCGGTCGTGGGCCACCCGCAGCGATTCGCCGGCGCGTTCCCACAGCACGGTCTTGAGTCGGGGCCGCAACGCCACTCACCTCCCGCTCGAACTGGCTCGGTTCCGGACCGGTTTCCGGCCGTCGGGCCGGAACTCCGGTGCTTTCGGGGCCAGCGTTCCAGGTGCGGTCGAGCATCCTCCACGCCTTTAAGCCAGGCCTGAAAGACCCAGCTGCACGCGGTGGGGCCGGGGCGGCCGGCCGACCGGGATCGGTGCCGATGCGCCGGATGCCCGATATTTCGATTCCGGTGCTGAATGGGTGGGAACTTCCCCCGTATGTGCTGGTTCCGGCCACCGGTCGGGCCGGACGAAAGGGCTTCGTACGCCATGGACATGGCGCCTATGCTGGGTCGGCGCGGCCGGGGAGGGAATGGGGTCGCGCATGGCCGGCGAGGGACGAATACGGGGCGGGTGGGGTACGGGTTGGGCGTTCTGCGCATTCATTTCACGGGGGCCGATCTGGTGCGGACGAGGGTCGCGGACCGTCCCGATCCACTGTGGGAAACGGTTCTGAGCCTGCGTGCGCTGCAGTGCCGGACGGGGTGGCCGGATGCCGACGAGCGGCGGCGCGGAATCGTGCTGCGGCATGCGGACGAATTGCGCATGCTTCTTCCCCTGGTCCGCCGGAAGGGCTACTTTCCGGATTTCCTCACCCCTCCCGAAGGCGCCCTCGGTTTCGACGAGGGGCTGGAGGCGCTGCTGCACACCGCCAAACCCCGCCTCGGCCGGGACTTCGCGGTCCTCGGGTCGGAAACGAAACTCCCTTCCTGGGCAAGGGACTTGGCCGACGGGCGGCCGGCCGCGCTGGACCGGCTGGGTGCCGCGCTGCACGGGTACTACCGAGGAGCGGTGGCCCCGGTCGAGGAGGCGATGCGGACCCGGGTGCGGGTGGAGCGCGCCACCCGGATGCGGGTCATGGACGAGTCGGGGATCGAGGCCATGCTCGCCGGTCTGCACCCGAGCATGCGGTGGGAGTCACCGGTGCTGGAGGTCGACTACTCGGTGGACCAGGAGCTGCACCTGAACGGACGCGGCCTGCTGCTCGTGCCGACGATGTTCCGCAGCCGCACACCGGTCTCCCTGCTGGACCCGGCGCTCCCGCCGATCCTCACCTATCCGATCCCGCGGGAGGAGCGTCCGGGCGCGGCGGGGGCCGCCCGACGACTGGAGCCGCTGCTGGGGCGGACCAGGGCGGCCGTGCTCTGCACCATCGAGGACGGCAGCCGGGCGACCACCGAGCTGGCCCGGCTGCTCGAGGTGTCCGCCGCGTGCATCAGTCAGCACACCGCTGTGCTGCGGAAAGCGGGGCTGATCAGTTCGGACCGGCACCGCAGCCTGGTGCTGCACACCCTGACACCCCTGGGGGCCGCGCTGCTCCGCGGAGCCTGCGCCGGGACGACCCCGGGAGCGGCGTCGTACCGGCTGCCGAGGCCCGGTGGTGCGGGCTCCGTGGCCCCCCGTGACACCGTTCCGCCGCAGAGGTCGCCGGCCGATGGCGGCTGAGCAGGTTCGCCGGGCCCAAGGCGGCGGTGCGCCCGACACCCCCCTCCGTGCGGTGACCCCGACCGGTGATCGGCAGCCCACCGCTGCCGCAGCCGAGGAAACCACCGACGGCAAGCAACGTGACGGCCACCGCAACCGCCCCGCCGACCACTGGAAACCCGGCGCCAACGGGCATGGTGCTGATCGGGGCGACGTGGGTGCCGATGGCCTCGCGCACCGCCCGGCCGACCCGGTCTGTGGCGGCGAGCACCGCCCTTCGCCCACCAGAGCGTGCGGCGAAGGGGGACACCCCCGGGTGAGTGCCCCCCTCCGCGGGGGGTTTCAGTGCTCCGGGGCGTGCCAGGAGCTGCGGACCAACTCCCGTTCGGCGAGCGTCAGATGGAGGGCGGCGGCCAGCCATCCCTCCGCGTACGCGTCGCCCGCGTCGTCCGTCAGCCGGCCGAAGACGTCCCGTCCGCGGCGGTCCGCCGCCTCGGCCAGCGCCGTGCCCAGGGCGGCCGCCCGCGCGAACCCGGAGCGGGTGAGGGCGGCGGCGTCGGTCCGGGCCCCGCCGGTCCTGGCGGACTCCGCGACGGCCCGGCGGCCGCCGGCCACCCCGAGCTCGACCAGGCGGCGCAGCCGCCAGAGCGGCGAGTCGCCGAGCGGGTCGGGGCCGGTGGCGGGGACCGGTGCCCCGGCCGACGGCGGGAAGTGCGCACCGACCAGGCGGTCGTAGCCGAGGTCGGCCCGGCCGTTCCAGGCCGCGGGCAGACGGAGCGTCAGCTCCGGCCCCTCGCCCGGTACCGGGGCCACCGCCAGTACCCGCAGGGTGGCCACCCGGTCGGGGTCGACCCGGCCGAGGACCCGGACCAAGGTGCCGGGGTGGGCGGCCAGTTGGCGCAGGTTCTCGACGTGGGACAACTCCGGGTGCCCGTGCGCGGCGGCCAGGCGCAGCACCGGGCCGTACGCACGGTCGCCTGCGGCGGGCTCCGCCGCGACGGGAACAGGGCCGCCCGTGGTGGGGTCGGCCGGGGGGACGGTGGCACCGTCCGCGGCTGCCTCCGGCGGGGCGGAGCCGGGCGCGCCCGGCGAGCCGGGGGACCGCTCGTCCGTTTCCCCCCTTCCGGTGGTGGCGTCGCCTGCGGAGGGCCCTGCCGGGTCGGAGCCGATCGGGCTCAGAGCGGGTCCGGCCGTCCCGGGGGCGGAGCGGGTGGCACCTTCGGGAGCCACTGTGCCGTGGCCGGTTCCGTCCGCGAGGGCCGCGGCGGCAGGGGCCAGCGCGCGGGCCAGGACGGTGTCGCCGACGGCTCCGAGGAGGATCACGTCGCAGCCGACGGGCCGGCGCTGGCGGGAGTCGTCGGCCGGGTCGGCGAGCGGGCCGTCGCCGAGGCGTTCGGCGGCGGCCTCGGACAGCGGGCGGGTGAAGAGGGCGGCCAACGGGCCCGCCGTCCACGGGAGTCCGGGCACCGCGTTGGCCTTGACTCCCTTGCCGGAGCCGAGCCGGCCGTCCGCGGAGACGGTGGCGCCCGAGATCAGCAGGCCGCCGTGGGAGAGCTGTCGGTGGTCCACGGCGGCCGCTCCGATCGCCACCGGCGCGGTGGCCGCGCCCCGGGCCCGGCCCGGTCCGCCCGGGCGGACGTCGGCGACCGAGTACCACCGGCCGTCCGGGTCCACCAGGTGGGTGACCACGCCGCCGTACCCGGTGGCGGTCAGCACCGGCTCGCGGAACACCCCGGTCACCCGGAGCGCGCCGCCCGGCTGGTACGCCCGGCGGGCGGTGCCGAGCAGCGCCGCGTCGCCCCGGCCGGTGCGCACCAGGGCGGTGGTGAGCAGGAGTTCGCGCAGCGCCGCGGTCAGGTCGGCCAGCGGCCGGCTGACGGTGCGGGCCCGCGCGCCGCGCAGGCCCCGCACCACCCGCAGGGCCGCCGCCTCGGCCCGGAGCAGTCCGGCGAGGCGGGCGGTGTGGGCGGCGCGCAGGAGCTCGGCCTGCGGCACGGCCCCGGCGGACGGCAGTCCGGCGGCGAGGACCGCCGCGGCGGCGGCCCACAGGGAGTCAGCCGCCTTGATCTGCGCGGCGGTTGCCAGGGCGGGCGCCTCGGGCTTGGCCGGTGCCGCGGTTTCGGTGGACGGTCGTGCCGAGTCGGCGGCCGGTCCGGTCCCCGCCGCGGAGCTCCCCGGGGCGGGGATCTCCGCCCCGGCGGCAGCCTCGGCCGCCGCGGGAGCCGCGGAGTCGGCCAGCGGGCAGAGCTGGAGCAGCGCGGCCCGGTGCAGGCAGCGCGGCGCGAGCAGGCAGCCGCAGCTCGCCTGCTCCTCCGTGCGGAGCACCCCGTCCGGGCCGGGGGCCAGGGTCACCACCGCGTCCTCGCCGCAGCGGACCGTCACCCCACCGCCCTCGGCCGGCTCCACCGGGAGCTTCGCGTACTGCTCCACGGTGGCGTCGAGCTTCTTGGTCAGGCGGGAGGTGAGGGCGCCCACGGCGGAGGCCGTCAACTCCGGTGCCGCGGGCGGCAGGGCGGTGGTGTCGGCTGCGGTCATCGGTGCTCCCCGCGGAGACGGTCGCCGACCCAGCGGGCCAGGGCGAGGGGACTGAGGGCGGCCACCGGCATCCCGGCGGCGACGAGCTGCCGGGCGATCGGCACCGAGTAGCGCGGGGCGCCGGTGTCGTCCAGCGCCGCACAGCCCATCAGGTGCACGCCGGAGGAGGCCAGGGCCCGGACCTCGGCCAGCAGGCCGCCGACCGAGCCGCCCTCCTCGAAGTCGCTGACCACGACCACCAGGGTGCGGCTGGGCACGGTCACCAGGGAGCGGGCGTGGGCCAGCGCCTTGGCGATGTGGGTGCCGCCGCCGACCTTGACCTCCAGCAGGAGGGAGAGCGGGTCGTCCACCCGCTCGGTGAGGTCGGCGATCTCGGTGGAGAAGGCCAGGAAGTGGGTGGAGAGCGTCGGCACCCCGCCCAGCACGGCGGCGGTCAGGGCGGACCAGATGACGGAGGCCTCCATCGAGCCGGAGACGTCCACCACCAGCACCAGCCGCCAGTCGGCCTCCTTGCGGGCCCGGGTGGAGAAGACCGGCCGCTCGGGGAGGACGACGGTGCGGCCGTCGGCCAGCCGCTGGGTGTGCGCCAGGTTGGCGCGCAGCGTGCGCGGCAGGTCGAGCCTGCCGCCGGGGCGGTGGGTCGGGCGGGGGTTGGCCAGACCGTGCAGCGCGGGGCGCAGCCGGGTGGCCAGCTCCTTGGCGAGCTCCTCCACCAGACGGCGCACCAGCGGCCGGAGCGCGGCGAGCCTGGCCTCGGGCATCCCGCCGGCCAGGTTGAGCACCGAGCTCAGCAGCTCCACCGAGGGCCGGACCGAGGCCGGGTCCAACTCGGCCAGCACGTCGGTCCGTCCGGCCTCGGCCGCACTGCCGAGCACCTCCTCGCGGACCTCCGCGCCGAACAGCGCCGCCAGCTCCTCGGACCACTCGCGCGCGGTGGGGAAGGAGGGGTCGTTCCCGCCGCCGTCGCCCGCCGGCAGGTCGTCCGCACCCTCGCCGCGGCCGGCGCCGTAGAGCTGGTCCAGGGCGTTGGCGTAGCGGCGGGCGCCGTCCGGCAGCTTCTCCGGCTCGCGGCCGAGCAGCAGTCGCCAGCGGTCGGCGGGGGCCAGCAGGGCCTTCTCGTCGGCGGTTCCCCGCGCGGCCGGCTGCGCGCCGGCCGGCAGTGAAAGGTCCGGCCGCAGGTCGGTCGACTCCCGTGCGGCGGAGGTGAGTTCGGGCGCCCCGGCGGTGCCCGCGAGCCCGATCCCGGCGAGCGCCGCGGCGGCCGCGGTGTCGGCGGCGGTCCAGAGGGCGAGCAGCTCCGGCGCGGCCGCCAGGGTGAGGTCGGGCCGTTCGCCGAGCCGGTCGGTGACCTCGCCCAGCAGGCGCCCGCGCGCGGCCGGGCTGAGCGCGTCGAACCCGGCCCGCAGGGCGGGCAGCCGGTCCAGGAAGCCCTGGTCGGGGAGTTGGTCGACGCGGTCCAGCAGCGGGGTGAGGGCGGTCGGGGCGTACTGGAGCAGCGGGCCGCCCGCGGTGAGCAGCCCGGCGAGGTGCCTGGCCAGCCGCCGCCGGGCGTCCGGGTGGGTGGCGGTGTCGATCCACCCGGCGGTGCGGGTGCCGACCAGCTCCGGACCGTCCAGGTCCAGCAGCACCCGGGCGGCCAGCGCCGCGCCCTGCACCAACGGCGAACCGGTGGCGGCGAGTTCGGCCAGGGCGCCGTCCAGGCGCAGGCCCAGGCGGTGCTCGGCGGCACGGGTGGCCAGGGCGGTGAGCGCGGCGGCGTCGGCGAGGTCCTCGCTCCCGGCCAGACCGGGCAGGCCGCGCACGGCGGCGTCCAGCAGGACCTCGGCGAGGGCGGCGGCCTCGGCGCGGGTGGTGTCGGTGGCGCCGGGCAGGTGGCTGCGGCGCAGGGCCTCCAACAGGTCGAGGGCGGAGAGGAGTTCGGGCAGCGAGGCGGCGGCCGGCAGCGCCTCGGCCGCCTCGGCGAGCCGCTCCGCCACCAGGGCGGGCAGGTCGCAGAGGGCAGCGGCGCGCAGTCCGTCGAGCAGCTGCGCGCAGCTCGGGCCGCCGTCGGCGGCCTGCTGCCTGGCCCGTTCGCGCAGGGTTCCGGTGGCGGCCTGTTCGACCGTCACGCCGCGCACGCCCGCGAGGTCGAGCCGGGCCGGGACGCCCGGCGTCCAGGCCGCCCGCCAGCGGGTGGTGAGGGCGGAGCCGTCCCCGGTGCCGGAGACCTCGACGCGGTCGGCGTAGCCGGCGCCGCAGACCTCCAGGCGCTGGAGCAGGGTCTCGCGGCGGTGGTCGAGGGCGGAGCGCAGCGGGTCCAGCCGCAGCTCCCGGGAGTCCGGGTCCTCCGGGTGCGGCAGGCGCAGCTCGGCGAGCTCGGCCTCGACGGCCGGGCCGAGGCCCGAGCGGGGGGTGCCGGGGGCCGTCCGGCCGCGGTCGGTGCCGACCATCACCGTCTCCAGGGCGCGGGCCAGGGCCCTTCCCCGGCCGAGGAGTTCACCCTGGCCGAGCACGGTGGTGACGGACTCCAGCAGCTCGCCCCGGCCGGGGGCGGGCAGACCGCGCAGCCGGGCCAGGTCGCCGGCCAGGCGGAGCGTCTCGGCGGCCTCGCCGGTGCCGGCGGGGTGGCCGGCGGCGCGCAGCTCCCGGCAGACCTCGGTGACGGTCCGGGCGGCGGCCTCCTGGACCAGCTCGGGGGAGCCGCCCGCGGTGAGGACGGCCTGCTGCCAGCGCGGGTCCCGGATGCCGGCGGGATAGCCGGAGCGGGCGTCCAACAGGCCGAAGGTGTACGGCACCAGAGAGGTCGTCACCTCAGGCCCGTCGGACGGCACGGACGGCACGGACGGCACGGGCGGGAGGGCGGCGGGCTGCCGTGCGGCGCTGCCCGCGCCGGAGCCGGCCTCGGCCTCGGTGCCGGTTGCGGGCTCGGAGGTGAGACCGACCGGACCGTCCGCGTCGGACCCCGCCTGCGCGGCACGGAAGGCCGAAGGGGTGAGCGCGGCGGCGTGGAAGGAGCCGACCAGGACGGCGACCCGGCGGCCGCCCTCGGCGGCGGCCGCGACGACCCGGCGCATGTGGGCCTCGCGGGCGAGGTCCACGGCGGGGACGCCGCCGCGTTCGGCGGAGTCCTGGCGCAGCGCCCAGCCGACGGCCAGGGCGGCGCGGCGGACGGCCTCGGGCGTGCTGCCGGGGGCCCTGACCTCGACGGTGCGGTCCCACAGGTCGTCACCGGCCCGGCCGGTGTTCCCGGCGACGAGGCCGTCGGCCCAGGACGGCCCTGGGCGTTCGGCCTCGGCCTCGGACGGCCCGGAGGCGGACCAGCCGGCATCGCCCAACGGCAGGTCGCAGCAGCGTACTTCGACCCCGTTGTGGTGTGCCCAGCGGATCGCGGCCAGCTCGGGGGAGAAGTCCGCGAACGGGTAGAACCCGAGCCGCCCGTCCGCTCCGGCACCGGCCAGCGCCACGGGGGCGACGGTGCCGGGGTCGGCCAGGTGCGGCAGCCAGCGGTCGAAGTCGGCGGGCAGCTCCACGCAGAGCACCTGCGGTGCGGCCGCCGCCAGCAGCTCGGGCAGGACGGCGGCCAGCGCCGGGCTGTGGTGCCGCACCCCGATCAGGAGCGGCCCGTCGCCGTCGGCCAGTTCGGCCATCGCCGCCCGCGGGTCGGCTGCCGCGGCGCCGCTGCCCGGGCCTGCGGCGGTGGAGGGCGGGGCGGGAGTGGTGGCCGCGCCGCGCAGGGCGGCGTCGGCACGGCCGCCGGCCGCGCCCGGGTGCGCCGGGGCCCCGGGGGCGGAGGTCTGAGGCGTCGTCACCGGAGGTTCTCCCGCAGGTCCCAGAGGCGGCGCCACAGGGCCGAGCCGTCCTCGGCGCGGCGGCGGACGGGGCCGTCCCAGTAGCCGAGGAGGCGCGCGTGGTCGGCGGGGTCGTCCTTGCGGACGGCGCCCAGGAGGTGACCGGGCATCAGGTCGAGGGCGTCGGCGGAGGTGCCGGGGAGGTAGGCGCGGGCCAGGCCGAGGGAGGAGGCGACCTGGACGGCCTCGGCGGTGGACATCACGGTGCCGGGGCGCTCCACGTCCCAGCCCTCGGCGGAGCGGCCGCTGCGCAGGTCGCGGAAGACCGTCACCAGGGCGTCCAGCACCGCGTCGTCCACGCCGAAGGCGGCCCCGGCCCGCTCGACGGCGGAGCCCGCGCGCTCCCGCACCAGGGCGGTCTCGGCGGCCGCGTCCGCGATGGGCTCCACGGTCTCGAAGTTGAAGCGGCGCTTGAGCGCGGCCGACATCTCCGAGACGCCCCGGTCCCGCAGGTTGGCGGTGGCGATCACGGTGAAGCCGGGCGCGGCCGGCACGGTGGCGTCCGGCGTTCCGGCCAGCTCGGGGACGGAGACCCGCCGGTCGGAGAGGATCGAGACCAGCGCGTCCTGGACCTCGGGGAGGCAGCGCGTGACCTCCTCGATCCGGGCGACCTTCCCGCTGCGCATCGCGGTCAGCACCGGCGAGGCGACCAGCGCCTGCGGGGTGGGTCCCTGGGCCAGCAGCAGCGCGTAGTTCCAGCCGTAGCGGAAGGCGTCCTCGGTGGTGCCGGCGGTGCCCTGGACGGTCAGCTCGCTGGTGCCGCTGACGGCGGCGGAGAGCAGCTCGGAGAGCATCGACTTGGCGGTGCCGGGCTCGCCGACCAGCAGCAGTCCGCGCTCCCCGGCCAGGGTGACCACGCAGCGCTCGACCAGCGCGCGGTCGCCGACGAACTTGCGGCTGACGGTCAGCGAGGCGGGCAGCTTCGTGCCCTTGCGGCGGGCGGGGGCGAGGGTCAGCGCGCCGTCGCTGCCGCAGACGAAGGTGACGACGGCGCTCGGGGTGAGCGCCCAGCCGGGCGGGCGCGGGCCGCTGTCGTGGGCGGCCAGGAAGGCCAGCTCCTCGGCGTGCTTCTCCTCGGCGGGGAGGACCTGCCGGGCGGGCTGTTCGGTGACGGTGGTCATCAGGGGTTCCTCGGTGATGGGGGCCGGGGTGCGGCGGGGCCGAGGCCTCGCTGAAGGACCGTCGGATCCTCGGCGAGGAGGGCTTCATCTCGGTCTTCGTGGTGGTC